>NZ_JBEVLL010000056.1:0-26571 GCF_040509215.1 Devosia sp.
CCATCACGTGGTAGATCAGGTTCTGTTCGATGACGCCGTCGAAGAGGTATGCCTGCGGGCCCTGGGCGAAGACGGCGACGTCGTCGCCGGCGTGGCTTTCCGAACCCATGGGGATCAGGGCCTGCTGCAGGAAGTCGATGTCGGTGGTGTCGACTTCGGTCAGGTCGGCGCGCTGCAGGGCAGCACGGACGTCTTCACCCGACATGGTCGAGACATCGGCACCTTCTTCGAGGGTCTTGGCGCCGGGGCCGTTCATGTAGCCGAGGGTGGTGTAGGGAAGGCCATCGTCACCCGTGCCGGCAATACCCAGGATCGGGTTGTTGCGGGTCGGGTAGCCAGCGATCGAGAAGACGTGGCTATGGTCGGCAGTGAGCAGGATGAGCGTCTCTTCCGGGTTCACGGCGTCGTAGGCGGCCTGGACGGCTTCGGAGACGGCGATGGCGTCCTTGAGAGCGCGAGCGGCATTGCCGGCGTGGTGAGCGTGGTCGACGCGACCGCCTTCAACCATCAGCACAAAACCGTCCTCGTTCTTTTCGAGGATGTCGATCGCCTTGACGGTCATTTCGGCGATGGAAGGTTCGCCGCCGGCATCGCCTTCGCGATCGGCTTCATACTGCATGTGCGAGCCGTTGAAGAGGCCGAGAACCTTGGTGGTTTCGGCGGTCAGGCCGTCAAAGCCTTCCTTGTTCCACACATAGGTGCCGTCGGTGTACTTGGCCTGCCAATCGGCGATCAGGTCGCGTTCCTTGCGGGCGCCAGTGCGGGTCTCATCTTCCGGATCCTTCTGGCTGTCGAGCATGAAATTGGCGCGACCGCCGCCGAACACCACGTCAAAGCCGTCGCCAAAGCTGGAGTCGACGAGCTGCGACGCGATATCGGCGCACTTGCCGACAGCGTCTTCGGGCAGGTTGGTGTCGTTTTCCCAGTCGCGGCCGACGGTGTGCGCATAGGCAGCAGCCGGGGTCGCGTGGGTGATGCGGGCAGTCGAGATGATGCCCGTGGAAAGGCCAGCTTCTTCGGCCTGTTCGAAGATCGACATGGTGGTGGCGCCGGCCTGGGTCGAGCAATCTTCGAGCACGGCGGTCTGGTCGACGCCGATCGTGCCGTTGAGCGATTTTACGCCCGAGGTGATGGCGGTCGCGGTCGGCGCGGAGTCGGCGACCTGGCTGTCGTGGGTGTAGGTCTTGACGAGAGCGGTGTGCGGCAACAGCGTTTCGAAGGCGAGCGAGTGGCTTTCGCCATCGACGCCAGCGAGCTGGCCTTCATGGATGCGGGCGGCGGTGATGGTCGGGATGGAGAGGCCATCGACGATGAAGACGATGACGTTCTTGGCCTTGCCGGTGTTGGGCTGAACCGCTTCCTTGGCGGCGAGCTGTTCCTGGGCGGCCAGGAAGTAGCTGTCATCAGCCTGCGGCAGTGCCGTCTGGGCCAGAACCGGCAGAGTCAGGGCGAGCGTCGAAACGCCAGCGAAAAGGGCTCGGGAGAGCTTGACCATGATGTTCACCTTATTGGGTTGAAGCGTCCGGGCAGGAGAGAAACTGACCGGTTCATCAACCCATTAGACCGGCCATGTGACACACAAATGTAGTTACGTCATAACGTTACGAGCGGCAGATAATGTAATTTTGTAACATGTCGAGCCGAGTGCGACGCTGGCTCATCGCGCTGACAGCGTTGGCAATGTCATGGGCCATTCACGCCGCTGTGATCCCAGCGACATCACCCTTGTTTAGGGCAGGGCATCCATTTTTTCTGGAGAGAACCATGCTCAAAGCGCTCGCCCTTGGCGTCAGCCTCAGCCTCCTTGCATCCCTCGCAATGGCCCAAGAAACTGACGGTCCGGCAAAGTTTGAGGCCGTGCTGAAGGCCCATGCCCAGCTGCCGGCCCAGACCTTTCTGCCCGCTCCTGCCGATGCACCCGCCGGCCTCCAGATGTCTGGCCGCTTCACCTCGGGCACTCGCGTCGAGACGCCGTATGGCTGGGCTAACCCAGCTTCGGGCATCGCCATGCCGTTTCCCGGCCAGCCTCTCCAGGGCATGAGCGGTGTCCGCTCGCTGGGCGACGATCGCTTCTTGTTCCTCACCGACAACGGCTTTGGCAACAAGGCCAATTCGTCCGACGCTATGCTCATGTTCAACATCCTGAAAATGGATTGGCAAGCGGGCAAGGTCGGCATCGAAAAGACCATATTCCTCAAAGATCCGAACCGCGTCGTTCCGTTCCCGATCGTCACCGAGCACAGCGATAGCCGCTATCTCACCGGCGCCGATTTCGATCCTGAATCCATCCAGCCCGTTGGCGAAAACTACTGGATCGGCGACGAATTCGGCCCCTGGCTGATCGAAGTCGATGCCGAAGGCGTCGTGCTGCAGGTGGTCAAGACTAATCCCGGTGGCGTCGATTACAAGTCGCCCGACAACCAGTTCACCTCGCAGCCGGCTGCCGGTGCTGTCGTGACCGGCATCAATACCGGCCGCTCGGGCGGCTATGAAGGCATGGCGCAGTCGATCGACGGCACCACGCTCTATCCGCTTCTTGAAAAGCCCTTCTTCGACGAAACGGCCGGCGCGCTCGAACTCGTTGATGGCAAGCCCGTCATCCGCATGCTCGAATTCAACGTTGCCGACGCCACCTGGAGCGACACCGTTCGCTACTATCCGCTCGACGACGCTGGCCACGCCATCGGCGACTTCAACATCTTTGAAGGCACCCGTGGCCTCATCATCGAACGCGACAACAATGAAGGCGATGACGGCCGCGAGAAGGCTGCTGCCTTCAAGCGCATCTATCTCGTCGATCTCGCTCGCGCCGACGAAAACGGCGTGCTCGAAAAGATCGCCTATATCGACCTGATGGCCATGCAGGACCCGGACGGCATCGCGCCGCGCGGCAGCAAGGACGGCGTGTTCACCTTCCCCTTCGTCACCATCGAAGACGTTGATCTCGTCGACCCGACCACCATCATTGTCGCCAACGACAACAACTACCCAGGCTCGACCGGTCGCGAAGCCGGTCGTGCCGACGACAACGAGTACATCCTCCTCGACGTCGCCGATTTCCTCAAGGCCGAGTAATTCACCAGTGAACCGAGAAGGGGCCTCGCGGCCCCTTCTTTCCTTGGATTGGCTATTTAATAAGGCCCAGTCATTCGCAGCACGTTGGCCTCAATCTTTACCGACGGAGAGCTTTTCTCGAACGTCCGGGTCGGCATCGAGAAAGTCGGGCTCTACGCTGGCACCTATGGCGTCAAAGTAGCGGCTCATGAAGTTTCGGAACGAGGCTGCCAAGGCAATATCGGCGATGTTGAGGTCGGTGAGGCCGACGCGTCGCAGGGCGTCGATATTAGCGGGGCCGATCTTTGAGGCATCGACGGTGATCTGCTGGGCATAGGCCAGCATTTCCACCTGCAGTTCGCTGAGACCCGCGCTGCGGAAATCACGATGAACCGCCAGCGTCATTTCGCGGCCGATCATGCCAGACAGGGTCTTGAAGTAGACATGCGAGCAGTAGCTCGATGGCACATGCTGGGCCGCGATGAAGGTGATGAGCCGGAAGTTCAGTAGACCAAGCGAAAAGCCGTCGCGCATCTGTTCCAGCAGGCTTTCGACTGGCACGAGCATGTCAGGACGCGCCGACCAGCATTCGGTCGCGTGCATGACATGTCCCATGGAGGCAATGTCCGCAGCGTAGATTTGCGCCATTTCGCCGGTTGCTTCGGATGCCGGCACGGTCTTGACGTACATGTTGTCCTCCAAGCTGCTCAGTCGAGCCTGAACTTATGAAAGCGTTCGCCGGCATATTCGACGTCGGCCATGGGCGTGAAGCCAAGCCGGGCAAGACTGTTCAGACGCCGCCGGCTCGGCGGCAACATGATGGTGACATTGGCGAGGCGCATTTCCCGCCCGCGCTCGACAAGGAGGCGGAAAATCGCCGCCCCCTCTCCCCAATGCTGCGGCAGGAGAACGAGGCCGAGATCGACCTCGTCTTCCTCCTTCTGGAAGCCGCCCCAGCCGGCGAATTTGCCGTCGAGCAGGATCGCCCAAGGGCCGAAGCCGTTCTCCTGCCATTGGGCATCTTTGCCCTTGGCCCAGTCGCTAGCTGTCTGCTCGTCCCAGTTGTCGCCGGCCAGAGGCATGTGGCGGCGAACGCCGGGATCGAGCAGCATGCTCAGCAACAATTCAGGATCGACCTCGGCCAATGGGCCGAATGTGATCTGCGCCATTGCATCCTCCTTCACGTCCTGCCCGAGCTGGCCGCCGAAGTGCCAATCGCAGCCAGCATTTCCCGGTAGAGCTTAGCGCCGAAACGTCCATTGCCATAGCGGCGCCTGAGGAGGCGCAGCAGCTGGAAGAGGTTCAGGGCGATGAAGCCCAGGTTCCAGGCGACCACGTTGAGCATCGGTAGCGGCTGATTGGCAAAGTAGATGGCGAGGCACGATGCGGCCACCAGGGTCAGCAGGCGAAGGCGCACGATATTGGTGGTGAAATAGGCCACGACGTAGAGCACGTTGGCCAAGTTGATCAGTATATCCATGATGAGGCTGCACATTCTGTGAGCCCCGCCCATGGCAGGGCTCACGTTTGTTGTTCGATGGTCTGGTCAGCGCCTTGCTGCCGTCGCATCAGTTTTTCCGTTTTCCAGGCTTGTCGCCGAAGTCGAATTGTCGGCGCATCGGCTCGAAAAGGATCGAGGTCGTGGAGTGATCGTTCAGCGCTTCCCTGACATCGATGGGGTCGATGCCGAGATCGTAGAGCAACCACTCGTCCATCCGCGACAGCTCGAGATAGGTCCTGATCACCCGGCGCTTGCGCCGGAATTGAGCAAGGATCATTCGCAGGAAGCGCGGACGTTTGGGTCTGGTCGTCGTTTCTGCGCCGCGAACGGCGCCATAGTCTATCGCAGTCATGATTACGTCCGAAGGTAAGGGGCAATCCCTCTCGCCGAACCCACGGGGCCGCCAAGCGATCAGGATGCCGATTTTGCGTTAAGGCGAGCCGGCCGGGCTAAGCAGCCGGCTCGAGGGTTCAGGTTTTCTCGATGACCACTTCGGCATAGGTCGAGGGGATGACGAGGGAGCCGTCGGTGGCGGTGTTGAAGCTTTCCATCAGCACGGTCAGGTCGCGGTTGAGCGCCGTGCGACCTGCCTCATCGAGGGCCAGGAAGGCCTTGTGCACCGGACCGTAATAGGTGCGGAACACGTCGATGAAGTGGGACGCAGACCGATAGCGGAAGTTGAATAGCCGCTCGGTGATCTCGATGCGCTGACCGGCAAACAGCTTTTCCAAGTATTGCCGATCACCCCACAGGGCAGGCGAACGAACGCCAGCCGGTGGAGCAATGTGCTTGCCCAGCGTCTTGAACACCTGGCCGATGAAGCTGGCCGGGGTCCAGTTCGCAAGGCCGATCCGGCCCTTGGGGCGAACTACCCGCAACATTTCGGCGGCCGCCTGTTCGTGATTGGGCGAGAACATCACCCCGAACGTTGACAGCGCGCAGTCAAAGCTGGCGTCGGCAAACGGCAGGGCTTCTGCATCGGCCACCATGAAGGTTACCGGCAGCGTTTCTGCCTTGGCGCGTTCGCGTCCCTTGTCGAGAAGGGCCTCCACATAGTCCGTGGAGGTGACATCGGCGAAGCGTCTTGCCGCAGCAAGCGTCGCATTGCCGTTGCCCGCCGCTACGTCGAGCACTTTGGCGTCAGGCCGGATCTCGATCGTCTCGCAGAGCTGCTCGCCAACGATCTGCAGCGTGGTGCCGACAACGGCGTAGTCGCCGGACGCCCAGGCCGCCTGCTGGCGCTGCTTGATGGCCGCATAGTCGATCGCGGGGTTGATATTGGCTTGGTGAAGGGACATCAGTTTCTCCTTAGGTGTCGCTTGGTGCGTTTTCTAAGGAGATGGCCGGTCGCTCGCGTCATCCGATCGGATGAGACGAAAAAGAAATTTCGCCTATCTTTCGGCGAGTGGACTTTTGAAGGCCGCCACGAGTTTGACGATGTCGGCTTGGCGACGTGTGTCCGTCTTGGCGAAGATATGGCTCAGATGGGTCTTCACCGTCGCCTCGGAGACGCCGAGGTTTTCCGCGACATCGGCAACTTTGTCGTGGCGCAGGGTGGACAGGGCCACGCGCAGTTCTGCGGGCGTCAGGTCGAAAGCCATAGCCAGGCTTTCTGGAATAGAGGGCGGATCAAAAAGCGCCGGCTGGACGAAGAGCGCTGCAACCGGATCGCCCTTGAGCCCAGCAAAGGTCCTGGTGCCACCAGTGAGCGGCAGCACGTGGGCAACGAGCCGTTCACCGCTGGAGGTTTCAAGAAAGGCGGAGCTTTGTGCAAGGCTTGATTGCTGGAGCATGTTGCGCATCTGGCTTCGCTCCAGTCTGAGCGTGCCGACCGGGCCCGAGCCGTTTGTGCCGTGTTGGCCCAGCAGTTTTTCCCCGGCATGGTTGGCGTGGACCATGCGGCCTTCGGCGTCGATGAGGAATACGGCGGTCGCCAGCCCGTCTATCATTCCCCGAAAAGTATCGGCCGTTCGATTTGCCTGGCCAATGATGCCGGCGATGTTGACCGCCCGGCGCACGTGGGGCGCGAGGAGGGTCAGGCGTCGCCGCATCAATTCGTCGCCCAGTCCATCACGCTCGTGCCGGAAGACGCCGAAGAGAGCAGCCCAGTCGCCTCTTCGCTCGAGCGTTGCAAATCCCACGTCGACAATGCCCTGTGGCGCGGCCCATTCCGCCGCGAAGCGGCTCTGGGCAAAGTCTTCGATGTTGAGCTTCTGGCTGGTGATCACACCCTCTTCAAGCTCGGCATAGACCTGAACCGTATTGCTCGGATCGATTGGCGCCAGTCGGCTGAAATAAATCTGGGTCTGTTCAACATCGAGCCGGCCATCAATATGAAATAGCTGGCGGCGGCTACCGGTTACGTCCTTGGCAAAGATTGCTGCCGAGGCCCCGCCGGTAAACTCGCGGCAGGATTCAAGGACACCCGGCCAAAGTTCCGAGGCGATCGCCGCGTCGTAAATGGCGGTGACGATCTGCATCAGATCTGTGTTGTCGGACCCGTCTGTTGCGGATGGATCGACCATGCCAATCGCCCGGCGTTAAGCAGAGCTCAAGAATATCACGGGTGAAGCGCCTTTTACAGAAAGACCTCGCGGAACACATTTCGCGCAATTGGCGACTGCCTTGCCGTTCGCCGACAGCAAGGCAGTTCCAGCGCTGCTATGCCGTCATAGCGCCATCGATGGTCACCGCCGCGCCGTTGATAAAGCCGGCGTCCGACCCGGCGAGATAGGCCACAAGAGAGGCGGGTTCGGAAGCATTGGCCATGCGACCGGCCGGTACCCTGCCGATGATGAAATCTTCCATGCCCGAGGTCATGTCGGTGGTCGTCGGACCCGGCTGGATGGCGTTGACCGTGATGCCCCTTGGCGCAAACTCATGGGCAAGCGAGCGCGTCATGGCAGTGAGGGCCGATTTGGACAGGCCATAGACGCTGGCGCCCGGCACCGCCGCACTGACTGCGACATTGCTCGACACATTGATGATGCGCCCACCCGACTGCATGTGCCGGCTCGCTTCCTGCATGGCAAAGAACGGCGCCCTCACGTTGATGGCCATTGTCCGGTCAAAGTCCGCCTGGGTGAAATCCTCTATGAGGGCGTGAGCCAGAGTGCCGGCATTGTTGACCAGAATGTCCAGCCCGCCCATCCGGTCGACGGCCTGTCGAATAGCGTCTTGCAGGCGCAGGGGATCAGCGCTGTCGGCCTTGAGAGCGAAGGCCTTGCCGCCGCTGGCGGCAATTTCGTCGACAAGACGCTGCGCCGCATCGGGACTGGCAGAGTAGGTGAATCCCACTTGAGCGCCCTGTTCGACCAGCTTGCGCACGACGGCGGCGCCTATGCCGCGCGAGCCTCCGGTGACAATCGCACGTTTGTTGAAAAGAGGGAGAGATGCCGACATTGGTGTTTCCTTTCGTCAGGCAGGGGGTAGTATTTTTTTTGGACTGATTAGTCCAAAATTGAGCGTGTTTATTGGCAGGCTGGGCGGGTTACGCAGCTACATGGCTGAGAGCGCCTTCATGGCGAAGTCGGCGACTTGGGCCAGTTCGTCTCGGCTGGCACCGGCCTGGGCCCGAACAGTCAGACCCTGCAGCGTCGCATAGAGGAAGCTTGCGGCGACGGTTGCATCCAATGTTTTGGCCAGTTCGCCGCGCGCCTTTGCCGACTCGATCAGGCCGGCCAGCATGGTCTCGACGCTCGTTGCCGTGCTACGGGCAAGTGCTGTTACTTCTGGCTTGGCATTGCCGAAGGCTGTGGTGGCGTTGATGCCCATGCAGCCACGCGCATTTTCCTCCGCACTGCGCCTAGTGAAAATGGCGAGAAAGCCGTGCAGGACTTCGAGCGGCGACGGGTTGTCACCGAGGTGATCGAAGAAATTCTTGTTGTCGAGCTTGTGGTAGCAGCGCAGGCTTTCAAGGAACAGGGACTGCTTGTCGCCAAAGGTGTCGTACATGGATTGGCGGCCGATCTTCATGCCTTTGAGCAGGTCGTACGTGGACGCCCCCTCGTAGCCCTTGGTCCAGAACACATCCAGTGCTCCGGCCAAAGCCGCGTCGCGATCGAATTCCTTGGTCCTTGCCATGAGTGATCAGATAACGATTCTGGACTGATAAGTCAAGAATCGTGTCCTGTAGTGGCCGAGGTCAATTTCATCCGCGGATCGACAGGCAAACTGGACTAGGTCGACGATGAGGTGCGTTGCGGTGGCTCAACCATCGACATGGGTAAGCTTGTCGGGGTTGCGCATCATGTAAATGGCGGTGATCTTGCCGTTCTCGATGGCGAAAGCGGTGGTCTGGAGGATCGCGCCGCGTTCGCGGCTGACATAGCCGGGCAGGCCATCGATCCAGGCCGGGCGAATGAACTGGGTCCAACCCGGGCCCAGCTTGCGATAGAGCCCACCATACATGCGCAGCACGTGATCGAGGCCCGTGATGGGGCGGAGGAAGGCAAAGACTTTGCCGCCACCATCGGAGTGCAGCACCACATCGTCGGCTAGCAGGGCACGCAATGCGGTCACGTCGCCCGTATGGGCGGCAGAAAAGAAGGCTTGGGCAATGCGGTCGCCATCCTCCCGAGTGACCGGGAAGCGCGGGCGCGCCTCCTGAACATGTTTTCGGGCGCGTGAGGCGAGCTGGCGCACGGCAGGTGCATCGCGTCCGAGTGTTGTCGCAATCTCGTCGAGTGGCTGACCGAAGACATCGTGGAGCAGGAAGGCGGCGCGCTCGAGGGGAGAGAGGCGCTCAAGCGCAAGCATCAGCGTCATGGTCAACTCGTCCGTGTCGACGTCGGGTTCTTCCGCCTCGATGAGCGGCTCGGGCAGCCAACTGCCGACATAAAGCTCGCGCCGGGCGCGGGCGGATTTCATTTCATCAAGGCAGAGCCTCGTCACGATGCGGGCAAGGAAGGCGCCGACATTGGTCACCGCAGATTGGTCGGTCTTGGACCATCGCAGCCAGGCATCCTGAACGATATCCTCGGCGGAGGCTCTTCCTCCGAGCATGCGATATCCCAGACGCACCAGCCGGGGCCGGTGCGTCTCGAAAACATCTGAAGCCTCTTTAGGCGTCATATGCGCCCTCGGGGAACGGAGGAGGCACTGCGAAACCAACCTGCAGGCGGTTCCAGGCGTTTATAGCGCCGATGGCGAGGGTCAGGTGGACCTGCTCTTCGGGCGTAAAGGCTGCTTCCAAGACTTCGTACTCGGCTTCGTTGGCCTCGGCTTCCGACAGCCGCGTCAAAGTCTCCGTCCAGGCCAAAGCCGCCCTTTCACGTGCCGTGTAGTGCGGCGCCTCGCGCCATGCGTCCAGCAGGTAAAGTCGCATTTCGCTTTCACCGGATTTGCGCATCGATGTGGCGTGTAGATGGATGCAGTACGCGCAGCCGTTGATCTGGGAGGCGCGCAGTTTGATGAGCTCCAGCAACTCCGTCTCGAGAGTACTCGCCTTGAGAGCCGCTTCAAGCGCCATCATCGCCTTGATGGCAGCAGGAGCCTTGGCAAGGTGATCGTCCAATCGTGCTTTCATCGAAATATTCCTCAGCGTTGCGTCTGGCTGGCAAGCCAGTCGCCATAGCCAATGGCGCCGAGGCGGGCGGCTCCGCGCGGCAGCAAGGTATTCTCTGCTAGCCGGGCGCCGAAATAGGGTGCGTCGGGGGTGCCGATCACAGCGCGGCTGTCGCCGATATCGCGCAAATACCGGCTCAGCAGATCGGACATGCCGACCTTATCGGGGCCCGCGATTTCAAGCGTACCATTGAGCGGCGGAGCGAGGGCTACATCGGCCATAAAGCCGGCGACGTCGGGTGAGGCGATCGGCTGGATGAAAGCGGTCGAGAGGGTAATGGTGCCTTCGGCGCCGGCCGATTTGGCAATGCCGCCCAGGAATTCGAAGAACTGGGTGGAATGAACGATGGTGTAGGGAATGGGCGAGGCCTTGATCAGTGCTTCCTGCGCCTGCTTGCCACGAAAATAGCCGCTGTCGCCGAGATCCTGCGTCCCCACGACGGACAGCGCCACGTGATGGCGAACACCAGCAGCCTCTTCCGCGGCCAGCAGATTGCGGCCGGCAGTCTGGAAGAATTCAAGCACGGCACCGTCTTCGAAGGAGGGCGAATTGGCAAGATCGAGTACGACCTCAACGCCGACCATAGCTTGAGCGAGACCCTCGCCGGTGATGGTGTTCACCCCAGAACTCGGCGAGGCGGCGATAACCTCATGACCGCGATCGAGCAGAATGCGTACGGTTTTCGAGCCGATGAGGCCTGTGCCGCCGATGACAAGAATTTTCATTGTTTTGCCTGTTGTTGACTGACGCCGGCCCGCGTTCGGCGGCGTCTTCGATGGCAAGACGAGGTTGCAGTGGCCCCGTGTGACATGAACGGCGAAAAAAGAATCTTCGGGTCGCGTGTCACACTGTCCGCGCCGGTCTCGTCATGGATGCATCAACCTTGAGTTCGGGGCTTCCATGCACGTCGGGAAATCTTACAGACCGGTCGAGTTTGCGCTGTGGTCGCGCGGCAGTATCATTTTCATGGTGGCGGTAAGCCTGTGTGCAATCGGGGTATACAACATCCCCTCGATTGCGGGTTTCTCCGTGCCCTGGCCGATTATCGTGGTGCTTGGCACCACCGTCTCGCTCATGGCTGGCTTCAAGAATTCCCAAGTGCTGGCGCGCAGTGGCGAGGCCTTGCAGGCTTTTGCCCAGATATCGGCAAGCAGCCGAATGTTATCCCGGTTCTGCTGCGATTTTGCCGATGAGCAAACCAAACGGGCATTGGTCTATCGGCATATCGCCTGGATGACCGCGCTGCGTTTCTGCCTGCGCCGCTCGATGCCGTGGGAGTCTATGGGGCACAAGGCCAATGCCGAGTTTCGCAAGCGCTATCACATCCTCGAAGATGCGACGTCGCTGTCGGACGAATTGGCGACATTGCTTGGCAAGGAGGGTGCGGCAGAAATCCTCGAAGGCGGCATGCTGGCTGCGCCGCTGCAATTGCTCAACGCGCAAGGTCACCAGATCAATCTGCTGTTCCGCGATGCGGGGCTCCCGTCGCAGGTCTATAGTGAATTGCTCAAGCTGATGCGGGATTTCCATGACCAGCAGGCCCGCTGCGATCGCATCAAGAACAGTCCCTATCCGCGCCAGTACGCGATTGTCAGCTCAATGTTCGTGGCCATCTTCTGCACATTGCTGCCCTTTGGGACAGTGCCGGTGTTTGCCGAGATGAGCAGGCTTGGAGGCGTCTGGAGCATCATTTCAATCTGGCTGACCATTCCGTTTAGCACTTTGCTTGGCTGGATGTATATGTCGCTCGACCAAGTGGGCGAAAGCACATCCAACCCGTTCGAGGGTGGTGCGAACGACGTACCTATCTCCCAGATTTGTCGTGAAATCGAAATCGAACTACGCGCCGCCATGGGCGAGGTGAACCTGCCGGCGCAACTGCTACCCCGTAATGGTATCGCCACATAGTCCGGGCCACCGTTCGGCGGTTTCCTCGGGTGTTGCCGTCACAAGGCTCGGTTTGAGATGCCGTTGACGCCATGAGCAGAGTTGCGAGACAGTCCATCGCGTCTGCGTCTAGGGGAGGGTGCCAATGTCAACCGAGCCCAAAGGGCATGCCGTCGTGAAAAGCGAGGGGCATATCTGGGAAATGGAGCCGGGCCGTCTTGCGGTCTTCAAGCTCCTTGCCGAACAGACGGGTGGCAGCATTGCTGCTTTCGAGGAGACCGTACCTGTGGGCGCGGGCACGCCACTCCACGTTCATCTCACCAGTGACGAAGTTCTTTACGTGCGATCAGGGGATTTCAAATTTCAGCTCGGCGATGAGCAACGACAGGTTTCTGCGGGAGCGTGGATCTTCATTCCCCTTGGCTCGGTGCACGGGTGGCGCAATAGCGGAACCGACGAGGGCTATCTGCTCAACATCTTTACGCCGGCGGCCGGAGCGCGAGTGTTTGAAGAACTGATGCGACAAGGCAAATCCATCCCAGAGATCGATCCCTCCATTCGCGATGAAATATTCGAGCGGAATGGATACGAGTTCATCACGTGGGACTGGTGATAATTCCTTCAGGCGGACTTAGCAGGAAGCTCAAGTTCGTTGAGACGCAGTGCGAGAACGACGGCGTGAGTTCGATTTAAGGCGCCTAGCTTCGTCGTCGCGTGGTTGGAATGGATGGATACGGTCCCCTGCGCGATCCCAAGGGACAACGCCGCCGTTTCTGCCGTGTAGCCCTCAGCAAACAGCGACAGGACTTCCCTCTCTCTGTCACTCAGGAGCTTGGGCCTCGACTGCTCGTCCTCATCATCCTCGGTTTTGGCTGGACGCAATTCGGGTTGACCGGTGGTTATGCCGAGCATCCCCATGTACCGCTGGTTGGCGTCGAAATGCGGTACGCCATGCGCAGTAGCTGTCGAGTAGCTGCCGTCCGCGCGTTGTACTCTGTATTCTACCTCGTACTCAACCTGAGCGTCATTGGCGTCGAAAAACGCCCTGCGAGTAACGACCCGATCATCAGGGTGGATGACATTCAACCAGCCTATGCCCACTCCGTCGGAGGATCCAGTATAGCGGTGCCACGCGGAGCTGAGATAGATGCAGTAGCCATCTGCCTCGCATATCCAACCAAGTAGTTGGGAGCGCTCCATTAACCTGCGGAAGAGCATTCTTGACTCAGTCCATTCGGCTACGCGCTGCATTTGGCTGCGCTCCATAGAATCCGTTGCTAGACAGCTCAACTGTCGGGAAAAGGCTGCTTGGGCGGTGGCCGTTCGACGAAAAGCCCGTTCCTGTTCGAACAGGTAGTCGTCGGTAGCCATCGTCTAGATCGGGGATAACGGTCTTGGTCGCGTCGGGTTCCTCGCGAAGAAGAATACACTGAAAGGGCTAGTCAGGGCTTTCAAAGAGCCGCGTGGCGCCTGGTCGCGCGCTCCTTCCAAGATATCTCCGAACAAAGGCGTTCTCAGCGTGTGAAGACGATCCGCATCAAGTCAGCGGCGTTTTCGGCGCCCAGTTTCTTCATGATTGCGGCACGATGGACTTCAATGGTGCGCGAGGAGATTTCAAGCAGATCGCCTGCCGACTTATTAGAGCGGCCTTCTGCAAGGAGCTGCAATACCTGGCGCTCGCGTGGCGTCAGTGCCGAAAAGCCGCGTATCTCGACGCTTCGACGGCCGTCGCGCATGGCGCCGATATGAAGATCACGACGGAGGGCGTCGCGCACGCTGATCAACAGATGCTCGGTATCAACTGGCTGAGTGAAAACGTCGGTAGCGCCTAATTTCATCGCCATGACTGCTGCGTCTATTGTGGGCGATTTGACCAACATGAACACAGGGGCGCCTGGGACTTCGGCTTTCACTCTCTTGAGCAGGCCAAGGCCTGATCCATCGGACATTTCTAGGTTTATGACAAAGACATCGAGGCGGCCGCTGCTGGATAGTGCCTTGTCTTGAGAAATCGCAAAGCTGGTTTGGAAGCCTTCGAGACGGAACAGTACACTCAGGCTTTCGCAGTTTTGAATGTCTGAATCTACTATACGAACGTGAAATTCCGAAATCATACGAGGAGAAAGCGTTGGAATAGGCATGGCATCTCACTACTTACGTTCTGTAGGTAGTCTGCGTGATGTCATCACGTCGCAAAATATATAGTTTTCCATACAGAATCTTCCATTTATCTAGCGTAAATTCTGTCAATAGATGGATTTGTGTAGATAGTTCTCACAAGGCGGTCGGCGGAAAATCTTAACTTAATTGGGTGCCGCGGCGTCTTGAAAAGCGAGTCTATGGCGTTCGCTAAGCGTCAGGCATGTGCCTGGATTGGCAGCTGTCTCCTCCGACGATCTTTGTTACGCGTCCCCACCCACGAACATAAAATGCCGTTTGATTTGTTGGCCCTTGGGTAATGCTGGCGCCCAATGTGTTGGAAACCACCTGAGGCACCGACGTTCTGCCGCCATCTCGATGAGTGGAAGGCAATATCATGCGAACTCAGGTTTCGACGGTCGCCCTCATAGCGGCTCTTCTCAGCGCCAGTCCGGCATTCGCCCAACTCAGCCTCGGCGGCGGTGGGGGCGGTTTGGACCTCGGCGTCAACCTTGGTGGCGACAATGGCGTCAATGTTGACGTGGGTGTCGGCCTCGGAGGCGAAAGCGGTCTCGGCGTGGATGTGGATGCCGGGGTCGGTGGTGACAACGGCCTCGGAGTGGGCGTTGATGCTGGTATAGGCGGCAGCAATGGCATCGGTGTTGATGCCGGTGTTGGCCTCGGTGGCAACGAGGTCGTCGGCGTCGACGTCAACGCCGGACCGACCAATACAGGCAGCGGTAATCTCATTGGCGTTGGTGTGGGCACAGGCGGCGGTTCGACCGGGCCGAATGGGGGACAACTGATCGATATAGCTGTCACGCCCGATCGGGATCCGGTTCCCAACCTGCATATTGCAGCGCTCGATGAAGCGCTGCGTGTCGATGCGTTGATCGACCTTATCGCCGATCCGCAACTCGCGGGCGTGGATATCGACGCCGTTATCGACGATCGGCGTGTGAGCATCTTGCCGGTGGGCAGTTTGCTCGACAGCGTCGGCCTCGGACAGATTGTGGAAACCCTGTCCACCAGCGAAGACGGCCGGCTGCAGCTGCTTGACGCGATCAGTGACAGCGCCGTCCTGACCTCCATTCTGGGCAATGAAGGCATAGTGCCCGAGGAGGTGCTGGCTGTCCGCATCAACGACAACGGCAATACCGAAGTCATCGTTCTCGGTGGTGCCGTCGCTCTTGCCGATCTGGGCGGTGCAACACTCCCTGGTTCAGCCGCAGGGGGCTCTGTACTGGATGGGCTGACGGTTGGCGAACTGGCAGCGCTCGACATTGATCTGTTGAGCGACGAGGACCTTGCTCGCATCGATCTCACCGTGCTGCCCAACGAGGATCAACGCCTCGATGCCGTGGTGCGTCTGCTTTCTAATGCCGACGGTGGCGGTGGAAGTGCCGGTGGGCCGATCCAGCTTGTCGATCTCAACGCTATTCTGGGACCGCAGGCTCTCGGCCAGCTCGGCGATCTCGTGGATGGGACTGGGGGAACTGGCGGTATCGACGCGCAAATTGTCGCGCAACTCGTTGCGCTTGGTATCGATCCCGAGGCGATCGTGGCAATCGGCACCGCTGACGATGGCAGTGACCGCATCTTTGTCGATACGAGCCTTACGCTTGCTGGCCTTGGCGCGCTGCCGCCGACCGGCGCCACTCCGACCGTTCCTTCGGGCAGCGGATTGCTCGACCCGCTTCTCGGACTCTCGAGTGAAGAATTGGCGGAATTGGACATCGATCTCCTGACCGACGAAGAACTCGCCCTGGTCGATCTCAGCCTCCTCCCCAATCAGGAGCAGCGTCTTGATGCAGTTATCCGGTTGCTCGGGACCGGCCAACCCGCCTCGGGATCGGGTCCGGATATCAGCGAAATCCGTCTCATCGATCTTCAGGCGTTGCTGGGTGATCAGGGCATTGCCGATATCTCCGCCGTTCTGACGAACGAGGATGCGACCGGAACGGCTTTGGTTCTCGATGCCGACCTGCTCGACATCTTGGAAGAAGCGGGAATCGCGCCGGAGGCCGTCGCCGCCATACGGCTGGGCGACGATGGGCAGTTGCAGGTGTTTTTGGATGCCGATCTCGGAACAGAACTGGCAGCCATCGACACGACGGTGACCATCGGTGGTAGCGGCATCACGACGCCAGGCATGGGTACCGGTGGTGGAACCGGCGAAGGCGAAGGAACAGGGCCCGATACCGGTGGCGGCGCAGGCACCGACACCGGCGGCGGTAGCGGAACTGGTGGAGATTCTGGAACAGGCAATGGGTCCGGCACCGGCGGTGGCGGCACGGCAACGGGCGGCGGTCCTACTGGTGGTGGCTCCGGCGCTAACGGCACCAGTGGCGGTAGTTTGACCGGAAACGGCAGCGGCGGCAACGGCCCCACGGGCGGCAATGGCCCCACGGGCGGCAATGGAACCTCCGGTAACCCGGCTACGGGCGGCAATGTCGGCACTGGGGCGGGCGGCGCGGTACCCAACCCAACTTTGATCGCCTCGGCGACGGGCGCCGTGACCGCGGCCCAACTCGGGCTGGTTGCCGATCTTGATTGCGCCGTCGGGGTTTCTGCTCTTGCCGAAGGGAGCGTCGCCTCTCCTGAGGTTATAGTGGAGGCAAGACGTCTCGAACTTGTGCGGGTGATCGGCTGCGCTCAGCCTCTCACGGCAACCGAAGTGGATCAGCTGCGCGAAGCCATTTCCGCAAATGTTCCACTGTCGAACACCCTGGGCAATGCCGGCGTGAACGTCGAGGAAGTGATCGGCGCTACGGTCTCTGGCGACATCATAACGGTCTACCTCGATCGCCCGATTGCATAAGAGGACCAACCTGCAGCCAAAAGAGGCGCAGGCCCACGAGCCCCGCGCCTCTTTTGGGCTCTCTTTAGTAGAAATTAAGCACGATTACGCAAGTTGGCGGCGATCGGCGTCCTACCAAGCCCCGAGATTCGATCTTGGCGCATGGCTACAATCAAGCAGGTGTTTTCGAGCCGGACAGGCAAGAAAACGCCGTCTTGGACGTCTTGCCCTCGGGAGACCGTAACGTCGATCATACCACCTGGCCTAGAAGGCCGTTCTTGTATTTGCGCTCCAGAAGGGGCGCGGGGTCGACACAGTGTTCAAGTTCAATATTTCAGCACGCATTTATATCCTGGTCGCCGGATTTTTCCTGGCTCTGGGGCTTCTGTCATTTCTTAGCATCAGAGACGTGAGCGACACTCGTTGGGAAACCCGCGATGCAGAGCTCAAAACCGTCGTCGACAACGCCTTGGGAATAATCAAAGCGAACTACGCTCGCTTCCAGGCTGGTGAGATCACGGAAGAAGAAGCGCAGACCCTCGCCAAGACGGCCGTCGGCGAGATGCGCTATCGCGGTGAGGAATATGTCTTCATCAATAGCTTCGACGCATTCATGGTGATGAACCCGTTCAACCGAGCTGCTGAGGGCACCGACCGTTCCCAGGTCGCAGACAAGAACGGCAAGCTGTTCCAGCTTGAGATGGCACAGAGGGTGAAAACGGAAGCCGGTGGCTTTATCGACTATGCATGGACGCGCCCGAACTCCGAAGAAGTAGCTGACAAGCGCGTCTATTTTGCCGGATTTGAACCGTGGCAATGGATCGTGGCAACCGGCATCTATGTTGATGACCTGAAGGCTGAGAATGCCGCGGACGCTGTTCGCCAGGCAGCGACGGGTGTGGCCATTCTTGCGATCATGGGAATTGTCGCGTTCCTGATCGCGCGGAGCATCACCTCACCCATTGGTCGTCTTACCACCAATATGGGCAAGATTGCCGACGGCGATTTCACCACCGAGGTTCCCGGCGCGATCCGCAAAGACGAAATCGGCGCGATGGCGCGCGCCGTCGAAGTGTTCCGTGAGAACGGGATCAAGGTCGCGCAGATGACGGAAGCGGAGGCTGCCCGGATCATCAGCGATGAAGCTGAGCGTCGGCAGATGATGGGCGAGTTGCAGCGTGCGTTCGGCAATGTTGTCGATGCCGCAGTGGCCGGCGACTTCTCGCGCCGCGTGGAAACCTCTTTCCCCGATGCCGAGCTCAACGCTCTTGCCGGGGGTATCAACAACCTCGTTGAGACCGTCGACCAGTCCATCGGCGAAACCGGCACTGTGCTGTCGGCCCTCGCCCAGACCGACCTCACGTATCGCGTTCGTGGCGAATATCAGGGAGCCCTCGCCAAGCTTAAGGCAGACACCAATGCAGTCGCCGATAACCTATCCGATGCGGTTGCAAAAATTCGCGGAACCTCTCGGGCTCTCAAATCAGCCACGGGCGAAATTCTGGCAGGCGCAAACGATCTGTCGGAGCGCACGACCAAGCAGGCAGCGACCATCGAGCAAACGTCGGCTGCAATGGAGCAACTTGCAACGACGGTGTCGGACAATGCCCGCAAGGCCGAAGAAGCAGCGGTGCGGACCAACTCGGCAGCCAAGCTGGCCGGTGAGGGTGGAGAGGTGATGACCCAGGCAACGCGGGCCATGGAGCGTATCACGACCTCCTCGGGCAAGATCTCCAACATTATCGGGATGATCGACGATATCGCATTCCAGACCAATCTCTTGGCGCTCAATGCTTCCGTTGAAGCGGCGCGAGCGGGAGAGGCGGGCAAGGGGTTTGCGGTGGTTGCTGTCGAGGTTCGGCGCCTCGCCCAGTCGGCTGCTCAGGCTTCCTCTGAGGTTAAGTCGTTGATCGAACAAAGTGCAATGGAAGTCAGCGGTGGCTCGAAGCTGGTTGAGGAGGCGTCTTCAAAGCTGAATGCCATCCTCAACGCGGTTGAGCAGAATAGCGCGCTCATGCGGTCGATCTCGTCGGCAAGCCAGGAGCAATCCACGGCCATTGGTGAGGTCACCACTGCCGTGCGGCAGATGGATGAGATGACGCAGCACAATGCGGCGCTGGTGGAACAGACCAATGCGGCGATTGAGCAGACGGAATCTCGTGCAAGCGAGCTGGACCGTATCGTGGAGGTCTTCAAGATCGACAGCGGGAACCCAGCCAAGGCGACTGTGTCGGCACATAGTCCGACCGCGAACGGCGCGAGGGATCTCCAGCGCAAGGTGGCTTCCACGGCAAAGAGCTATTTGACCCGAGGAAATGCGGCTTTGAAGGATGATTGGAGCGAGTTCTAGCTCCAGATTAGTTTTTGGCGGGCGCGATTCATCGTGCCCGCCTCGATCGTCCTGTTGGTGAACGTTCGGCCTGTGTCGAGATCGAGGTTTGCCCTCAAGTCACCGTTGCCGCTAACTCGACGTGCTTTGCCGATTTTCACGCCTCGACCCATCGTGTAGACGCATCTCGGTAAATATGAGTGCGTTATGCCAGTTAGTCCCTACTTGCCGCTGTCGAGCCAATTCTTCTTCAATATCGGCTTCTACATGGTGGTCCCGTTCCTCGCGATTTTCCTGCGCGAGGACATGTTGTTGCCAGGCAGCGTGGTTGGTCTGGTGCTGGGCCTGCGCACGTTTTCCCAGCAGGGCCTGTTCATTTTTGGCGGCGCGCTTTCCGATTGGCTGGGGCCGCGCCGCTTGATCCTGCTCGGTTGCGTGGTGCGGATTGCCGGCTTTGTCATGCTTGGAATGGGCGGACATATCGGAGTCATTCTGGCCGGCGCCTGCTTGACGGGGCTAGGTGGCGCTCTGTTTTCTCCGGCCATTACCTCGATCCTCGCCAAAGTGGGCGAGATCAGCGAGAGCCAGGGCAAGCGAAGCCGGGCGCAGTGGTTTGCGCTGCTGTCGGTGTGGGGCGAGCTGGGCGCGGTGACCGGCCCGATGATCGCTGCCATGCTGACCGATATCGGCTTTTCGGCCATGGCCTATACCGGCGCCGGCCTCTTCGTCGTCGCTTTCTTCGTGCTCTACTTCTGGCTGCCGCGTGGCGATATGCCGATCATGCCGCGGGCCAAGCCGGACTGGAGCGCCATATTCGGCGATAAGCTGTTCCTCGCCTTTGTGTTGGCGCAAAGCGCCCAGCTTTTCGCGCATAACCAGCTCTATTTGGCGTTGCCGGTTGAGATCACCCGTGTGGGTGGTACGGAGCGCGATCTGGCGCCCATGTTCATGATCGCCTCGGTGATGATCATCACTTTGCAAATGCCGCTGGCCAAACTTGGCCGGAGGCTGGGCGCCCATATTTGCATCCCGGTCGGCTATGGCCTGGTTGCGCTCGCCTTCGGTTCCGTCGCCATTTTTGCGCCGATGCCGGTGCTGCCTGCCCCGTGGAACCTGTTGCCGCCAGCGCTGATGGTGGCCCTTTTGAGCCTCGGCGCCATGGTTGCGCGCCCCTTCGTTTCAGACATGGTGCCCGGCTTTGCCGGTGGCCGGCCGACGGGCGTCTATTTCGGCGCGCTGGCCTCGGCTGGTGGCCTCTCGGTGTTGCTGGGCAACATTGCCATCGGGCCGCTGCTCGACAAGGCAGTGACGCCCTCGCCGGAGGCTGCGACGCCCTGGATCGTTCTTGCCGCAGTCCCCCTGGTCAGCGCGCTGGCGATGATGGTCATCACCGGCAAATTGCGCGGGCGACAGCCGGAGGCGGTGGCGTCTGCCGCTGCCTGACCCGTTGCTAGCGCAGGTAGTGGATGTGCGGCTTGCCGTGATGCGGTGAGGTAACGATGCGGGCTTCAACTCTAAAGACGTCGCGGAGGAGGTCCTCGGTCAGGACTGCTTCGGGCGTGCCGTGGGCGACGACGCGCCCCTTTTGCAGCACGACCAGATGATCGCAGAACATGGCCGCGTGGTTGAGATCGTGGATGGCAATGATCGAGGTCAGAGAAATGTCCGAGATCAGGCGCAGCAATTCGATCTGATGCTGGATGTCGAGATGATTGGTCGGCTCGTCCAAGAGCATTTCGGTTGGCGCCTGGGCCAGGGCACGGGCGATATGCACGCGTTGGCGCTCGCCGCCGGAAAGGCTCTGCCAATATTGTTCGTGTCGATCGCTCATGCCGACGCGGGCGAGGGCGCCATCGACGACCTCGTCATCAGCCTTGGTCCAGCCGCCAAGCGGAGGGTGGTGCGGAATGCGGCCAAGCTTGACCACATCGCGCACTTTCACGTTGGATTCGGTATTGGCATGCTGCTCAACGAGGGCAACGCGACGGGCAATGGCGTTACGCTTGATTGTGCGCAGGTCCTTGCCGTCCAAGGTCACGGTGCCTGAATGGGCCTTGCGCAGACCTGCGAGGAGGCGCAGCAGCGAGGATTTACCTGAGCCATTGGGACCAAGAAGCCCCAGCATTTTGCCCGGTTCGGCCTTGAGCGAAACACTGTCCACGATCGTGGTCTGGCCAATCTTCCAGGTGAGGTTTTCTGCACTGATAGTCATTTGGCGCGCTGCGAACGGTAGAGGATGACGGAGAAGAACGGCACGCCGACAAGGGCGGTGACCACCCCGATGGGCAGGACCTGTTGAGGCAGGATAGTGCGGGAGACGATATCGGCCACGACCATGAAGATCGCGCCGCTCACAAGACAAGTCGGCAGAAGTCGCATATGCGACGGGCCGACGATGAAGCGCGCGGCATGGGGCACGACGAGCCCGACAAAGCCGATGGAGCCGACCATGGAAACAATGGTCGCGGTCAAAAGGGCCGTCACGGCGAAGAGGATGACCCGCACCGCATTGACCGGAATGCCCAGCGAGGCCGCTGCATCGTCGCCAAATGCGAAGGCATCGAGCGCCTTGGCAAAATACATGCAGACCAGAAAGCCCACGACGACAACGGCCAGGGCCAGCTGAAATTCGGGCCAGCGGACGCCGCCGAAACTGCCCAACAGCCAGAACATGACGTCACGCGCCTGCTGCGCGTTGCCTGAGGTGCTGACGATGTAGGAGGTCAGTGCATTGAAGAGCTGGCTGGCGGCCACACCGGCCAGAATGGTCTTGCCGGCACCAGCGCGAGCACCATCGGACAGCAGGGCCACGAAAATGAACGAGGCGAAGGCACCAACGAAAGCGCCGGCCGAAAGGGTGATCGCACCTGAGCCAAAGCCCAGGATCATGATCGACACCGCGCCCGTAGAGGCGCCGGCCGAGACGCCGAGCACATAGGGTTCGGCCAGCGCATTGCGCAGCAATGACTGCAGGATCGCGCCACACAAGGCCAGCCCAGCACCACAACAGGCGGCCACCAGGGCGCGGCTCAGGCGATAATCCCAGATCACGCTCTGGTGAATCGGATCGAGCTCGATCCCGGTCCAGCCGAACTTGTTGGTGACGGCGAAAAAGGTTGTGTCGAGCGGGATCGACATTTCACCAATGCCCGTGCCGGCCGCAACGGCAACCAGCAGCAAGACGGTTGATAACAAAAGGAACAGGCCGAGACCGGCCTGTTCCCCAAAGTGGCGTTTGAGTGTGGTCACTTGAAGAGGCCGAGTTCTTCCAGCTGCGCGGCGATCTGCTCGGCACCATAAAGGGTGCGGATGGTCGGGTTCATCGCCTGCGCATCCATCTTGACGATGCGGCCCTGCTTGACGGCTTCAAGCTGGCTGATGGCAGGATCGGCCTTGAGAAAAGCGATCTTGTTTTCAGCCTTGTCCAGTTCCCAACCGCGGGTGAGAGCGACTTCGCCCACCACGATCACGTCCGGGTTGGCGGCCATGATGCCTTCCCAGCTGACGGTCGGCCATTCCACTTCGGTCTGGATAACATTGTGGCCACCCAGAAGGTCGGCAATGAAACCGGACGAGCCGTTCTTGCCACCCAGGTAAGCGTCGGCTTCGGGCGAGGGGCTCGAGAACCAGAAAGCATAGGACAGGTCAGCGGTTTCGTCCGATACGCGGGCGCGAAGTGCTGCCTCACGGGCCTTGAAATCGGCAATCAGCGCCTGACCACGATCTGCCACGTCGAAGATCTGTGAGAGCTGGTCGATCTCGAGATAGAGATCATTCATGCTCCACAACTCCGTGCGGGCGCCATGCACGTCGCCGGTGTCGTGATTGGCGGTGCAAAGGGTCGGTGACACGTAGCTATTGATGCCCAGGTTGGCGAAGTCTTCGCGCTTGGCAACCTTGCTTTCGGGACCCATCAGATGGGCCAGCTGTGCGGCGACGAAATCGGGGCGCTCGGCCAGGATCGATTCCAGCGTCGGGATTTCCTGTGACAGGCGCTTCACCTTGGCATTGGCTTCAGCCAATTCCGGCAGGACTTTGGAAGGCCAGAAGGCGGTGCCGACCATGGAATCTTCAACGCCGAGCAGCAGCAGGATTTCCGCGCTGTTCTGGCCCAGGGTGACGGCGCGTTCCGGGGCTTTTTCGAAGATGAGTTCGACACCGCAATTGTCGATTTTGAGCGGGTAGACGGTTGCGGCGGCCTGTGCAGGCGCCAGCGAAAGAGCGAGGGGGAGCATCGCGCCAAACATGGCACTGACCGACTTCACCGAGAACATTGATAGAAATCCGAGATAGGTAAGGGAGGGACGGAGTGGGCCGCCTGGCTCCCCTAGCCGCGATCGAGAACATAAACAAGACTGGAATAGTCATAAAATCTTGACGAGCTCAAATGCTCCGTGGATTGGCTGAGATTGTGATCGCCGAATGGCGGTGGCCGCGAGGCCAGATTTCTGCCGCGGTGGAATATTGGCATCCCTCTGGCCGGGCGATTGCGGCACCTTTCTCAATCGCGTCCAACATTCAGGAAATCAATCTTTTAATGTCTATAGAAATAGTGGATATTGAAAGCTAACGTTCTCTCCATCGATCACCGGATGGAAGAAATGCAGCAGAACCGTCGAACAGCGACCCTCCTCATCGCAGCCTCGCTTCTATCGCTCGCAAGCCTAGGGGCATTGCAGGCGCAGGACAGCGCGCCGCTCCTCGCCGAAGTCCCGGCGGGCACCAAGCTGGTGGTGGGTGACCCGCAGACTAAGGTAGCGCTGCAGCTTTCCGGCCTCATTGACGAGATTCCGTTCGAGGTGGAATGGACCAATCTCAGTGGCGGGCCGCAGACATCGGAGGCCTTCCGAGCGCGCGCACTCGATGTCGGCTCGGTGGCCGAAATCCCATCGATCTTTGCCAACTGGAACGACCTGCCGGTCCGCAATATCGCCTATCGCGAACGCGAAGACCCGATAGGCCATCCAATCTATCGCTTCGGGATCGCGCCGGGCGTGGAGGTCAAGAGCCTCGCCGATTTCCGCGGCAAGCGCATCGCTTTCAGCCCCGGACAGGCGCAGGGAGCACTGGTGTTGCGGGCGCTGCAGGCGGCGGGGCTGACTCGTGATGAGGTGACGCTGGTGGAGTTGCCGAGCACGGGCGACGTCTATCCAGTGGCGCTAGCGAGCCATCAGGTCGACGTTGCGCCGATCGGCGGCGTCTATATCCGGCGCTATGTCAACCAGTACGGCGCTGACGGCGCGACGGTGATCGAACACGGGCTGCGTGACGACCCAGGCCATCTCTATGCACCGCAATGGGTGCTGGACGATCCGGCCAAGGCCGCGGCACTGGCCGTCTATGTCAGCTTTTGGGCCCGCGCCACGCAATGGGTCAATGAGAACCCGGAAGCCTGGGTCGAGGGCTACTATGTCAAGGACCAGGGCCTGAGCAAAGAAGATGGCGAGTATCTCGTTGAGCTCGTCGGCAACCAGATCATCCCCGGCAGCTGGGACGAAGTCGTCTCCCGCCACCAAAAGACCATCGACCTCCTGGGCGTGGAGCTCGGCTACGAGCCCTATAGCGCTGAGAACATCTTTGATCGCCGCTTCGAAACCCTCGCCGCAACAGCCCTGACCGCCAAATAGACTTCCCCGAACCCTGGAGTTCCGCGATGACCTATGTGAGCAGCAGCCATAGCAGGGGGCTCGATGTCCTCGACCGGGAAAGACCGGTGAGCTATGCCCCGCCGACCGGCCTTCGGCCACCGGCCATTGTCGAAACGTCCACCAGGCGCCGGCGGCGCCTGGGGCCAGGCCCGGCTATTCCCTTCGGCCTCCAGATCGGGCCCATTGCACTGGTGCTCATCTGGACGGCAGGGTCGGCGTTCGGGCTGCTCGATCCGCGTATCCTGCCCGCGCCTTGGACAATCGTTGGAACCTTCGGTGATCTGATCGCCGATGGGCGACTGCAGTCGAACTTCCTCACCTCCGCGGTTCGGGCGCTGCTGGGGCTGAGCTTTGGTATTGTCATCGGTCTTCTCCTGGCGGTGATTTCCGGTCTGTCGCGCATCGGCGAGGCCTTTATCGACGGGCCGATCCAGATCAAGCGCGCCGTGCCCACCTTGGCGATGATCCCACTGCTGATGCTTTGGTTGGGGATCGGGGAGACGATGAAGGTCACCATCATCACGCTGGGCGTGGTCGTGCCGATCTACATGCACACGCACAATGCGCTGCGGGCGATCGACGAGCGCTATGTGGAACTCGCCGAGACGCTGCGGATGAGCCAGCGTGACTTCCTGCTGCAGGTCGTCTTGCCTGGTGCCGTGCCTGGCTTCCTCCTCGGCCTGCGGTTCGCCGTGACGCTGTGCTGGGTGTCGCTGGTGGTTGTCGAGCAGATCAATGCCACCTCGGGTCTTGGCTACATGATCGAACTCGCCCGTACCTATGGTCAGACCCAGATCATCATCGTCGGCCTCGTGGTCTATGCCTTCCTCGGCCTTGCCTCGGATGGCGTCGTTCGCCTGCTCGAAAGGAGACTGCTGTCATGGCGCCGCACTCTCGCCCATTGAACGCGGTGGAAGTCCGCCGCCTGATCCGCCGGTTTGGCGAGGTCACTATCCTCGACGATCTCGACCTCGACATTGCCCAAGGCGAATTTGTTGCCCTTCTGGGCAAGAGCGGTTCGGGCAAGAGCACGTTTCTTCGGGCGCTGGCCGGACTCGACTACGAGGTCGAAGGCACCGGTGCGCTACGCACGCCGGACAAGCTTTCGGTGGTGTTCCAGGACGCGCGCCTGTTGCCTTGGCGCAATGTCATCCAGAACGTCACGCTCGGTCTTGGCGGCGCGGGACAGAAGGCAGGTCGCAAGGCGTTGGAGGAGGTCGGGCTCGCCGGACGCGAGACGGCATGGCCGATCCAGCTTTCCGGCGGTGAGCAGCAGCGCGTGGCACTGGCCCGCTCTCTGGTGCGCGAGCCGGCGCTGCTCCTTGCCGACGAACCCTTTGGAGCGCTCGACGCGCTGACGCGCCTCAAGATGCATGACCTGCTGCGCGAACTGTGCGCCCGCCACCGGCCAGCCGTACTGCTCGTTACCCACGATGTCGACGAGGCGATCTCATTGGCCGATCGCATCCTGGTGCTGGACCAAGGGCGGTTTGTCGAAGACCTGCAGGTCGACATCAAGGGTCGCCGCAGCCACGGCGACCCGCGCTTCGGCGCTATTCGTTCGCAATTGCTGTCGCGGCTGGGCGTCGACGTCGACGACCGCAGCGCCGCCTGAACCGAGGGAAACAGTGAGATGAGTGACAAGAG
>NZ_JBEVLL010000057.1:0-15435 GCF_040509215.1 Devosia sp.
AACCAGTGGTTCGCCCTTTCGCATTCCTGATGTTGCCGGGAAGCCTAGATGGCACCCACCGTCTTGAGGCGGACGCGCGGGTGAACCTCGTTCTGGCTCATCACCACCGTCTGCGGACGGAAGCGCTCGATGATGGCGCGGACATGCGGACGGATCGAGGGTGAGGTGATCATCACCGGCAATTCGCCCTGCTGGGCCGCCTTTTCGAAAGCCTGACCCACCGACATGATGAACTGCTGGAGCCGGCTCGGCGCCATGGCCAGGTGCCGGTGTTCGCCTTCGCCAACCATGGCTTCGGCAAAGTCGCGTTCCCATTGCGGGGAGAGCGTGAGCAGCGGCAGGTTGCCGTCCTGGCCGAGATTGGCAGCGCAGATCTGGCGGGCAAGGCGGCTGCGCACATGCTCGGTGATCGCCTGGATCGAACGGCCGGGCGCGGCGACTTCGGCAATGCCTTCGAGGATGGTCGAGAGATCGCGGATCGAGATGCGTTCGGTGAGAAGAGCCTGCAGCACGCGCTGCACGCCCGACACCGAAATCTGGCTCGGGATGATGTCTTCGACGAGCTTCTGCTGATCCTTGGGCAGGCCCGAAAGCAGGGTCTGCACATTGGCGTAGCTCAAAAGCTCGGCGACGTTTGCCTTGAGCACTTCGGTCAGGTGCGTCGAGATGACGGTCGAGGGGTCGATGATCGAGAGGCCGCGCAGTTCGGCTTCGTCGCGCAGGGCCGGGTCGATCCAGGTTGCCGGCAGGCCGAAGGTCGGTTCGGTCGTCTGGTTGCCCGGCAGGTCGATCGGATTGCCATAGGGGTCCATGACCATCAGGAGGTTGGCGTGGATCTGGCCGTGGGCGGCCTCCACTTCCTTGATGCGGACCTTATAGTCGTTGGGCTCAAGCTGCATGTTGTCGAGAATGCGGACCGGCGGCATGACGAAGCCCAGTTCAAGGGCCAGCTGACGACGCAGGGCCTTGATCTGCTCGGTGAGGCGGTCGGTGCCGGTTTCGTCTTCCTTGACGAGGCCAAGGAGGCCATAGCCGAGTTCGAGCTTGAGATCGTCGATCTTGAGGCTGTCGCTGATCGGGGGTTCGCCAGACGGCGCGGCGCCGGGCATGCCCGGAGCGCCCTGGGGTGCCTTGGCGGCAGCGTCGGCCACGGTCTTGGCGCGTTCCACCACTTCACGGGCAGCCTTGCTCTTCGAGGCGCGGAATGCGGCATAGCCAACGCCACCCGACAGGGCGAGGAAGGGCAGGAGCGGCATGCCGGGCAGGAGAGCGAGGCCAGCCATCACGGCCGAGGCCATGCCCAGGGCCTTGGGATAGCCGCTGAACTGAGCGGTCAGTGCCTTGTCGGCTGCGCCGGTCACGCCGGACTTCGACACGAGGATACCGGCTGCGGTCGAAACGATCAGCGCCGGGATCTGGGAGACGAGACCGTCGCCGATCGTCAGGAGCGTATAGACGCTGCCGGCTTCGGCGGGGGAAAGGCCTTCCTGCATGATGCCGATGGCCATGCCAGCGGCGATGTTGATGAAGGTGATGATGAGGCCGGCGATGGCGTCGCCGCGCACGAACTTGGACGCACCGTCCATGTTACCGAAGAAGGCGCTTTCGCCTTCGAGTTCGGCACGGCGGCGCTTGGCGGTGTCTTCGTCGATGAGGCCCGCCGAAAGATCGGCGTCGATGGCCATCTGCTTGCCGGGCATGGCGTCGAGGCTGAAACGCGCCGCGACTTCAGCGATACGACCGGAACCCTTGGTGATGACGATGAAGTTCACGATCACGAGGATGATGAAGATCACGGTACCGATGACGAAATTGCCGCGCGTCACGAAGTTGCCGAAGGCCTCGATGACGTGACCGGCAGCGGCGGGGCCGTTGTGGCCTTCCGACAGGATCAGACGCGTCGTGGCGAGGTTGAGGCCCAGTCGCAACATGGTGGCGATCAGCAGGACCGTCGGGAAGGACGAGAATTCCAGCGGCTTCTGGATGAACAGCGATGTCATCAGGATCATCACCGAGAAGACGATCGAGATGGCGAGCAGGCCGTCGACCAGCAGGGCCGGCAGCGGCACGATGAGGATGATGATCAGCCCCATCACGCCGGTGGCCAGCGCGATATCGCCCGAGCGCAGCGTATCCAGCACCGCCATCGGCGTTGGCAGCTTGAAGTTGAAGCGAGACGGGGAAGAAGAAATATCGGTCATCGTGCCGGTCCTATGGCCTCAGGCCAAAGTCGAAAACCCCTCGCCCGGGACGGGAGAGGGGGAGATCAGGGTTTGCTGAGCGAGGCGGTCGCTCAAGCCACGTTCCGCCGTTCGCCGGGATCAGGAATGCTGAGCCCTTCATCGGAATACTGGTTGAGCTTGTTGCGCAGGGTACGGATCGAGATACCGAGGATATTGGCCGCGTGCGTGCGGTTGCCCCAGGTATGGTCGAGCGTGTCGAGGATCAGTTCGCGCTCCACATCGGCCACGGTCCGGCCGACAAGGGCGCGAGACATGGCTTCGGCGGTTTCGGCCAGCAGGTGAGCCGGCGAATTGGTGCGCGCGGCTTCGTTGAGGCCCATGCCGTCGGGCAGCACAATGGCTTCCGAACCGATCATGGTGCCGGTGGCCAGCAGGACCGCGCGATGCAGGGTGTTTTCGAGTTCACGCACATTGCCCGGCCAGGGAGCATGGAGCAGGGCCGTGCGCGCGTCTTCGGAGAGTTCGCGCTTTGGCAGGCCATTGGCCTTGGCATATTTGGCAACGAAATGATCGGCCAGGGCCACGATGTCGCCCGGACGCTCGCGCAGGGCCGGGAGTTTCAGGTTGACCACGTTGAGGCGGAACAGCAGGTCTTCGCGGAACGAGCCTTCACGCACCGCTTCGGTCAGGTTGCGGTTCGAGGTGGCGAGAATGCGGATATCGACCGGCACGGGCTTGGTGCCGCCGACGCGGTCGATGACGCGCTCCTGGATGGCGCGCAGCAGCTTTGCCTGCAGGCGCACATCCATTTCCGAAATTTCGTCGAGCAGCAGCGTGCCGCCCGTTGCTTCCTCGAACTTGCCGACGCGGCGGGCGATGGCGCCGGTGAAGGCACCCTTCTCGTGGCCGAAAAGTTCGGATTCAAGCAGCGCTTCGGGAATGGCGGCGCAGTTGACCGAGATGAAAGGCTTGTTGGCGCGCTTGGAGCGCGAGTGCACGAAACGGGCGACGACTTCCTTGCCGGTGCCGCTCTCGCCGGTGATCAGGATCGAGGCCTCGGAGGCCGCAACCTGCTCGGCCATCTTGACGACGCGCTGCATAGCCGGGTCGCGGAAGAGGAAATCTTCGCTGTCACGGGAGACGGCCTGGATGACGGCGGCGATCAGCGTCGCGTCGGGGGGCAGGGGGATGTATTCCTTGGCGCCGGCGCGGATGGCGTTGACGGCGGCAGCGGCATTGGTCTCAACGCCACAGGCAACCACGGGAATGGCAATGCGCTCGGCTTCGAGCGCCGCGATAAGGCCTGCTATGTCCATCATCACGTCAACCAGCAGCAGGTCGGCGCCGCGGCCGGTGCGAAGCGAGGCCATGGCAATATCGATGCTGGGGGCGTGAGCGACCTTGGCGCCGCCGTCCATGGCCATTTTGGTGGCCTGGCTCAGTTGACCTTCGAGGGCTCCGACGATGAGGAGACGCATAGCAGTCACTCCCGTTCTTATTATTGGGGCTTGATGATCTCGGTCATGGTGACGCCGAGCCTGTTTTCCACCAGCACGATTTCGCCACGCGCCACGAGGCGGTCGTTGACGTAGATTTCGACGGCTTCACCGACCTGTCGGTCGAGTTCGACCACGGTGCCAGTGTTGAGCTTGAGGAGGCTTGCGACCGGCATCTTGGTGCGGCCGAGCACGACCGATACCCGCACGGGCACGTCGAACACGGCTTCGAGGTCGTCCGCGGTGCGCTCGATATAGGCCTCCGCGCGGCTGTCGGAGCCGAGGTCGGGCATGTCGGCTGCGCCGAAGTCTTCCATTTCTGCTGCGTCGGTCTGAGGATCGGTCGGGTTCATTCACCGCTCTCCTTGGCTATATGTGATCCGGCCTTGTTCGCCTTGGCAGCGAGATAGGCGGTGATTGTCTCATCGATCTCGGCATCGAGCCCGTTGGCGTCCCGGATGAGACCTCCATCGACCCATTCGAGCCTGCCGTCGCCGAGACGGATATCTGGTTCGCCCATCACCACCAGACGTCCGGCATAACCGGAGGTGGCGATCTGGGCCGTGGCGATGTCGCGGATCTGGTCGGCCAGATCGGCGTGGCAGCGGATCACCAGATGCGGCACGCCCGAAAGGCTGGGCATGCATTCGGCGATCAGTGCTTCGAGTTCGGCAGTCGGCTCGCGGCCGACGAGATGGAAAGCCAGCTTGCGGCCGACGCTCACGGCAAGGTCCACGGCGTGCTTGTGGCTTTCGGCGCGCGCGTCATCGAGCGCGGCGGTCATGCTCGCGGCATGAGCGGCCAGCGTTCCGGCGGCGGCAGCAATGGTTTGGCTCGCCATCGAGGTGGCGTTGCCTTCGCCTGCGACCAGACCTTCGGCATAGCCTTCTTCGCGGGCTTCGCGCACGAGGCGCTCGACCACGTCCTCGGCAATGCCGGCCGGCTCGGGCGGCAGGTCCGGCATGACCGAATGGGGCAGGGCCGGGTGGTCGGCCAGATCGAGATCGAAGGTGAAACGGGCAAGGGCGGCCATGGCGTCAACCGATCATCTGGTCGTCGCCCTTGGACTTGACGATGAGGATTTCCCCCTTCGCCGCCAGGTCCTTGGCAACCGACACCATGCGCGCCTGGGCTTCGTCCACGTCCTTGAGGCGGACAGGGCCCATGGCCATCATGTCGTCCTGCATCAGCTTGGCCGCGCGGGTCGACATGTTCTTGAGGAAGAAGTCCTTGATCTCTTCGTTGGCGCCCTTGAGGCAGAGGGCCAGCTCGCGCTTGTCGACGCGGCCGAGCAGGGTCTGGATCGCCGACATGTCGAGCTTGGCCAGATCTTCGAAGGTGAACATGAGCGACTTGATGCGCTCGGCGTCTTCCCGGCTTTTTTCCTCGAGGCTGGTGATGAAGCGCGCTTCGGTCTGACGGTCGAAGGTGTTGAAGATTTCGGCCATCAGTTCGTGGCTGTCGCGGCGCTTGGAGGTGTTGAGCGTCGAGATGAATTCGGTGCGCAGCGTCTGCTCGACCTTTTCGAGAATTTCCTTCTGCACCACGTCTAGGCCGAGCATGCGCTGCACCACTTCCATGGCCAGTTCCTCGGGCAGCGAGGCGAGCACGTCGGAGGCGTGTTCCGGCGCGATCTTGGAAAGGATCACGGCAACGGTCTGCGGATACTCGTTCTTGAGATAGGCGGCGAGAACGTCGGCCTGCACGTTGGAGAGTTTTTCCCACATGTTGCGGCCGGCCGGGCCACGGATTTCTTCCATGATCGCGTCGACGCGGTCGGCGGGCAGGAAGCTCAGCAGCAGGCGTTCGGTCGAGTCCGAATTGCCCGCCACATTGCCGTTCGAGGCGATGTTGGTGACAAATTCGGCCATCAGTTCGTCGAGCATGGCCGGGGTGATCGGGCCGAGCTTGACCATGGCGCGCGAGAGCGTCTTGATCTCGTGTTCGTCGAGTTCTTCAAAGATCGGCTTGCCGTGATCGGGGCCGAGCGCCAGCATCAGGGCCGCCGCTTTTTCGTCGCCCTTGAGGGCACGGTAGTTCGAGGCGCCGCCGATTTTGAGCTGGGGGCCGCCTGAGCGGGCTTCCGGGGTCTCGATGGCTTGAGCAACTAGGGCCATGTCAGATCACGCTGCGTTGGAGAGCCAGCCGCGCACGATCAGCGCTGCTTGCTTGGGATTTTCTTCGACAAGGGAACCGACCGACTTGAGCTGCTGAAGCTGCTGTTCGCCGAGCGCCTTGGCGTCTTCGATCCAGTCGTGGTTGGCGAGGGCGGCCCGGGCCGCGTCGCTCATTGGCTCGCCCGTTATGCTGGTGATGACATTGCCTTCGGCATCGAGCGTCGTGCCCTGGCCCAGTTCCACGGCGGCCGGCAGGGCCAGCGGTTCGGGTTCGGGGCTGATGACCTTCTTGAGCAGCGGACGCAGCACGAAGAACAGCAGAGCCAGTGCGATGAGCAGGGTCACGGCCATTTCCGCGCCGTTCATCAGGTCGTCGCGGGTGAAGTCGAGGAGACCGCCTGCCTGGTCGGTGCCGGGCGGAGCAAGCTCGGGACGTTCGGCGAACTGCATGTTGACGACTTCGACATTGTCGCCGCGTTCCGCGGAGTAGCCAACGGCCGAGCGGACCAGCGTCAGGATCTGGGCGATCTCGTCGGCGGAACGCGCGGTGTAGGTCATGTTGCCGGCGCCGTCGTCGGCATAGGTGCCATCGACAACCACGGCGACCGACAGGCGCTTGAGCGCACCGGCTTCGGTCACGGCCGTCTGGGTCTTCTTGGAAATCTCGTAGTTGACGACTTCCTCGGTCGAATTGCCCTGTTCGGTATTGCCGTTGGTAGCCCCGTCGCCGCTGGCGCCCGGCAGTTCGTTGGCGACGGTCACCTGGCCGGCGGCAGCGCCGGACTGGTTCTGGGCTTCACGGGTCTGGGTCGAACGCACGACCTGGCCTTCGGGGTCGAAGGTTTCTTCAGTCACGGTCGAGCGGTTGAAGTCCATCTCGGCGGAGATTTCGACGCGGGCCCGGCCGGCGCCGACCACATTGGCCAGCATGTCTTCGACGCGGGTGCGGATGCGGTTCTCAAAGGCCAGCGAGCGTTCTTCGGCCTGGCCGGACATGGCGCCGAGGCCATCATCTTCGGTGCCCGAAGCGAGAAGGTTGCCGGCATCATCGACGATCGAGACGCGCTGGGGGCTCAGGCCCTCGATGGCCGAGGCCACGAGGTGCTGGATAGCGCGGATTTCGCCGTTGGACAGTGCGCCGCGCACGGACAGCACGATGGACGCCGATGGGTCCTTGCGTTCGCGGCGGAAAAGTTCGCGCTCGGGCAGCACGAGGTGGACGCGGGCCCCCTTGATGCGGGCGAGCGAGGAAATGGTGCGGGCCAGTTCGCCTTCGAGAGCGCGAACATTGTTGATGTTCTGCACAAAGCTCGTGGCGCCCAGGGTCGACTGCTGGTCGAAGATTTCATAGCCGACCTGGCCCTTGCTCGGCAGGCCTTCACCGGCGAGGTTCATGCGCAGCGTGGTGATCTGGTCGCGGGGCACGAGAATGGTGTCGCCGTCGCCGCGCAGTTCGAAGGGCACGTTGGCCGTTTCGAGCTGGGAGATGATAGCCGAGGAGTCTTCGAGGCTGAGGCCACTATAGAGCGGGGAAAGGTTCGGGGTCTGGGCTCGCATCATCAGGAAGACGAAGAAGCCCATGATCAGGACGGCCACCGTCGCCATGGCGGCGATGCGAGGCATGCCGATGCGATTGATGAGAGTAGTTAGACTTTCCACGCTGTCACTCGAGTTTGGTCAAGTGCAATCGTCGGAGCCCCCGTCGACCGCTGGGCAAAAATTACCCATCAGATGGTAAACAATCTCTTAACCACTCGCCCGAAAACGAAAAATCAGGCAAAAACTGCCTAGTCGACTCAGGAGTGAAAAATGGTTCGGGTGCTCGGGCGCGTAACCTCGATCAATGTGCGCAAAGTACTGTGGGCACTGGACGAATTGGGAATTTCCTACGAGCGGGAAGACTGGGGATTGCCGCTGCGCGACCCGAATGACCCCGCGTTTCTGGCTCTTAACCCCAATGCCCAGGTGCCCGTCTTCGTGGAAGATGACGGAAGCGTCCTTTGGGAGAGCAATGCCATCCTGATCTACCTCGCCCAGACCCGTTCTGCGCTCCTTCCCCAGGCGCCACGGGCGCTTGGGCTCGCATTGCAGTGGTTCACCTGGCAGGCAACCGAGCTCAATCCGCCCTGGGGTTATGCGCTCAACGCATTGGTCCGGAAGCGTCCCGGTTACAACGACCCGGCAAAAATTGCCGAATCAATCGCCACCTGGACTGCGCGAATGGAGCTGCTCGAGGCAGAGCTGGGGAAGGGGAATGCCTTCATCGCTGGCGAGGAATTCAGCATCGCCGATATCGTGCTGGCTCTATCGGTCCATCGCTGGTTCATCGTGCCCTTCGACCACAAGCCGATGCCGCATGTGCAGGCCTATTACGAGCGCCTGAAGCAACGCCCCGCCGGCGCGCGCTGGATGCCGGACGACATGGTCTAGATTTTTGGGCTGTTGTAGCGGTCAGGGCCATCCAATCCACGGCGTCATTCCCGCGAAAGCGGGAATCCCTCTTTGAAACGAAGATCTTCGCTTTCGCGGGGATGACACGGTGAGGGTGGGCGGACCACGCAGCTCTGGGCAACCCAGCGCCAAAACGCGCAAAACCCCCAGGGCCTCAGGCCGTGGGGGCTACGCTATAGTCGTGACCCAAGATTTCAGCCCTCTCGGTAGTGCTGAATCCAGGTTGTCCGCAATCCGGCAAGGCCATGTTTGTCGATGGCAGCCTGCCAGTTAAGAAACTCATCGACGCTGAGCGTATAGCGCTCGCAAGCCTCTTCGAGGCTCAGGAGACCACCACGCACGGCGGCAACAACTTCCGCCTTGCGGCGAATTACCCAACGACGGGTATTGGCGGGAGGCAGATCCGCAATGGTGAGCGGGCTACCGTCCGGACCGATAACGTACTTTACGCGAGGACGCATCTGTACGGTCATTTTACTCTCTACTCAACCTGACCATATGACCAAGAGAGTAGGACGGTGACCTTAAGATACCGCTAAAAGGAAACTTACAACCGGTTAAGAATACGACGGAAAATCAATCAATTGAACCGTCATCGGGACTTCATGTCTGCCGCGTTAGCTGTTCCAGCGCGTCAAAGCTTTCCTCGAGCAAAGTACCCAGCGAGCGCCTTCCTTCTTCCCGGCTGAACGTATCGAGCGAGAGACGCACCGTGGCGATGGCGAATGACGCCAGTAGCCGCATCTGCGGTTCGGGCTCGTCCGGCCAATGCTCGCGCAGCGCGGTGAACACCATGGCCTCATCCCGGATATAGCTTGCCTGCTTGCGAGCCTGCACCGTCTCGCTCGATCGCATCAGCCTGTCGATGGCGAGGAGGCTCTCTGGAGAGTAGGGCGCGACCAAGCCCAGCATAGCGGCGCGCAAGGCTGCCAGTGGGCGCCTGTCGATGGGCTGGGCCCGGAGCGCTGCCGAAAGCTGTTCCCCAAGGCCGGCCTGCATCGAGATGAGGATCTCGTCCTTGGATTTGAAATAGTGAAAAAACGTCCGGCGCGAAATGGCGGCCTCGGCGGCGATGGCGTCCAGTGTCGTTGCTTCATAGCCATTGGTGCCGAACAGCTTCAGTCCGGCATCGACGATGCGTTGCCGGGTCTCGCGCCGCTTCTTCTCCCGCACGCCCTCCTCGTCACCCATCGTCGTCATTGCGCAAGCCTCTTGAAATTTCTGCACTCGGTGCAATATATATTTTTGCACTGGGTGCATAATTGCAAGGAAGGACGCGTCCGATGGAAAAGTGGACTGTTAGAGATATCCCCCCACAACAGGGCCGGTCGGTCGTCGTCACCGGCACGGGCGGCCTCGGCTATGAAGATGCGCTGGCGCTGGCGCGCTCCGGCGCCACTGTCATCATTGCCGGCCGCAATCCGCAAAAGGGTGCGGAGGCCGTCGCCAACATACGTGAGGCTATCCCTACCGCCGCGGTCCGCTTCGAGCAGCTCGATCTCGCTAGCCTCCGATCCGTCGAGGATTTCGCCACGCGCCTCAAAGGCCAATTGGATGGCCTCGATGTCCTGATCAACAATGCGGGGGTCATGGTGCCGCCCGAAAGGCAGGAGACCGCAGACGGTTTCGAGCTGCAGTTCGGCACCAATTATCTCGGCCATTTCGCACTCACGGCGCATGTATTGCCGCTCCTGCGGCGCGGAAAGGAAGCTCGTGTGGTCACCCTGTCGAGCGTTGCTGCCCGTCAGGGAAAGATCGATTTCGAGGACCTGCAAAGTCGCAAGACCTATAAACCCATGCAGGCCTATAGCCAATCCAAGCTCGCCTGCCTGATGTTTGCCTTCGAGCTGCAGCGCCAAAGCACCGCACAGGGCTGGGACCTGACGAGCCTTGGGGCCCATCCCGGCGTTTCGCGCACCGAGCTTTTGCACAATGCGCCGGGCCGAGGCAGCCTGATGAGTGCTGCACGCTCCGCCCTGTGGTTTGTCTTCCAGCCGGCCGCGCAGGGCGCCTTGCCGACCCTTTATGCCGCAACGGCGCCAGACATCGCGCCGGGCGCCTATTATGGCCCGCATGCGCTCAGCGAAACCCGCGGCTATCCCTCGCTCTCGAAGGTGCCGGCGTTGGCGGCGGACGAGGTCGTCGCCCGGCGCCTATGGGAGATATCCGAACAGTTAGCTGGCCTTAAGGTGACGGCCGAGGCGTGAGACTGTCGCCTCAGGCCTTGGTGTCGTCGTCCTTGCCGGGGGTCGTGGGCGCATCGGGGATACGGACTTCCGAAACGTCGCTCAGCGGCACCTTGGCGGCGCCAACGGTGACCATGGGCGTGCCGCTCGAGAAGTCGACGGCGCTGACAATGCCGATGGACGAGGTCGTGACCTTGACGGCCTTGCCCGACAGGTTCGTGCCTTCGATGCTCATCGTATAGAGACCATCCGGCTGGGGCTGGCCATCCGAAGAGATGCCGTCCCAGGCGAAGGTGCCGGCGCCCATGTTGAGCGAGCCGTTCTGGGTATAGACCACGTCGCCCGAAGCGTTCTTGATGGTGATGGTGGCATTGGCCACGTTCGCCTCGGCATTGTAGCCCCACATGGCGTTGGTGCCGCTGAGCTGGGTGGTCTTGCCCGAAACGGTGACCTGCTTGCCGATATAGCCCACAGCGTCCATGCGGCCGGCCGTCTGGGTCGAGGCCAGAAGGCTTTCAAGGAACGTGTTGGTCTTGAGCTGCTGCTCGACGCCGGTGAACTGCACGAGCTGCTGGGTAAACTGATTGGTATCCAGCGGATCGAGCGGGTTCTGGTTCTTGAGCTGCGTGGTCAGGATCGACAGGAAGGTGTCGAAATTCTGCGCGATCGTCTGGCGCGAAGAGTTGAGCGAGCTGTTACTTGCTGAGGACGATCCGGAAACGCCGTCGACCATGATAAAACGTCCTTATGCCAGGATATTGAGGCCGCTCGCCTGGAGCGCGCCGCGATAAAGGGTGATGGCGGGGGCGGAGACTTCTGTCTCCTCTTGGCTATCCTGGCTGTTACCCGACCCGCTGCGCTCATCGCCCGAACGCTGGTTCTGATCACCGGCGAAGGGGTTTTGCTTGAGCGAGAATTCGAGATTGGTTTTGCTCTGATCGAGACCGGCCTGCTGCAGCGCCTTTTCCAGCGCGCGCTGGTCGCGCTGCATCAGGTCGAGCGTTTCGGCCTTTTCAACCGTCAGCCGGGCATGAACCTGACCATTGCTGTCGATCTCGAGCTTGACGTCGATGCGCCCCAGTTCCGCCGGGTCGAGCCGGATCTGGAAGCGGGTATTGCCGTCTGTCACCTGGCGCGACAGCTCGAAAGCGATCTGCGGCAGGTTCAATTGCTGCTGGCTCGTCTGGTAGCCTGTCTGCACCACGCGCGGCGTCGTTGCCGCATCGAGCTTCTGGGGCGCATCGGCCTGCGCCGCGGCGGGCGCGGCCGGGGTCAGATTGAGATTATTGTCCTGGCCGCCATTGGGGCGGGCCGCCTGGGCCTGGTTGTTCGGGCCCTTGTTCTGGTTGGCTTCCGCCGGCTCGCCCGATTTGGCCTCGGCCTTGCGCTCGAGGCTTTCCGGCTCGACCTTGAGCTCGGGTTCGCTCACTTCCAGCTTGGGCTCGGTGGCGGCAGTCTTTGCTGCCAGTACCGGCTCGGGCATCTTGAGCTGGGCCGAAGCCAGCTCCGGTTCCGCCGGAATAGCCTTGGCGAAGTCGCCGAGCCCGTCCATCAGCTTGGCAAGGCTTGCCTCGGCATTGGCGTCGAGCGTCAGCCCGGCCGCGCCGAGGCGCTCGCCCAGCCAGCCATTGAGCTTGGCCGTCAGTTCGGCTTCCCCGCCGCCCTCGGCAGCAACATTCTTGGCGAGAGCTGCCAACTGCTGCATGAGCGTTGCGACGTCCATGCCCAGCAATTGCGAAAGTTCGCCGATCGCGTCCTTGATGTCCTCAAGCGCAGCCGGGTCGACAAGATCGCCTTCGCCCGCTTCGCCATCCGTCGCGCCTTCGGTCGTCAGGCCGAGCGCAGCAAGCGCCGCCAGCAGCGAGTCGGCCAGCGATGTGGTGCTGGTTTCGTCGCCGGTTTCCTTCTCGGTATTCTCGTCGGTCGGCGCAGTTGCAGCAGCGGCTTCCGTGGTCTCGGGTTTATCGGCAGGCGCAGCCTCGGCCTGTGCCGGCTGGGCATCACTGCTCGGCGCCGCCGGCGCATCATTGCGCTTGGGCGGGGTCGCCGGAGCGTCGAGAAGGCGCGCGAACTGGTCGTCATTGTTGGATTTGACGGGCGGCTGCATCGGCTTTGCGGCGGAGCCGATAGCCGAGACCAAAAGATTTGCCAGTTGTGAAGCCACGATTGCGCCTCTTCGAACACGAAAGAACTCCTGACGGACAATGCAAGAGCCTTGCCAACTCGCCTCCACCCTTTGAAATGCCTTTGTTTTCAGGCTCCTAACGGGCCGCTCGCCCTGCCGGGATCCACGCCGTCCGCCTGTCCTCCGGTGCCCTTTGGGTCAGTTTCGCCCTCAACCCGGCAATTCCTGCCGGGCAGGGCAATTGCCAGAATTGCGCAATGGCGGTATGACGCGCCCTCACACTTATCCGTTGGCCCTTGAACCCATCCGGATTGGAAAGACATGTTGAATTCGCTTGATATCGCCAAGCGTCCCGAGGACACGCGCGTTGTTGTCGCTATGTCCGGGGGCGTCGACTCCTCCGTCGTTGCCGGTGTACTCGCCCGAGAGGGCTATGAAGTCATCGGCGTCACCCTGCAGCTTTACGATCACGGTGAAGCCACGCACCGCAAGGGCGCGTGCTGCGCCGGCCAGGATATTCACGACGCCCGCCGCGTCGCGGCCAAGCTCGGTATTCCGCACTATGTGCTCGACTATGAAGAGCGCTTCAAAGCCTCGGTGATCGAGCCTTTCGCCAATGCCTACCAGCAGGGCGAAACCCCGGTGCCGTGCATTGCCTGCAACCAGTCGGTAAAATTCGTCGACCTGATGACCGTTGCCCGCGATCTTGGCGCCGACGTTCTGGCCACGGGCCACTATGTGCAGACGCGCCTCCTCGAAGACGGTCGCCGCCAGCTTTTCCGCCCGGTCGACAGCGATAGGGACCAGACCTATTTTCTCTTCGCCACCACCCAGCAGCAGCTCGATTTTCTGCGCTTCCCGCTTGGCGGCCTGAGCAAGCCCGCCGTTCGTGAGCTTGCCCGCGAATTCGGCCTCGAGATCGCGGAAAAGCACGACAGCCAGGACATCTGCTTCGTGCCGCAGGGCAAGTATGCCGATATCATCCGCAAGATGCATCCCGAGGCGCTGGCCCAGGGCGAGATCGTGCATCTCGACGGTCGCGTGCTCGGCACGCATGAAGGCATCGTCAATTACACCATTGGCCAGCGCAAGGGCCTCGGCGTCGCCGCTGGCGAACCGCTCTATGTGGTCAAGCTCGACCATCGCGCCGGTCGCGTCATCGTCGGCCCGCGCGAAGCGCTCAAGACGCACACGGTGCGCCTCCGCGACGTCAATTGGCTTGGTGCCGTCCCGCTTGCCGAAGCCAGCGCCGGCAATGGCGCCCCGGTCGAAGTAAAAGTCCGCTCAACCCGTGGCCCGCAGCCGGCCGTGATCCAGATGCAGAATGGTGAGGTTTTTGTGACCCTCGTCACTGGCGAATACGGCATCTCGCCGGGTCAGGCTTGTGTCTTCTATGCCGACGACGGCCAGACCGCCGAAGTGCTGGGCGGTGGGTTTATCGCAGAAGCGGTGCCGCAGGCGTTGGTGGCTTAGGCTTTGAGCTCCCAGTACCGCTTTTCTGAAGCTGGAATTGAGGCAAAACGGCCGGTTCGTCTTAGGTCTTGAGCGGCCCAGCGCATGTCGTATTGCCACGTGTAGAACAAGGCGCCCGATGCTCTTAGTTCCGACTCGTGATTAAGCCAGATATGTTTTGCTACATCGACAATTGTTGCTTTGCCGCCAGCACCCTGTACGGCAGAGTAAACCCAATCGCGAAGATCTGCTTTGGTTGCCACGCTAAACTCCTCTTCCCGTAAGAAGATTGGCAGGCAATTTGTAGATTCGCCAGAGATTTACTGCGCCACCTGCTCCGCCGTCGGCTCCTTCGCCGCATTGGCGGCGTCTCGCAGGGCCTGATACTGCCCCAATCCCCCCATCATCATCGATATGGCAATCAGCAGCACGAACGCGCCCATGGCGAGGATGAAGATGCGCGTGCGGTTCAGCTTGAAGGGGCTTTCGGACATGCTCGTCTCCATACAGAAAAATTTCGGCGACGACCAAAGGAATGCAGCGGCACTGGCGTCCTATAGCTAAACTAGCTGCAAAGAGGCTTTCTGTGCAGGCACGATTGGTGGGACTGACTGCCGCATCCATACCCGATCCAATGGCCGCCTTCACCGAGGCGCTGGTTCGGCGCGCCCAGAATGGCGATGCCGAGGCCTTTGCCGAATTGATCGAGGATCAATATGACCGCATCTACCGCACTGCATGGCGCTGGTGCGGCAACGGTCATGACGCCGAAGACATCGCGCAGGACGTCTGCGTTCGCCTCGGAGCAGCGCTGCAATCTTTCGACGGGCGCAGCGCTTTTTCGAGTTGGGTCTATCGCATCACGCTCAATATGGTCCGCGACTGGCAGCGCGCCGGCCGCCGCCGCGGCGCCCACGTGGACGCCTATGCCGAGATCGCGCCGACCGAAGAAGCGCCAAACCAGGAAGACGCGACGACCAGTAGCCAGCTTTGGGCGGCTGTCCGAAACCTTCCCGAAAAGCAGCGCGATGCCGTGCTGCTGGTTTATGCCGAAGAGATGAGTCACGCCCAGGCCGCCGAGATCATGGGGATCAAGGAGGCCACCGTTTCCTTCCACGTTCACGAAGCCCGCAAGACATTGAGGGGGCTCCTATGACCGATCACCGTCCCGATCCGTTCGAAAATTTGGGCCAGTCGCCCGTGCCGCCGCCGCGTGCCAATGCCAAGGCCGCAGCGCTTGCCGCCGCACGCGCCGCTTACGCCGAAGCCGAAACCAAAAAAAACGCGCGCCTGACCCAAGGATCGGATCGCCGCCGCCGTCACATGTCCATCAAAGAAATCCTGAAGGGACTTTCGATCATGGACATCCGCATTCCGCTCGGCACGACCGCCGTGGCCCTGCTGCTCCTGCCGCTCGGCTACCAG
>NZ_JBEVLL010000058.1:0-9301 GCF_040509215.1 Devosia sp.
CTTCGCCGGGGTGACAGCCTTTGATTGTCAACGCATAGGTGACGTCGGAACGTTCTGAAAAACTGGAAATCCTGCCCGGCTTTTGCTAATGACCCGCTCATGAGCGAAGAATTCGAACGTCCAGTCCTGACGCCCCCCACCGGCGAGAAGAAAGTGTTGCTTCATTCCTGCTGCGCCCCGTGTTCGGGCGAGGTGATGGAGGCAATGCTGGCTTCGGGCGTCGAATATACGATCTTCTTTTATAATCCGAACATTCACCCCAAGCGCGAATACCTGCTGCGCAAGGACGAGAATGTGCGCTTTGCCGAAAAGAACAACGTGCCGTTCATCGACGCCGATTACGACCGCGATAACTGGTTCGCCCGCGCCAAGGGCATGGAAAACGAGCCCGAGCGCGGCATTCGCTGCACCATGTGCTTCGACATGCGTTTCGAGCGTACCGCGCTCTACGCCTACGAACACGGCTTTCCGGTAATGACGAGTTCGCTCGGCATTTCGCGCTGGAAAAACATGACCCAGATCAACGACAGCGGCAAACGCGCCGTCGCGCCCTATGAGGGTCTCTCCTACTGGGACTACAACTGGCGCAAGGGCGGCGGCTCGGCTCGCATGATCGAGATTTCCAAGCGCGAAGAATTCTACCAGCAGGAATATTGCGGCTGCGTCTATTCGCTGCGCGACACCAACGATCACCGCGTTTCGACCGGCCGTGATCGCATCGTTCTGGGCCAGAACTACTACGGCAAGGACACGACTTCGGAATAGCGTCAGCGCCGTTTCTCTGGCGTTTGGCGCGAAGTCTAAGATTATGGCCAAAAGATGTTCCGCGGTGAAACGCCGCGGATATGCACCATTAATTCACCCTTCGGACATTTGACTGAAAATGTTACCGGACTTGGTGAATTAACAAGGTGTGAAATTAAGGTCTCGTTAACCCTGCCTTGCCTAGCTTGGTAAGCGCTAATCAGCAGGCCGAAGGCCGTTGCTAGCGTTTCTGGGCTAGAATCGGGTTTGACCTGACATGCAGACTACAACCTCACTTCGGCTCGCGGCGGGCCGTTGGTTGCGAAACGGCCTTTTTGCCGGCCTTTCAGCGTGTCTGCTCGCCGGCTGCGCCAGCACCAGCGACATGCCTTCATCGGAAGCCCAGATCGTTCGGCCGTCCTCGGCGTTCATCCTGCCCCCGCCCGGCGGCCCCGCCATCATCACCGCGGTCGAAACGCGATTCCCCAATGCCATCAGGCAGGACATCTCGCTCGCGACCGAAGCCCGCAGCACCGGCGAGAACAAGATCAGCATCATTCGCTTCACGGGGCGGGGTGGTGATGGCAGCGACGCGGCGCTCAAGGATATTCCCTTCACTCAGGTCAACCTGACCGCGGAGGCGCTGGCCGCCTGGCCCAATTCGGGCATGGCCGTATCGCCCTACTATGTGCAGAACGCCTATGGCCCCTTCGGCTATGCCATCGCCAAGCCACCCAATGGCGATAGCTGCCTCTATGCCTGGCAGCGTATCGAGCCTGCGCTGAAGCCCTCGGGGGCAGTCGAGCGCGGCGCCATCATCATCCGGGTGCAGCTCTGCCGCCGCGGCGTATCGGAAGAGGCGCTCCTGAGCATCATGTACAACCTGCGCCTCAATATCGAAGTTTTCCCCGCCCTCAGGGCGCCCGCCGCCATCGGCATGATCGCGGCCCCGATCAAGCCCGTCGGCGCCGCAGGTTTTGCCGAAGTCATCCCCACGAGCCAGCCCGCACCCCGCCCGGCTACGACGCAGCCACGACCGGCCACGGTCGCAACTCCCGTCGCCACCCCTTTGCCTGTTCCCCCGCCGGGAGCGCCAATCGTTCCCGGCCCCACCGGTATCAGCGGCCAAAGCGGCATCGTCGTGCCTCGCCCACCCACCACTTCCGTCAGGGTTCCCTCGCCCACCGCGAGCGGAACCTGACAGTCCAAAGGTAGCCTGTGATGAACAAGGCGCTCACCGTCGTCATCTGGATCGCAATCTCGGCGATCGTGCTGGTCCTTGTCACCGTTCCGGTAAGTATCCAGACCCATCTTGTCATGGGCGCCACCCTGCTCGGCGCCATGATGGTCATCAAGCTCCTTAAGCTCGATGGGAATTGGCGCCTGCTGCTGCTGACCTTCGGCACCATCATCGTGCTGCGCTACGCCTTCTGGCGCACCACCAGCACCTTGCCGCCGATCGAGCAATGGACCGACTTCATTCCGGGCCTGATCCTTTACCTCGCTGAGATGTACTGCATTCTGATGCTCTTCCTCAGCCTCTTCGTGGTCGTGCGGCCCATGCCCAGCCACGTTTCGATCCGCCTACCCAAGGACGAGCCGGTGCCGACTGTGGATGTGTTCATCCCCAGCTATAACGAGGATTACGAACTGCTCGCCGGCACGCTCGCCGCCGCCCGCGACATGGACTATCCCGAGGATCGCTTCACCGTCTGGCTGCTCGATGATGGTTCGACCGAAGCCAAACGCAACCATCCCGATCCCGAACAGGCTGCCACCGCCCAGGAGCGGCACGAACAGCTCCAGCAACTGTGCGCCGAACTTGGCTGCCGCTACCTCACGCGCGAGCGCAACGAGCACGCCAAGGCCGGCAATCTCAACAATGGCCTAGCGCACTCGACCGGCGAGTTTGTCGCCGTGTTCGACGCCGACCACGCCCCGGCCCGCGATTTTCTGCAGGAAACGGTTCCCCATTTCGGTCGCGACAGCCAGCTCTTCCTCGTCCAGACCCCGCACTTCTTCCTCAATCCCGATCCACTGGAACGGAACCTGCGCACCTTCGAAGTCATGCCTTCGGAAAACGAGATGTTCTATGGCGTGATCCAGCGCGGGCTCGATCGCTGGAATGCCGCCTTCTTCTGCGGTTCGGCGGCCCTTCTCCGCCGCGAGGCTCTGGCCACCAACAATGGCTTTTCCGGCAAGAGCATCACCGAGGACTGCGAAACGGCCATCGAACTGCATAGCCGGGGCTGGAACTCGATCTATATCGACAAGCCGCTCGTTGCCGGCCTGCAGCCGGTGACTTTTGCGAGCTTCATCGGCCAGCGCACTCGCTGGGCCCAGGGCATGATGCAGATCCTGATCTTCAGCTTTCCGCTGTTCAAATCAGGCCTGAGCCTGCCGCAACGCCTCTGCTACCTGTCCTCGACGCTCTTCTGGCTCTTCCCGCTGCCGCGCATGATTTTTCTCTTTGCGCCCTTCTTCTATCTCTTCCTCGACCTGCAGATTTTCACCGCCTCGGCCGGCGAATTCGCCGCCTATACGCTGACCTATGTGGTGGTGAACCTGGTTATGCAGAATTCGCTGTTCGGGCGCTGGCGCTGGCCGTGGATTTCCGAACTCTACGAATATATCCAGTCGGTGCACCTTCTGGGTGCGCTCTTCTCGGTGGTGCGCAATCCCTATAAGCCCAGCTTCACGGTGACCGCCAAGGACGAGAGCGTCGACACCGCGCGCCTCTCCGAACTGGCCCGGCCGTTCTATCTCATCTTCCTGCTGCTGATCCTTGCCGTCGCCATGACCATCTACAAGATCGGCGCCGAGCCCTATCAGGCCGAGGTGACGATGGTCGTGGGCGGGTGGAACATTTTCAACCTGATCCTTGCCGGTTGTGCGCTGGGCGTCGTCTCCGAGCGCCGCGAAGGCTGGGGCAGCCGCCGCGTCGCCGTTGAGCGTCGCTGCGAAGTGCGCGGCGCCGACGGCAATTGGGTCCGTGCCGGCTTCATCAATGTGTCGAGCGGCGGCGTCGCCGTGCGCCTGCCCAATGGCGCAGCGGGCCTTGGTCGCGGCATGCCCACAAGCGTGCGTTTTGCTCCGCTTGCCAATATCGGCATCGACGAAATGCCGGTCTTCATCCGCTCCGTTACGCAGGAAGGCAAGGGCGTCGTCTTCGGCTGCCGTTACATGCCCGAGCGCGGCCAGCACTATCGGCTGATCGCCGATCTGATCTACGCCAATTCGGCCAATTGGCAGGCGCGCCAGAGTGCGCGTCAGGTCAATATCGGCATCATCCGTGGCACGGTCCGCTTCCTCGGCATAGCGCTTTACCAGACCGGCCGCGGCCTTGGTTACCTGCTCCGCTTCGGCTCGGGAAAGGTGCTGGGCAAATGAAGCGGCACGCTCTTCTCACCTCCGTCGCGATCCTTGCAACGCTCGGCCCCGCCTTGGCGCAGCCGGCTCCGTTCGACATGTCGCCCGAAAGCAATCGCGTCGTCGTGCCGGCGCCCGCGGAGCCTGACGCGAGTGTTCCGGCGCCGGTTGAAGCAGTCGCGCCGGTCGGCTTCTCGCGCTACCTGGTGCCCGGCGCCAGCCTGCGTCTGATCGGCGAAGAGGCCAAGCAGGGCGTCGTCGTCTATCTCACCGCCGCACAGGCCGCTGCGCCCGCTACGCTTAATTTCGGGCTCCTCAACGCGCTTGTCGTGGCGCCCGAAATTTCGAACCTGCGCGTTCGCATCAACCAGACCGAAATCGCTGCAACGCCCATCGCCTCGTCTTCGGGCACCACGCCCGTCAGCATCGAGGTGCCCGCGGGCGTGCTGCGCGCCGGGGCCAATACCATCGAATTTCGCGCCACCCAGCGCCATCGCACCGATTGCACGGTAGACTCGACCTATCAGCTCTGGACCGAGATTGCCGGCAGCAGCGCACAACTCGCATTCGAGGGCGACGATCTCGGGCGTATTTCGCAATTGGCCGATATCGGTGCCGTCGGCGTCGACGCGACCGGCAATACGACGCTGCGCCTTATCGCGCCCGATGTCGCCGACCCCACGGCCCAGGCGGCGATGCTGCATCTCGTCCAGCAGATCGGCCTCGCGCTGCGCACGCCAAAACTCAGCGTGGTGCTTGCCGATGCGCCGTCCGAAGAGCGCCTGCCCGGCGTTCTCGATGTCGCCATCATGCCCGCAGCCGAATTGCCGCCTGAAATGCAGGCGGCGCAGCCTCAGGCCAGCGCCGGCCCGCTTGCCGCCATGCTGCCCATGCCGTCTGGCGCCAATACGCTCATCGTCTCCGGTCCCACCTGGGACACCATAACCCGTGCCGGCGACGCCATGCTCAACGCCGCCCCGATTTCTCCCGAGCGGCCGCGCTTCGACCTGCCCAATCCCCTGCCGCTGATGGAAGGCGGCGCGTCGGCGAGCCTTGCCAGCCTCGGCGTCGATCAGCTCGAGTTCAATGGCCGGCGTTTTACCACCCAGTTGCAGTTCGAGCTGCCCGCGGATTTTTATGCCTATCGCTACGGCGAACTCGAACTGGTGCTCGACGCCGCCTATTCGGCCGATGTGCTGCCCGGCAGCGAAATCGACATCTACACCAATGGCGAGATCGCTTCGGCGACCCCCTTGCTGCGCACCGATGGCGGCTGGCTCAAGGATACGCGCATCCGTATCCCCATGACCAACCTGCGTCCCGGCCGCAACGAGGCAACGCTCGCGGTCAACCTCCTCACCCGTTCCGACGCCGTGTGCGGTCCCGGCTGGACCGGGGCGGCGCCCGCCCGCTTCATTCTCTCCAACAACAGCGATCTGCGCCTGCCCGACTATGCCCGCGCCACGGGCGTGCCTGATCTCCAGGTCCTGACCGGCACGGCCTGGCCCTATGCCGGCACCGCCGCCGTGCCACTGGCCCTCGGCCAGGATCAGGATTCGCTCGTTGCCGCGATGATGTTCGCCGCCCGCATTGCCACCGCCTCGGGCCAGGTCATAACCTTCGACGTCGTGCCGCAGGACAGTCTTGCGCCTGACGCCAATGCCGTCCTCGTCATGCCCACCACTGCCCTTTCCCCGCTCAATCTTGGGCGCACCGGCATCGGCGCGGCGGTTGCGACCGGCCAGGGCAGTGACGATGCCCTTCTCAACCAGTTCGGCAACAACGAGAGCGAGGGTCCGCTTTCGGGCATCTCCAACTGGCTGCAGTCAACCGTCGGGCTCGATCTGACTGACCTCAGGCTCATCCCCGCCCCGGACCTTGCCTATGTGCCCGCGCCGGAGACACTCGTTGTCTCGCAGATGCGCCAGCCCGAGGGCGGGGTCTGGACGATCCTGACCTCGACGAGTGGCCCGGCCCTTGCTGCCGGCACCGAGAGGCTGATCGATACGCCCAAATGGCGCAGCATTGCCGGCCGTGTCAGCGCCCTGGCGCCGGGCGAGGACGACATTACCGTCGTGCCCGCCAATTCAGTATCCGTCGTGACGCCCGCAACCACGTCGCCGTTCAACCTGCGCCGCGTCGCCGCCAACTGGTTCTCGGGCAATATCCTCTATTTCGCCCTCGCCATCGTGGCCGGTGCCGTGCTCCTGATGCTGATCACCTCCCGTGTCCTTACCAAGATCGGAAGGCCTTCATGAGACCTATTGCGGCGCTTCTCCTCGGAGGCCTCATGACCATGTCCGCTCAGGCTGCGCCGGCTATCACGCCAGAGGAATGGCAGAGCTATCTCGACGCCTTCGTGAGCCCCGAGGGCCGTGTCATCGACACCGCCAATGGAAATATCAGCCACAGCGAAAGCCAGGGTTATGGCCTCGTTCTTGCCGCACTGGCCGAAGACCGCGCCGGGTTCGACCGCATTCTGGACTTCACCAGAACCGAACTCATGGTTCGTGATGACGGGCTCGCCGCCTGGCGTTGGGAGCCGGATGCCGACCCGCATGTGACCGACGAGAATAACGCAACCGATGGCGATATGCTGATCGCCTATGGCCTGCTGCTGGCGGGCGACCTCTGGAGCGAAACCGCCTTCACCACGCAAGCCACCTCCATGGTGCAAACCATCGGCCGCAACCTCCTCGCCTCTGCGGATGGCCTGCCTGCCATCCTTCCCGGCGTCGAAGGCTTTGGCGGCGATGACGCGACGGGCGGCCAGCCCATCCTCAATCCCTCCTACTGGATTTTCGAGGCCTTGCCGCGGTTCGACGGGCTCGATCCCGTCATCGACTGGAACGCCGTCACCCAGACCGGGCTTGAACTCCTCCGTCGCGCCGCCGAGACGCCGGCGGGCATTCCGGGCGACTGGGTTGTGATGGCCGCTGGGCTGATCGGCCCTGCGCCCGATTTTCCCGCCGAGTTCGGCTACAACGGCATTCGCATCCCGCTCTATCTCATGCGTGCCGGGCTCGACCCCGCGTATCTCGAACCCTTCCGCGCCAAGGCCTCCTCGGCGGGCCTCTTCAAGATCGATCTTGCAACCGGCAATGCGGTAGAGCCCATCGAAGAACCGGGTTATCGTCTCATCCAGGCCGGCATGGAATGCGTCGCCACCGGCCAGTCCGTACCCGAGGAGCTGCGCACCCTGCAAACCACCAGCTACTATGCCGCCACCCTGCAATTGCTGATGCTCGACCACTTGCGCCGCCAGCGTCCGGCCTGCCTTGGTCTTGAGGCGCAATCATGAACCGCGTCGTCCTCACCCTATGCCTGATCGGCATCTCTCTGCCGGCCATGGCCCAGGCGATCGCGCCCTTCGGCGTTGATCCGATGACCGTTTCGGAAACCGGTCCCGCGCCGTCTTCCACCCCCCAGCAGCCTGCCCCCTTTGCGGCGGACATGCCGGTGCAGTCCGAGATCGGCACCACCCTCCCCGACCCCATCATCACCGCCCAGGCGCCGCCGCAGACCTCCGCCTCCGGCGCGCCGGACGAAACCGCGCTGCGCTATTTCGCCCAGCAGGGCGACACCGTGCGCCTGCAGCGCGAAATCGAACGCCTCCGCGCGCTCTATCCCAACTGGCAGCCGCCCGCCGACCCGCTGACCACCGATTTCGTGCCCGACCAGACTATCGTGCGCATCTGGGACCTCGTCACCGCTGGCGATTATGCCGGCGCCCGCGCCGCCATCGCCGAAAAGAAGGCTGCCGATCCGACCTTCGTGCCCACGGCCGATCTCACCGAAACCATCGAGCGCGGCGAGGCAGGCACGCGCCTTCGCGTCGCCTCCGATGCCGGCCAATATGACGAAGTCCTCTCCATTGCCGCCAATGCGCCGCAACTGCTGACCTGCGCCAGCGTCGACAATCTCTGGCGGCTTGCCGAAGCCTTCATCAAGACCGGCACCAAACAGCGCGGCATCGATGCCTATTCCTATGTCCTCACCAATTGCACGGATGCCGCCGAGCGCTTCGCCACCATGCAAAAGGCCATCGACCTGCTCGACCGCGAGGACCTGACGGCCCTTCTCGCGCTCGAAAAAGACGAGGAATTTGCTACCCTTCGCCTCGACCTGGCGCGTCGCGCCGTTGCTGCGGCGCTCGAAGAAGGCGGCGCCACGCCAGCAAGCGACGATGTCGACCTGCTCGGTAAATCCGCCATGGCCGACAAGAATGCCGAAGACCTGCGTCTTCTCGGCTATCTCGAACTCGACCGCAGCCGTCCGAGCGAAGCCCGCCGCTTCTTCGAAGCCGCCATCTCCGCCGATCCATCGCCCGAGTCGGCACAAGGCCTCGGCGTCGCCCTCGTGCAATTGAACGACCCCGCCGCCGCCGAAGCCGCGCTGGCCGAATATCGCGACGACAACGAGGATATCGCCAAGGTCTATCGCGACGCCGCGGCCGCCACCCTTGCCCGCGAGCCACGCCTCGCCGTCTCCGAAACCACGCTCGGCCGCATCGTCGAAACTGCCATCGGCACCCGCGACGCCGGCCTGGCCCAGGAGCTTGGCTGGTACGCCTATGCGTTCAACCAGCCCCAGACCGCATTCGAATGGTTTCAGACCGCCCTCGGCTGGCAGGCCGATCTCGAACCCGCCGCCTATGGCCTGATGGTGACGGCCAACGCCCTTGGCGATGCCGCCCGCGTCGAAGAAATCCGCCGCACCTGGGGTGGCCGGTCGGTGCGCATCGCCCAGTTCGGCAATCTGACCTCGGTCACCTCGCCCGCCTCGGTCGTTCCCTTGCCCAAACCCCGGCCGGCCCACCTTACCCAGGTTCAAACGGTCCGCGTGGTCCAGCAGCAGGCACCAAGACAAGTCCAGCAGGCCGAGGCCCCCTCGGGCGGAGGAAGTGGGGGCGGCAGCGGAGGCGGCGGTTGCCAGACCTTCAGGCCGCCAAACTCCCTCTCGCCCGGCGGCGCTCTCACCCATGCCTGGTGTCTGATGGATCTCAACCGCCCCGCCCAGGCGGTTGATCATTTTGGCAGGGCCCTCGACTCGGCCAACGAAGCGACCCGCAGCGACGCCGCCTATGGCCGCGCCCTGGCCTTTGTGCGTCTCGGCCTGCCCGACGAGGCCGCAGTCGCCGCTGCCGCGGCGCCGATCTCGGAACGGCGCGCGATCGAACTCCAGACCG
>NZ_JBEVLL010000059.1:0-22088 GCF_040509215.1 Devosia sp.
GATGGGAGAGATGTCGGGGGGGAGGGCGGGCGCTAGAACCTAGAACTCGCTCCAGTCCTGCGAGATAGCGGCGTTGCCCTGCGACAGATAACGGCTTGCGGCAGGCTTGGCCGCCACCGCGGGCTTGGCCCGCGCAGCCACTGGCCTTGGTGTAGTCGAACCGCCATCGAGCCTGAAAATATCCACGACGCCGTCGAGTTCGCTCGCCTGGCCCTCGGTTTGCTCGATGGCGGCATTGGTCTCTTCCACCAGCGCGGCATTGTGCTGGGTCATCTCGTCCATCTGCCGCACGGCGACGGCGACTTCGTCGATAGCGGAAGCCTGCTCGCGGCTGTCGCGGGCAATGCCGTCCATCAGGGAATTGCTGGAGCGGGCCATGTCGAGCATGAGATTGAGCTTTTTGGCGGCCTCGATAACCAGCAGTGAGCCGCTGGCGACCTCGCGGCCGCTCTGCTCGACGAGGTTCTTCACATCGCGCGAGGCTTCGGCCGTCGACTGGGCGAGACGGCGCACTTCCACGGCGACGACGGCAAAGCCCTTGCCGGCTTCGCCGGCACGCGCGGCTTCGACCGACGCGTTGAGCGCCAGAAGGTTAGTTTGGAAGGCGATGTCGTCGATCAGCCCAATGATGTTGGAAATGCTGGCCGACGAAGCCGAGATGCGCTCCATGGCGGCCGTGGTGTCGCTCATCACCGCGCCACCTTCTTCGGCGGCAGTGGTCAGGGCGCCGGAAGCCCTGCTGGCTTCGCCGGCGCGCTCGGCATTCTGCTGCACGGTCGAGGCAAGCTGCTCCATGGCAGCGGAGGTTTCTTCGATCGTTGCGGCCTGGCGGGTGGTGCGCTCGGCCAGGTCATTGGTGCCGGATAGGATTTCGCCGGTCGCGGTCTTGAGGGCGCGCGAGGTATTGCGCAGGCGGCCGACGATTTCGGTCAGGCGATCTGCGACCGCGTTGGTGTTGGTCTTGAGGCGGGCAAAGGCGCCTTCATAGTGCCCCTCTACGCGCTTGTTGAGGTTGGCATCGGCCAGGGCCGACAGCACCTCGCCGCTTTCATTGAGGCCGCGATCGACGGTTTCAACGAGGCCATTGAGGCTCGAAGCGATGGCGTTGAGCCCGTCGTCACCAAAATTGCCCGAGACACGATAGGTGAAATCGCCACGGCTGGCGGCTTCAACCACGGTGTGCACCTCGGTTGCCAGGCGATCCATGACTTCGGCACGGTTGACGAGGGCGCGAGCGCGCTCGGCTTCCTCGGCACTGAGCGCGGCAATCTGGCGGGCGTTTTCGCGGAAGACTTCGACGGCACGGCCCATATTGCCGATTTCGTCGCGGCGGGCCGCTTCCTCGATGGTGATGTCGAGCTGGCCGTCTGCCAACAGTTCCATCTTCTGGGTAAGGGCGCGGACCGGGGCGACGATGGCGCGGCGCCCGATGAGAATAGAGAGGATGAGGCCAAGGATGATACCGGTCCCGGCCGTCGCGACGACCACGATCAGCGCGGTATTGGCGCGTGCTTCAGCATCGGCGCGCATGGAAGCCATCAGCTCGCCCGAATAGGTGCTGTAGAGCTTTACGGTATCGGTCACGACCTTCTGGGCGGTCAGCGCTTCATCGAGGGCGGCGCGAATCCGGGTCATGTCGCCGGCCGGCGTGACCGCGAGCATGGCGTCGATCTTGCCGAAATAGGCCGACATGACCGGCTTGATATCGGCAAGGAGCTGCAATTCCTTGGCGTCGGCGGCAGCTTCGATCTTCGGGAAGCGGCCGAGCATTTCCTCGCTGCGGCGCTTGGCTTCGGCGACGAAATCTTCGGAGCGCTCCGGGGCCATGGCGAGCTGGTAGGTCATGCGCGAAATGGCGATGATATCCATGCGCAGGTCCATTGCTTCGCGCGCCGCCTCTTCCTTGGCGCCGACGGTCAGCATGGTGTCCTTGAGACTGGTGATTTCGCGCCAGCTCACCGTGCCGAGAATCACGGCCGCGGCGGCCATGACGACGATGGTGAGAAGGAATTTCTGGAGGATGGGCATATGCTTGAGGGACATGGCATTCCTGTGGCCGCATTCTGCGGACCGCTAAAAATCTCACTTCCTCCCGAACGCCCTTTGGGCTTTCCGTCCAGTTCTAGGGTGGCTTGGATAATTTTTGGTAAGCGCGCGCAAAGACTATAGGCGGCTGGCGCTTTCGGGCAGCAGCACGACGCTTTCCTGCTCGTTGGGGTCGGTCCGGGCGATCAGGGCGCGCGCAATGCTGTCGGTCGGGTTGAACGGCTGATGGGGCACGCCGGCCGGGATGTAGACATAGTCGCCCTGGTGGACTTCATCCAAAAATTCGAGATTGGGTCCGTGATAGAACGAGGTCGAACCTTCGAGCTGATAGATGGCCGTCTCGTGGTTCTCGTGAAAATGCGGTTTGGCCTTGCCGCCGGGCGGCAGCACCAGCATGTGCAAGCAAATGCCGGTTGAGCCGGCGCTCTCGGCTGAAATACCGGAAAAATAGTCCATGCCCTGCTTGCCGTGAAAGCTCAGGCTGCCCCGGATAACCTTGCACTCTTTCATAGTCGCCTCCCGTTCAGTTGAGACGATAGGCTCCGCTTTCGAGCGCCGCAATGACAGCGCCGAGCGTGCTGCTGCGATCAAGACCGGTCGTGTCGAGCACATGCCTGCCATAGGCGCCGAGATCGGCGAACTGGCCATGAAGGTCGGCAACCACAGCTGGGTCGGTGAGGCTGTCGCCGCCGCGCGCCGTGCAGCGGGCAATGGCCTCTTCGACCTTTGGACGCAACACGAGATAATGAAGCGGCAAGCCAAGCGCTTCGAAGGCCGGCAGCCACCAGGGGCGCACTACGCCATCGAGCGCGACAAGATAGCCATGGCGTGCATAGCGGCCTGAAACATCGGCGGCGATCTGACAAACCATGCGGTTCTGCTCGTCCGATTCCGGCAACCAAGGCGGAATATGCCCGTGCTTGATATTGCCCCAGAAATCGTCGGAGTGGACGTGGACCTTTGGCACGCCCGGCAGATGCGCCAGCGTGTCGGCCACGGTGGTCTTGCCCGAACCCGGAGAGCCGGAAATGATGGCAATATGGCCAGCAAGATCGAGCATCATTCGCCCTTTTTCAGAACATCGCCGAGGCTGACCTTGGCACTGCCGGGGCGTAGCGGCTTCTGCTGGCTTTCATGGGGCACCCAGCCGGCGAGCCAAATGACTTCGAGGGTAGCGCGAACGCGACCATCTTCATCGGCTGAAGCCTCCTGATAGGCGGCAGCCGCCTGAGTGAGGAGAGCCTTCGTCGCAAAGCGCCGGGGCCGGTCAGTTAGCGGGTTTGCCGCGCCCAAGGCCTTGAGTTCGGCCATCAACGCAAAAGCATTGGCATAGCGGACGCGATGGGTCTCGACGTCGGCGACGGGTAGGGCAAAGCCGGCGCGCTGCAACAGGGCCCCGGCATCGCGCACCTGAGCCATTGGCGCGACGCGCGCCGAGGCGCCGCCCGCGACGGCTAGGTCAGCCGCAAGGAAGGCCTCGCGTAGTTCAGAAAGGCTTTCTCCGCCGATCATGGCGACCAGCAATAGCCCATCGGGACGCAGCCGGGCGCGGAGGCGCGCCATATGGCCGGGCACGTCATTGACGGCCTGAAGGTGAAGCAGGGAGACGATGAGATCGAAATTTCCCTCGGGCAGAGCGGGGAAGTCGTCCTCGCCGGCAAAGGCCTCTACCGGGTGAAAGACGACGGTACCGGACGCGGTGGCGACCTGTTGGGGCAAGAGGTCGACATCGGGGGCTATGAGAACGGCGTCGGCGAAATTGCGCATATGGGCGCCAAGCCGATCTGCGAGATCGTCAAACACCAGATCGCGCACGAAATTCTCACGCGCGGGGCGCCGCTTGAGGTTGCGGACGAGCTGGGCGGGATCGAACAGGCGGGGCGGCTGGGACAAAACCGAAACTTCTCAAAAGAACTGGCCGATGGGGCGGCCTTGAAGCACTATGGTCCTTATGGAGAGCGGGGCGCGCGAAGTCAAAGGCGGGGGCCTTTCGGGCAAGGTGCTGCAGGGCGGGCGGCGGCTTGCCATGGCGCTGCTCGACCAGCTCTATCCGCCAGTCTGCGCCGCCTGCGGCACGCCCATCGCCGAAGGTGTCGGCCTCTGTCCAAAATGCTTTGCCGGCATGGCGCCGATTACCGCGCCGCTCTGCCCGGTGCTTGGCCTGCCTTTCGAGGTATCGCTGGGGCCGGACGCGGTCAGCGCCGAAGCCTTGGCCGATCCGCCGCCCTTTGCCCGCGCCCGCGCCGTCATGCGCTATGGCGCGGTGGCGCAAATGCTGGTGACGCGCCTCAAATATGGCGACCGGACGGAGCTTGCCCAGTTTTGCGCGCGTCTAATGGTGGGTGCGGGGCATGAGTATTGGGGCGCAAGGCCGCTGCTCGTCCCGGTCCCGTTGCATCAGAGCCGGCTGCGCTTTCGTCGCTACAACCAGTCCTACCTCCTGGCGCGGGCCCTCGGCCGCCAACTCGGCCTCGATGTCGATCCATTCCTGGTAAGACGTCACAAAAAGACCCGCTCGCAGATCGGGCTCTCGGGAGACGGTCGCGCGCGAAACGTGCAGGGCGCCTTTTCTGCCCATGCCGATGCGCTGGTGCGCATAAGGGGGCGGCGCGTGGTGCTAGTGGACGATGTCTATACGACCGGGGCGACCGTTAAGGCGGTTGCGCGGGTCTTATTGCGCAATGGAGCGAGCGAAGTTGATGTTCTGACCTTTGCCCGCGTTGTCAGCGGCGAAGAAGTCCCCATATAAGGAGCCAACCCAATTATTTGGAGCCCCAGATCCATGGCCACAGTTGAAATCTACACGACCCCGACCTGCCCCTATTGCCACGCCGCAAAGGCGTTGCTCGAGGACAAGGGCGTCGATTTCACCGAAATCACCGTGCTCGATCCAGAACTGCGCGAAGCCATGACACAGCGCGCCAATGGCCGCCGCACCGTGCCGCAGATTTTTGTCGGCGAAACCCATGTCGGTGGTTACGATGATATGGCGGCCCTCGACCGCGCCGGTGGGCTCGACCCGCTGCTAGCCCAGTAGTTCGTTCCAGGTTCCAAAACATGAAAATCGCCGCCATCCAGATGCGTTCGGGCCTTGATCCGGAAGCCAATCTTGCTGCGCTCGAACCTCTTCTTACCGAGGCTGCGGCGCAGGGCGTCGATTATGCGCTGACCCCGGAAGTGACGATGATCTTCCCGGAAAACCGGGATCAGTTGGCTTCTGTAGCGGCGCCCTTCGAGGGGCATCCGCAACTGGCCAAGGTGGGGGCGTTGGCAAAGCGTCTGGGCATCCACATCCATATCGGCTCGCTGCCCATTCCGCTCGAAGACGGCCGCTTTGCCAATCGCTCGGTGCTGTTCGCGCCGAGTGGCGAGCAACTGGCGACCTACGACAAGATCCATCTCTTCGATGCCGATATTGCCGGCCTCAATGCCTATCGCGAGAGTGCGACCTATAAGGGCGGCGAAGACGCTGTCACCGTGCCGCTGGACCCGTTCACCCTGGGTTTTTCCATCTGCTACGACATGCGCTTTCCAAAACTCTACAACACGCTGGCCAATGCCGGGGCCAACCTCATCGCCGTGCCGGCGGCCTTCACCGTGCCCACGGGCCAGGCGCACTGGCACGTGCTGTTGCGCGCCCGGGCCATCGAGACCGGCTCCTATGTCATTGCGGCGGCGCAGGGTGGCACCCATGCCAATGGGCGGTCGACCTATGGCCATTCGCTCATCATCGACCCATGGGGCAAGGTCATCGCCGAGCTCGACCACGATGAGCCGGGCGTGCTGGTGGCCGAGATCGATCCTCAGGCGGTGGTGGAAGCGCGGCAGCGCATTCCGGCGCTCGCCAATGCGCGCGATTTCGCCAAGCCCAGTTTGCACGGTTGAGCCCGGCTCCTATATGCTAGGACTAGGGCGCGGCTCCGGCGCCGGACAAGAAACGACAAGAACGTGATCCAGTACGCACTCCAGTGTTCGAACGGGCATCGCTACGATGCCTGGTTCAAAAGCGCTGCCGCCTATGACGAGCAGAAAGCGCGCGGCATCGTCAATTGTGCCGTGTGTGGCGAAGCTCGTGTCGAAAAGGCGCCGATGGCGCCAGCGGTGGCGCGGACCGACAATGAGCGCGTGCCGCTTTCGTCCGCGCATCCCGACGCCAAGAAGTTTCGCGAGATGCTGCGCGAATACCGCAACAAGGTGACGACGGAAGCCGACTATGTCGGCGATCGCTTCGCCGAAGAGGCGCGGAAAATCCATTTCGAGGAAGTCGAAGCCCGCGGCATTTATGGCGAGGCCACGCGCGACGAAGTTGCGGCCCTCCTCGAAGACGGCGTCGATTTCCTGCCGCTGCCCGACGTCCCTGAGGAACATAATTGAACCTCTACAATCGCGCCCAATACGACAAGGCCTTGGCCGAACTTGCGGGCGTGACCTTTGTAGATCAGTGGGATGCGCGCGTCGCCAAGGTCGGCGGCAAGGTTTTTTGTCTCCTTTCCGACGCAACGCCGCTACGGCTGGTGTTCAAATGCGGCGAAGATAGCTTTGATATCCTGACGGCCCTTGAAGGCGTCGAGCAGGCTGCCTATTTCGCTAAGCGCCAATGGGTCTCGGTGACCGAGGGCTCGCCCCTCAGTGCCGACGACCTTCTCGCCTATATCGGGCGCTCGCACGCTCTGGTTGCCAAGGGGCTGACAAAGAAATTGCGGGCAGAGCTCGGTATCCTCGAGGGCTGAAATTCAAAATCCTTGCTTGGGGTCGCGCGCCTAATGGAGGCCGCTGCCTTTCGCATCCCTCTATGGAGTGATTGAGATGACCAAACTCGACGCAAGCCTGTCGGGCAGCTTTGCTATCGGCGGAGACCTAAAGGTCAACCGCCTTGGCTTTGGTGCCATGCGCATCACCGGCAAGGGCATCTGGGGGCCGCCGGAAAACCACGACGAAGCCATCCGCGTGCTGAAACGCCTGCCCGAAATCAATGTCGACTTCATCGACACTGCCGAAAGCTACGGTCCCTATATCAGCGAAGATCTGATCGCCGAGGCCCTGGCGCCCTATTCAAAGGGCACTATCGTTGCCACCAAGAGCGGCCTCACCCGCACGGGTCCCGATGAATGGCACCAGGTCGGCCGCCCCGAATTCCTGCGCCAGGGCGTCATGACCAGCCTTCGCCGCCTGAAGCTCGAGCGTCTCGATCTCTGGCAGTTGCACCGCATCGACGCCAAGACGCCGCGCGCCGATCAGTTCGAAGTCATCGCCGCCATGCAGAAGGAAGGCCTTGTCCGTCACGTCGGCCTCTCCGAAGTCAGCGTCGCCGACATCGAGGAAGCCCAAAAATACTTCAAGGTCGCGACCGTCCAGAATCTCTACAATTTCGCCAATCGCAAGAGCGAAGCGGTGCTCGACTATTGCGAGAAGAACGGCATCGGCTTCATTCCGTGGTTCCCGCTGGCCGGCGGCGATCTCGTCGAAGGCCATGACGAGGCCAAGGCGATCCTTCAGAAGCACAATGCGTCGGGCAGCCAGATTGCGCTGGCCTGGCTCCTCAAGCGCTCGCCGGTCATGCTGCCCATTCCGGGCACGGGCAAGGTCAAGCATCTCGAAGACAATGTCGCCGCTGCGGCCGTAAGCCTCAGCGACGAGGATTTTGCGACGCTCGATGGGATCGCCGGCCGCTAAACGGCCAGCACGATACCAAGGCCAGTACCCCAGGGGTCGGAAACCGAGAGGTTTTCGGCCCCTTCTTTTAATTCGATGCCAGCGGTCGACAGCCGCGCCTTTGCTGTGTCCAACACCGACTGATCCGCAGCAAGGAGATTGAAGCCGGCTAGGCCCGTGGCTTGCGGATTGCGCTGGCCCGCCCCGGCGCTCTGCCAGGTGTTGAGCGCGACGTGGTGATGATACCGCCCCGAGGACAGGAACACGGCATCTGCCCGACCGCTGGTGATGTCGAGCCCGAGCGCGGCCGCATAGAAGGCACGGGCGTCCTCGATATTGCCGGCGCGCAGGTGGATATGACCGATGCGCATGCCAGTAGGGGCGCCGACAAAAGTGTCATTCTCGGTATCGGTCAGGGCGAGGAGGCCGTCGAAATCGATCGCCTCGGTGCCCATGATAACCGTGTCGCCGTTCCAGCTCCAGAGTTCGGGCGCCCGGTCGGCATAGACCTCGATGCCATTGCCCTCGGGATCGTCGAGATAGACGGCTTCGCTAACCCGGTGATCGGCAAAGCCGGAAAACTGATATTGCGCCATCGCCGTGTGCACGAGCCAGCGCGCCAGTTCGGCGCGAGAGGGCATCAGAAAGGCGGTGTGATAGAGCCCGGCCTCGCTGGGCGGCTCCACGGGCGCATCGGGGCGGTGCTCGAGCGTGACGAGCGTCATGCCATCGACACCGAGCAGCGTCGTATCCGACGTTGTTTCGAGAACGGAGAGACCGAGAATCTCCGAATAGAACCGTGTCATCAGCTCGGCATCACGCACGCGCAGGGTCACGTCGCCGACGTGAAGCGGCGTCGAGGTCGCAAAGAGCCCGTCATACTCAGGCAGGATCGAGAAGCTGCCGCCTTCGGCCCGCAGCGCGCCGGTCAGGGCCGCCGAGGCGGTGGCGGCACCGGCAAGGCGCAAGAGGTGGCGGCGATTGATCGGCATCATCTGTCTCCCAGTTTGCGCTCTGGCTAGCATGGAGGCTTCAGGGCGAGGCGACACAGATTAGTGTTCGCCAGGGTATCGAGGCGAACGCTGCGTTCGCTCGTGCGAAACGTCGGCCTGTCCGATGGCTCGAACGCACGATCTCACAACACCATGTGTTAGCAGGCGGTGGGGCGATCCAATGATTTTGGGAGGTTAGGGTCGGCCCAATAGGGAGGGTGGAATCCCCGCTATCGGGCCTGACCAGTCCAGCTGTCTTGGCAGACCGCTGAGTGGCTGAGCGGGGCTTTAGCACCGCTGTTCTTGCTTGTCACGCGATTGTCGTAAGAAGGTCGGATCAATCGGCCTTGAACGGGACAAGCACCTTTCTCGCGCCGCCCACAATTGTGTGAAACTGCCGTTGCGACCCATACACGATCTCGGTCTTGAATATGCCAGCGATCTTGCGGAAAGCCCGCTGCGCCCAAGGCAGTGGAAGCGGCTTTTCGTGCTGCTTGCGCGGCTCTGCCAGGTCACTGTCTTGACGATTGCGGTCTAGACGATCGTGCTGAACAGCTAATCCCGGAACGCAGTGCCGCACGACCAAAAGTCGTGAAAGCGATTGATAAGGATTGAACAGCGCGCCGTCAGTCTGCAGCCGAAGGAACTCGCCGCTGTCGAGGATTTTTTTCGCCGCGTGACGCGAAACGAGATAGGCGGCAGCGCCGGCACACCAGCTCCATGAGCGGCGAATATCAATTCCTTCTATGGTACGCTCGATCGAGGGCATCAGCCGCTGACCGTCAAGATAGGTTTCGAGCCGCAGAATGTCATAGTGTCCGGGCTGCGCATCCACCGCTTCCAGAAATCTGGGCAGCGAGCGCGACATCTGAACGTCGTCTTCGAGAATCAGAGCTTGCTCTGCATCGCTGGCGAGAAACGTCTCCAGCGCCTTCAGGTGGCTGAGGCTGCAGCTCAACTCCGCTTGTGTCATCCAATCCCAGTTATGTGGGGCACAGTGTCTGGTCTTCTGGTCCTCAGAGAGGTCAGAGGGTGTTACGGCCGCTATGCGCTCGGCATGTAAACCGAGACTACGGAATTGCGTTTCCATTTCCAACCGGCGATCCGGTCGCCGGTCAAGATTGATGAAATATATCCGCAAGGGAGATGCGCTCCTAACTTCCAACCGCTTAGTTCCAGAGCTTGTCGATGGCCTTGGTGTCGCGCACGGCGCCCTTGGCGGCCGAGGTCACGAGAGCGGCGTAGGCCTTGAGCGCGGTGGTCACCTTGCGCTTGCGCGGGTGAACCGGCTTCCAGCCAAGCTTGTCCTGTTCGGCGCGGCGGGCGGCCATTTCGGCATCGGACACCAGCACGTTGACGGTGCGGTTGGGGATGTCGATCTCGACGATGTCGCCTTCGCGCACGAGGCCAATGGCGCCGCCCTCGGCCGCCTCAGGCGAAGCGTGGCCGATGGAAAGGCCTGAAGTACCGCCGGAGAAGCGGCCGTCGGTGAGGAGCGCGCAGGCTTTGCCGAGACCCTTCGATTTGAGGTAGCTCGTGGGATAGAGCATTTCCTGCATGCCGGGGCCGCCCTTGGGGCCTTCATAGCGGATCACCAGCACGTCGCCGGGCTTGATCTCGTTGGAAAGGATCGCCTTGACGGTGGAATCCTGGCTTTCGAAAACGCGGGCCGGGCCGGTGAATTTCAGGATCGATTCGTCGACGCCTGCCGTTTTCACGATGCAGCCTTCAAGTGCGATATTGCCCTTGAGCACGGCAAGGCCGCCGTCCTTGGAGAAGGGGTTTTCCGGCGAACGGATAACGCCATTGGTGCGGTCGGTGTCGAGGTCGGTCCAACGGTTGGACTGGGAGAAGGCTTCCGTCGTGCGCACGCCGCCGGGCGCGGCCATGTAGAAATTGCGCACGCTTTCCGAATTGGTGCGGGAAATGTCCCACTTGTCGATGGCATCGCCCATGGTCGCCGCGTGAACCGTCGGTTCCCCACGATTGATCAGGCCGCCGCGGTCGAGCTGGCCGAGAATGGCAAAAATGCCGCCGGCGCGGTGGACGTCCTCCATGTGCACGTCGTTCTTGGCCGGAGCCACTTTCGAGAGCACGGGAACGCGACGCGACAGGGCGTCGATGTCGTCCATGGTGAAGTCGACGCCGCCTTCATGGGCAGCCGCGAGGATGTGCAGCACGGTATTGGTCGAGCCGCCCATGGCAATATCGAGCGCCATGGCGTTTTCAAACGCCTGCTTGGTGGCGATGGAGCGCGGCAGCACGGTTTCGTCGTCCTGCTCGTAGTAGCGGCGGGCGAGATCGACGATCAGGTGGCCAGCTTCCTGGAAGAGGCGCTTGCGGTCGGAGTGGGTGGCGAGCGTCGAACCATTGCCCGGCAGCGACAGGCCAAGGGCCTCGGTGAGGCAGTTCATCGAATTGGCGGTGAACATGCCCGAGCAGGAGCCACAGGTGGGGCAGGCGGCTTCTTCGACGGCCTGCACTTCCTCGTCGGTATAGTGGTCGTCGGCAGCCATCACCATGGCGTCGACAAGGTCCAGCGCCTGCAGCTTGCCCTTGACGATGGCCTTGCCGGCTTCCATCGGGCCGCCGGAAACAAAGACCACCGGGATGTTGAGGCGCATGGCGGCGTTGAGCATGCCGGGCGTGATCTTGTCGCAATTGGAAATGCAGACCATGGCGTCGGCGGTATGCGCATTGACCATGTATTCGACGCTATCGGCGATGATGTCGCGGCTCGGCAGCGAATAGAGCATGCCGTCGTGGCCCATGGCGATGCCGTCGTCCACGGCGATGGTGTTGAATTCCTTGGCAACGCCACCGGCTGCCTCGATCTCGCGGGCAACGAGCTGGCCCAAATCCTTCAAATGGACGTGACCGGGCACGAACTGGGTGAAGGAATTCACCACCGCAATAATGGGCTTGCCGAAATCGCCGTCCTTCATGCCGGTTGCGCGCCACAGGCCACGCGCGCCGGCCATGTTACGGCCATGAGTGGTTGTGCGGGAGCGATAGACAGGCATGGCGGTTTCCTCAATACGTTGTCGCCGGTGGGGCCGGAGTTCCCTATTCTTTAGACCCATTCCAGGGCCGCTTCAAGGATTTTCCGTACCGTACCGTACGGTACGGCTGCTTCGATGAGGTGAGTGGTGACCTGCTGTCGTGTCGCATGGTGCGAGAAGATGGACGGACCCCGGAGCAGCATTCGCCTCGAAGTATTTTGTTAGATGAAGCGGATACCGCTCCGGAGTGCCCTCTTTTCGGGCGGGAACTATCGGCGACTTTTGATCGCTCGTCGCAAGCGGCCAGCCCCGAACGTGCATGGGAGACGATCCCCTGCCGGGCCCCCTCGCTACTGTCGTCTGCAGACCGTCCATGCGAGGTTGGATGAGGGTATTATGAGGGTATATTTGGCGGTGGGGATAAGATGGATAAATCTTGGCCGGCTTACGCTTATTGTGATGTTCGGGGGCCGGCCACGAACAGAATCCCACGGCGAACGCCGCTGGAAGCGCTTGGTCATGGTTTTTCGTTAGATGCCTGCGAGAACGTGCGTGCCGCGGCCGCGGTGCTTGGCGCGATAGAGCATGGTGTCGGCCTGTGCCAAAGCCAGGTGCGGATCTTCCCCGAGCGGGGCGCCGCCGATGCTGACCCCGATCAGGGCCTTTCCGCCTTCGGGTAGGTCGAAAGGCTGAGCGAGGGCGACGGTCAGGCGTTCGGCGAGGGGACTGATGCGGTCGGGCGGATAGTCTTCAAGGATCAGCACGAACTCATCGCCGCCCAGCCGCCCGACGAGATCGGACAGGCGGACATTGTCCTTGAGCCGCTGCGCCACGGCCTGCAGCAGGGCATCGCCAGCGCCATGGCCGAAACTGTCGTTGACGCCCTTGAAGCCATCGAGGTCGAGATAGAAAAGGTAGGGCGGATGGGTCTGAACGGGTTTGCGCGGGCCGGGGCGATCAGTCGCCAATTGCTGGAGCGTGCTCATCACCTGGGCGCGATTGGCAAGGCCGGTCAGGGCGTCGTTATAGGCAAGATAGCGGCTCGTTGCCTGGGCCTTGATCAGGCTCGCGAGGCGTTGGTGGCTGGTCTTGATCAGCAGCATCAGTCCGCCGACCCAGATCGGGGCATGGATGAACACCATCAGCATTTCCGGAGGCCCGGAAACGCCGGCCGCGACGATAAAGGGCACCATGACGATCAGGGCCTGGACCGTCGCGAAGCGGGGAACGCCGCTATTGGTGATGCAGAAGCCGAAGACGAGGCCGGTCACCACCAGCGCGCCGAGCACGACGATGGCCAATTGCCCGCTCGAAATGGCGGCGACGCCGGCAAGCCCGATGCCGACGGCGTAGAGGAGGCCCGCCTCGACAACCATGCGCATGGCGCTTTGGCTTTCGGGCGTGGCGGCGGCGCGCGCCAGCGAATGGAGGCGAAGCGCCAGCGCGGCGGCAACGGCGGCACCCACCCATATGCCCTCGAGCGGGTCCTTGAGAAAGCCGATGGCGGCGACCAGAATGATCACGCTGGCAGCGCCCAGGGCGACTGCGGCCTTGCTCGTCACGAGCGTGCGGCACAGTTCGGCGCGAATATTTTCGTTGCTGGGGTCAGCCGGAGTCGTCAGCCAGGCAAAGGCGGCCTGTCTAAGGGTTTCCACGGGCGCTGTCGCACTGAATTGCTGGCTGTCGGACATGGAAAGGCTATCAAGATCCCGATTGCTGATTTGACTGCGCCCCGCCGGTATTTTCGGGGCAGTGTATTGACCAGCCGTTAAGGCAGATCATCGAACTGGACCTGATCACGATTTAGCTGTGGCCTTGGAGGCAGCAACGGAAAATGGCGAGCGCGAGTTTCCCGACGGCGCAAGGTTTTGTCGCTCAGTTGCAGGCCAACCAGTCCGACGAAGAACTGGCCAAGATCGGGCGCTATTTCAAATCGGGCAAAGGCGACTATGGCGAGGGCGACCGCTTCATCGGCGTGCGGATGGGCACGGTCTTTGCGCTCGCCAAAGACCATGCCGACATGCCGCTCGATGAAATCGAGAGGCTGCTCGAAAGCGATATTCACGAGGCTCGCGCCGGGGCCGTCTCGATCATGGCCAAGCAATTTGCCGGCAAGAAAACGACGGAGGAGCGCCGGGGCGAACTGGCCGTGCTCTATCTGCGCCGGCACGACCGGATCAACAACTGGGACTTGGTCGATCTTGGTGCGCCGCAGATCGTCGGGGCCTGGCTGCGCGATAGGGATCGTTCGGTGCTCTATGCGCTTGCCCGCTCAGAAAATCTCTGGGAGCGGCGCACCGCCATGTTCGCGACCATGGCCTTTGTCCGAAAGGGTGACCTCGAGGACGCTTTTGCCGTCGCCGAAATCCTCGTCCACGATCCTCAGGATCTCATCAACAAGGTGGTCGGCGGTGTGCTGCGCGAAACCGGGCGCACGGCGCCGGAGCGGCTGTGCGGCTTTCTCGACAGACATGCCGACACCATGCCGCGCGTAGCGCTGCGCTATGCCATCGAGCACTTTTCCGGCGACGAGCGGGCGCTTTGGCTCAAGCGCGGCAAATGAGGGTCAGGCAGCAGGTCGTTCGGCAAGGATCATATAGTTGACGCCCATATCGGAAGAGAGGCGCCACTCGTCGGCGATTGGGTTGAAGGTCACGCCCTTTTCGTCGGTCACGCTCAGACCATTGCGCTTGAGCAGGCTGCGGATTTCGTCGGGGGTGAGAAACTTCTTCCAGTCATGCGTGCCCTTGGGCAGCCAGCGCAGCACATATTCGGCGCCGAGAATGGCAAGGGCATAGGCGCGGGCGGTGCGGTTGAGCGTGGCGGTGAACATCAGGCCGCCGGGGCCGACGAGATCGGCACAGCTCTTCATATAGAGCGGCACATTGTCGACATGCTCGACCACTTCCATGTTGAGCACGACATCGAATTTCTCGCCCGCCTCAACGAGCGCTTCCGAGGTGGTGTGGCGATAATCGATATCGAGGCCGGACTTATCCGCGTGGATCCTGGCGATGCTGATATTGCGCTCGGCCGCATCGACACCGGTGACGGAGGCGCCAAGCCTGGTAAGGGGTTCGCAAAGGAGGCCGCCGCCACAGCCGATATCGACGATTCTCAGTCCCTCAAGGGGGCGCATGCCCGAGGTATCACGGCCGAAATGGGAAACGAGGTGATCGCGGATATAAGCCAGGCGCACCGGATTGAATTTGTGAAGCGGCTTGAACTTGCCCTTTGGGTCCCACCATTCCTCGGCCATAGCCGTAAATTTGGCGATCTCGGCGTCGTTGATGGTGGTTTCGGACATTGTTGGCTCCTTCTGGTCCTCATATGGCCCAGCTTGAGGGGCGGGTTCAAGGCGCGGGGTGACGCAGGGACGCGATCGCAGGTGACGCTGAGCGTGATCACAGTTGATCCCAACCGCGCTTTGTGGCATTTCCCCGCGCTAATGAAGCGTACCGCCGGGTTCGGCGGGAAGTACTTTGGATTTTCGCGCTGCCGAAACGCAAAAGTGAGACCACTTTTGCCGGTAGTGCTTAGTCGGGGAAAAAAGTGGCCCGTATCGTCGTCAAGTTCGGTGGCACCTCGATGGCCAATATAGAACGCATCCGCCATTCCGCTCTGCATGTGAAGCGCGAAGTCGAAGCCGGCAATGAAGTCGCCGTCGTCGTTTCCGCCATGTCCGGCAAAACCAATGAACTGGTTGGCTGGGTCAACGAGGCGAGCAAATTCCACGACGCGCGCGAATATGACGCCGTGGTCGCTTCGGGCGAGCAGGTCACTGCCGGCCTCATGGCGATTGTGCTGAGCGAAATGGGCATCCAGGCGCGCAGCTTTGCCGGCTGGCAGGTGCCGATCCATACCGATGATTCCCACGGCGCGGCCCGCATCACCGAGATCGATCCGACCGAACTCGACAAGCGCCTGACGGATGGCTGGGTGCCTGTGATCACCGGCTTCCAGGGCATTTCGCCTCATGGCCGCGTGACGACGCTTGGTCGCGGTGGTTCGGATACTTCGGCCGTAGCTGTCGCCGCAGCGGTCGGCGCGGATCGTTGCGATATCTATACAGATGTGGACGGCGTTTACACGACCGACCCGCGCATCGTGCCCAAGGCGCAGCGCATGACCAAGATTTCCTTCGAGGAAATGCTTGAGATGGCTTCGCTCGGCGCCAAGGTCTTGATGATCCGCTCGGTCGAGATGGCCATGGCCCACAAGGTGCGCCTCCTGGTGCGCTCCAGTTTTGACGACCCCAACGCGCCCCAGATTGCGCCCGATGGAAAGCCCGGTGTCCCCGGCACGCTCGTTTGCGATGAGGATGAGATCATGGAAAAGCAGATCGTTTCGGGCGTGACGCTCGCCAAGGCCGAGGCCAAGATCACCCTGCGCGACGTCAAGGACAAGCCCGGCGTCGCCGCTGCCATCTTCGGCCAGCTGGCCGATGAAGGCATCATCGTCGACATGATCGTGCAGAACATTGCCGATGATGGCGCGACCACCGACATCACCTTCACCGTGCCCGACAGCGAATATGACAAGGCGGTCAAGGCGCTCGAAAACAATGGCGGCAAGTTCGAATATGCCCGCCTTTCCGGCTCCAAGGGCGGGGCAAAGGTCTCGGTCGTGGGCGTGGGCATGCGCAGCCACGCGGGCGTCGCGTCTTCGATGTTCAAGGCGCTGGCCGACAAGGGCATCAATATACAGCTGATCACGACTTCGGAAATCAAGACCTCGGTGTTGATCGATGAAGAATATGCTGAGCTTGCGGTTCGCGCGCTGCACACCTATTACGGATTGGACAAGAAGGACGCCTGATCTCGTTTCGAGGGGAAAGGAGCCGCGTCCGAATTAGGGGGGCGGCTCGGCGGGGCTGCCGATAGTGGGATGGTCACGACCATAGGCGGCCCAAGGGTGCTGCTGCGGCAATTGCGCGAAACCATGGCGGAGCCGCTGGCTTCGCAGGCGCGGCTCGACAAGATCGTGGGCCTGATTGCCGACAATATGCGGGCCGATGTGTGCTCGTTCTATGTGCTGCGCGATGACGGCGCGCTCGAACTTTTCGCCACCAAGGGCCTCGCGGCCGAATCGGTTCACATGACGACGCTCCGCCTCGGCGAAGGTCTCGTGGGCCTTATTGCCTCGGAAGCCGAACCCCTCAGCCTCGACGACGCACCCAGCCATCCCGGTTTTGCCTATCGCCCAGAAACGGGCGAGGACAAATATAATTCATTCCTCGGTGTGCCCGTCCTCAGAGCCGGGCAAACCCTGGGGGTTCTGGTCGTCCAGAATGCCGAGCGTCGCCACTATGGCGAGGATGAAACCGAGGCCATGCTGACTACGGCCACAATCCTCGCCGAGATGATCGCGACCTCGGACTTCGACAATCTGATCAAGCCGGGGTCCGATATCGATCTCAGGCGTCCCCGCATGTTCAACGGCGTTAGCTTTACCGATGGAATCGCGTTGGGCACTGTGGTGCTGCACGATCCGCGTGTCGTGGTGGTCAATTTCATTGCCGACGATACCGAGGCGGAAAAGGCGCGGCTCGACAAGGCCTTGGCCAGCATGCGCGTCTCGATCGACGCCATGCTCGACCATGGCGATATGCAGCCCAGTTCCGACCATCGAGAGATTCTCGAAACCTATCGCATGTTCGCCAATGACCGGGGCTGGGTGAACCGGCTGACCGAGGCGATCGAGAACGGGCTTTCGGCGGAAGCAGCGGTCGAGCGCGTGCAGAACGATACCCGCGCCCGCATGCTGCGCCAGACCGACCCCTATATCCGCGACCGGCTGCATGATCTCGACGATCTTGCCAACCGGCTGCTGCGCGTCCTGACCAATACGAGCCAGCCCGCGCACCGCGAACTGCCCGAAAATGCCATTCTCGTCGCCCGTAATATGGGGCCGGCGGAACTGCTCGAATATGATCGCAAGAAGCTGCGGGGTCTCGTCCTCGAAGAGGGTGGCGCGACCGCGCACGTCGCCATCGTGGCCCGTTCGCTCGGGCTCGTGGCGGTGGGGCAGGCCGATTCGATCGTCTCCATGTGCGAAAGCGGCGACGACATCATCATCGATGGTCCGGCCGGCCAGGTGCATCTGCGGCCAACGCCCGATGTCGAGCAGACCTATATCGACAAGGTGCGGGTTTCGGCCAAGCGCCGGGCGCATTACGCCGCGCTCAAGGACAAGCCGAGCATCACCAAAGACGGCGTCGACATCACGCTCCTGCACAATTCCGGGCTCGTGGCTGATTTGCCCATGCTGGACGACACCGGCGCGGTCGGCGTCGGGCTCTTCCGCACCGAATTGCAGTTCATGATCGCCAGCAAACTGCCGCGGCTGCAGGAGCAGGTGGATCTTTACGCCGAAGCAATGGCGATTGCCGGCGATCGGCCCGTGGTCTTCCGTCTGCTCGATATCGGCGGCGACAAGGTCGTGCCCTATCTGCGCTCGATGGCCGAAGAAAATCCGGCCATGGGTTATCGCTCCATCCGTCTTGGCCTTGACCGGCCGGGGCTGTTACGCACCCAGGTTCGCGCGCTGCTGATGGCAGCCAAGGGGCGTCCGCTCAAAATTCTCGTGCCGATGGTGACGGAGACTTTTGAGTTCCGGCAGACCAAGCTCGTGGTCGCCAAGGAAATGGAGCGCCTGCGCCGAGCTGGCGAACCCGTGCCATCGCGGCTCGAACTGGGCGCCATGGTGGAAGTGCCCTCGCTGCTCTTCGAACTCGACCAGATCATGCCCGAGGCCGATTTTGTTTCCATCGGTTCGAACGACCTCGTGCAGTTCCTGACGGCCGCGGATCGCGCCAACCCGCGCGTCTCCAAGAACTATGACGCCATTGCTTTGCCGCGCCTGCGCGCCATGCGGTTGGTGGTCGACGCAGCGCGCCGCCACAACAAGCCGGTGACCATGTGCGGGGAACTGGCAGGCAAGCCGATGGAAGCGCTGGCGCTGATGGCGATCGGCATGACGCGGCTTTCGATGGGTCCGGCCTCGATCGGGCCGATCAAGGAACTGGTGCTTAATGTCGACCTGAAGCCGATCCAGGATTCGGTTGCGGCGGCGCTCAGCATTGGCGCCGATGGAGTGGCGATCCGATCGCTTCTCCAGGAATGGGTAGAAAAACAGAACCTGCCCATGGGCTAGGGCCTCGCCTTTCGGCCGATGCCGGCCTGCAAACGCCGCTTTCTGCGCTCCGGTTCTCGATGGCGGACGTTTTCGTATCGGCCTGGGCCGAATGGCAATGGCCCTAGTTCTGCTTGCGATTGCGGGCGCTGACGACTATCCAAGGCGCCGATAGTGCCTGGAAAGATCCAAGAATGCCCGCTTTGCCTGAGGACAAGCTCGACGCGCTTGCCACCCGTTTCCAATATATCGAAGCTGCCCTTTCCGGCGGCGCGAGCCCGGACGAACTGGCGAAGCTCTCCAAGGAGCATTCCGATCTCACGCCGATCGTGGGTGAGATCAATGCCTATCAAAAGGCCCAGCGCGACCGCGCGGAAGCCGAGTCTCTTGCCAAGGGCCCTGACAAGGACATGGCCGAGATGGCGGCGGCCGAAATCGAAGAGCTCGATGAAAAGCTTGAGCAACTAACGCAGTCGATCCGCCTTCTGCTGCTGCCCAAGGATGAGGCCGACGAAAAGTCGATCATCCTTGAAATCCGCGGCGGCACGGGTGGCGACGAAGCGGCCCTCTTCGCCGGCGATCTTTTCCGCATGTATGAGCGCTATGCAGCGCTGCGCGGCTGGAAGGTGACGCTGATGGAAGAGAGCCCCGGCGAAATGGGCGGCTACAAGGAAGTCATCGCCAATGTGTCGGGCAAGGGCGTTTATGCGCGGATGAAATATGAGTCCGGCGTGCACCGCGTGCAGCGTGTGCCGGCGACGGAAGGCTCGGGGCGCATCCACACTTCGGCGGCGACGGTTGCTGTGCTGCCCGAGGTCGAAGACATTGATATTGATATCAAAAATGAAGATATCCGCATCGATACGATGCGCGCTTCGGGTGCCGGCGGGCAGCACGTCAACACCACAGACTCGGCGGTGCGCATCACCCATTTGCCGACCGGGATCGTCGTGACCTCGGCGCTGAAATCCCAGCACCAGAACCGGGCGCAAGCCATGGTGGTGTTGCGGGCGCGGCTTTATGAAATGCAGCGCGAGGAGCGGGATAGCGCCCGTTCGGCGGAGCGCAAGGGGCAGGTGGGTTCGGGGGATCGCTCGGAGCGCATCCGGACCTACAACTTCCCGCAGGGACGGGTCACCGATCACCGGATCAACCTGACTTTGTATAAGCTCGACAAGGTGATAGCGGGCGAAGCGCTGGATGAATTGATCGAGGCGCTGATCACCGAAAACCAGGCGGCGCAGTTGGCGGCGATGGAGAGTTCCAACTGAGCGAGGATGTTTCCGTAGGCGCGCTTTGGCGGCGCTGGCGGGATGTGCTGGCGGAAAAAGGCGTTGGAACGGCGAGCCTCGATGCCAAGCTGCTGGTGGGGCAGGCGCTGGGTTTTGACGCCCTGCAATTGGCCACGCGCGAGCGCGAGTTGGTTAGCACACTGTTAGCATCTGAGGTCGCCGCGCTGATGCAAAGGCGGCTGACGGGTGAATCGGTGGCGCGGATCATCGGCCACAAGGAATTTTATGGGCTCGAATTCGGCCTCAATGAAGCAACGCTCGAACCGCGACCCGATACGGAACTGCTGGTCGACCTGGCGCTGAAGGCTTTGCCGAAGGGTGGGCGGTTCGTCGATCTTGGCACCGGGTCGGGGTGCATCCCGATCGCGGTTCTGGCCAATCGGCGCGATGCGAGCGGGGTGGCGACGGATATCAATCCGCGGGCGCTGGAAATTGCCAGGCGGAACGCGGAACGGAATGGGGTTTCTGACCGATTGCTCTTCAGCCAGGGCGATTGGTTCGAGGCAATGGGAAGCGAAGACCGGTTTGATCTCGTCGTTTCCAACCCGCCTTACATTTCGTCCGAGGTCGTCGAAACGCTCGAGCCCGAGGTCAGGGAGTTTGATCCGCGGCTGGCGCTCGATGGAGGGCTGGATGGGCTGGGGCCTTATCGCATCATTGCAGCAGAGGCGGCGAACTGGTTGAGGCCGGGCGGAAAAGTGCTGGTCGAAATCGGTTATGACCAGGGCGCCGCGGTTTCGGCGCTCTTTGCCGAGGCGGGGTTTGGCCGAATCAGCGTCGAGAAAGACCTTGCCGGGCTTGATCGTGTGGTTTCGGCGCACCACATCTAGCGTGTTGAAGCGCACAAACCCGGCATAGAATACTTTGTGCTGGTCAAGACCGGTGAAAACCGCTAGCTTGAACGTGCTGTCAATGGCGCATCATGGGCGCCGCGGCGACCACACCCTATATCCAAATCTTGCGGCAGAGGCCGTGCTTGTCCCGAGTGCGGGAGCCAAGTGGATAGAGAAGGCGGATTTTTCCGGGGCGCTGCACGAAAGCATACGGTCTTCATGAAACCAGTATAACCCCATCCTTGTGCGAAGTTCGCGGGATGTGGGGCCAGACCGGCCAAAAGTCCGGTCCGCCCAGATGTGACGCTTAACGATCTAGAGTTAGACAAAGCGACCCGATGAGACCAAACCAGAACAAGAACCGGCAGCGTGGCCGGAACGGTGGACGCAAGCACGTCAATCCGTTGTCGCGCAACTATGAGAGCAACGGTCCGGACGTAAAGGTCCGCGGAAATGCGGCTCATGTCGCCGAAAAATACCTGCAACTGGCGCGCGATGCCCAGTCGTCCGGCGACTCGGTTATGGCGGAGAACTATCTCCAGCACGCAGAACACTATTTCCGTATCGTCTCCTCGGCCCAGCAGGCCCTGAACGGCACGCGCGATGGCCAGAACCCTGACGATAACGAGTTCGATGACGATGTCTCGGATTTGAACTCGCGCTTCTCCTCGCCCCAGCCGGTTCAGGCCCAGGTGAGCCACGAAGCGGAAGAAGAAGCGGCCGCGCCCGTTGCTGCCCAGCCCGAACGGACGGAACGCCCTGAGCGGGCCGAACGTCCCGAGCGGACCCGTCGTCCGCCGGCCGAGCGTCCCGTTGTCGAGCGCCCCGTCGCTGAAGCAGGCGAGGCTGCCGAACCGGTGGCCGCTGCGGAAGACGACGAGCAGGCTCCGCGCAAGCCGCGTGAACGCCGCCCGCGCCGCCGTCGTCCGGCTGGTGCCGAAGGCGGTGTCGATCAGGCAAACGCGCCGCAGCCAGACGTTGGCGAATTGCCAGCGTTTCTGACAGCGGGCACAGCGCCTGCAGCCGAATAAGATCTTTGAGAAGGCCGGGTTTCAGACCCGGCCTTTTTGTTTTAGGTGGCCGCCGCGACGCGACTATTCTCGTCCGGCCTGCGCCTTCACGGCACCTCTGTTTCGG
>NZ_JBEVLL010000060.1:0-16604 GCF_040509215.1 Devosia sp.
TGGCAATGATGTAGTCCGTCCCGGCAAAGCCGAACACCAGGTCGCCACCCGAAGTCCCGAGCAGAACATCATCCTGCGGCGTGCCGAGGATCGGACCGCCGACAACTGGCGCATCGTCGTCATCGTCATCGCCATCGTCTTCGTCATCCCAGTCATCGTCATCATCGCCAGGGACGTGGTCGTCTTCGTCCTCGTCACCACCACCAATCTGGGGGCCTTCGCCGGCAGCGGTATAGGAGACGCTGTGCTGGCCATTGGTCAGGGTCGTGACACCGTTGACGGTGAACGAGGTGTATTCCGTGGGATCGGCACCCTCAGGCAGTTCGATGACATCTTCGGGCCGCAGCGTGCCGACGATGGTGTCGTGGCCGCCATTGGACCGGAACACGATGCGGTGCGCCGAGGTCAGGGCCGAGATATCGATGACATCATCGCCCACATCGCCATCGATGGTGATGGTGTTGAGACGCAGGCTGGTGGTCGAGAAATCACCGATGACCTGGATAGTGTCGCCGCCAACCGCTGTATTTCCAGCCGGGTCGATGCCGTTGATGCGGATTTCCTCGATCTCGCGCAGCTCGGCGATGACGACTGCAGCCGCTACCCCAACCTGGCGGGTGATGACGATTTCCGTCGACGCAGCCGAGGTGAAACCGGCACTCGTGGCAGCGGCCTTGGTATAGATGCGGTAAGTTTCTGCCGAAGCATTGCCGTTGATGACGAAGGTATCGCCGGCCGCGCCCTCGGTGCCGCCGTCGACCATGTCGAAGCCGTCGGTCGGGCCGGAAAGGTTGGCGTTCCAGATGATAGTGTCATCCCCGGCTCCGCCATTGATGGTGTCGACACCGGCATTGAGGCCTGGAATGCTGGCGTTGACCGTGAAATTGTCGACGTAGAAATTGTCGCCATTGTCCCAGTTATTGCCGTCGCCCGTGGTCAGGAAGCGGATCGCGGAATTGGCCCCGATCTGATTGGCCGACAGCGTGGCGGTGAAGTTGCCATTGCCGTTGCCCGTGGTGCTGCCCAGAACGCCAGCGAAGCTGCCGCCCGTCAATGTTTCCCAGGCGTTGGTGTTGACGTTGCGGGCCTGGACGATGACGCTCTGACCAGTTCCGAGGTTGTCGTCCTCGAAGGCAAAGGTCACCGACGCCGAGGTTGCGCCGGTCAGGTTGATGGCGCGCTCGATTGTTTCGCCACCGTCGACATTCTGGTTGAACTGCAGGCGACCGCCGCTGATCTGGATGTCACCGTTGTTCGGGCTCGTCGCTTCGCCGCCGCCTTCGATCCAGTTTCCGGCGAAGGCAATTGAGCCATTGTTGGCGCCGTAATTTGCCTGACCAAAGTTGTCGACCGCGGCACCACTATTGCTGCCAATGCCGCCGGAGAGGGTATCGTTACCGTCGCCACCATTGAGCGTGTCGGCCCCTTCCCCACCATAGACGACGTCGTTGCCGCCATTGGCGTTGACGATGTCATTGCCGCCGTTTGCATTGATGGTTTCGGCATTGTTGCCGCCATTCGTCGTCTGGCCAGCGTCCGTGCCGTTGATGGTCAGCGCGGGCGCCGCCGCGGCAAGGATGAAGTCGGTGGCGTCGATGAGGGTATTGTTCACACCGGCGACGCGGATCGTACCCAGGATTGCCGAGGCAGGTCCGTCTTCCCGGATGGTCAACAGAGTGTCGGCCCCGACGGTGGATTCAAACACCCGGTTGTTGAAGTTCGCGGCGGTGATGCCGAGAGCGCTGAGATCGATCTGGTCCTGCCCACCGGCCGGGTTGGCGTCGAAGCCGTTGATGACGTCATCGCCGAAATTGGCGGCGGTGTAGCGGACGATGTCGTTGCCGTCGTTGTTGATGCCGGAATTGGCGGCAAGGTGGATGATGTCGTTGCCGTCGCCGCCGATCAGGATGTCAGTGTCGTTGCCGGCGCCGCCATGCAGGATATCGTCGCCGGTGCCGCCATCGATGAAGTCGGCGTCGTCGCCACCGTTGATGGTGTCGTTGCCGCCACCGCCAAAGAGCTGGTTGGTGCCACCATTGCCGGTGATGACGTTGTTCAGCGCATTGCCGGTGCCATTGACGCCGTCTGCATTGCCGGAAAACGAGAGGTTTTCGATATTGGCGCCGAGAGTATAGCTCGCCGCCGAAACGATCGTATCGGTGCCGCCATTTTCAGCTTCCACCACCACATCGCCAGCCGTGACGAGATAGGTGTCATTGCCGCCAAGACCGGTCAGCGTATCGACCCCTGCCCCGCCCTCGATGACGTTAGCCAGTTCATTGCCGATGCCGATGAAGGTGCCTGCGCCGGTATAGGTCAGGTCTTCGACATTGGCGCCGAGGGTGTAGGTCGCGAGGTCGGTGCGGACTTCGTCAACGCCCCCCGCGAGGGCTTCAACGACCACATCATCGACGTCGTCGACGATATAGGTGTCATCGCCGATGCCGCCCACCATGGTGTCGGCCCCGGTGCCGCCGTCTAGGTCGTCATTGCCTGACCCGCCGACCAGAAGGTCGTCGCCGGTATCGCCGAAGAGGCTGTCATTGCCGTCGTGACCGAAAAGCAGGTCATCGCCATCGGCGCCAATGAGGTCGTCACCGGCAGCCGAGCCAGCCAGAAGTGTATTGACCCCGGCATTGGCTGTGCGGTCGCCATTGTCGTCGGTGCTCAGGGCATAATCGCCGTCGAACGCATAGCCTTCATAGGTCGCGCCATCGAGATTGATGGCTTCGACTGCTTCGCCGGTGGTGTCGAAATGATCGGTGACTGTTACCGACTGGCCATTGAACTGCAGCGCCAGGTCATTGCCGGTGGTGCTGAAGGCATTGAGGCCAGTCAGGGTCATAGCGCCGATGACGATACGGTCGGTGCCACTGGTTTCCTGGATGACGTCGTTTCCGTCGCCGACATTGAACACATAGGTGTCGTTGCCTGCGCCGCCGTTGAGCTGGTCGCCGGCAGCAGCGGTCGTAGTGGTCGTGTAGCTGATGGTGAGATTGTCGATTGCGACGCTGTCACCGTTCTCAAAGCTCGACGCCACAAAGCGGATCGCTGCGTTGGCAGTGAATGCTCCTGAGCCGAAGAGGTTGAGGTTGATCGACCGGTTGTTCACGGTATTGGTGGCGCTATTGATCAGATCGACCTGCACGAAGTCGGCTTCGAGGCCCGTCCTGGAGAAGAAGACCGTGAGCGTGTCGTCGTTTATGTCCAGACCGGATTCCACGATGGAATAGCTCAGTGTGGCGCTCGTGGCGTTGGCGAGATTAACGGTGCGTTGGATTTGCGCGCCGTCGCCTGTGACAAAGCCCAGAACGTTGTTCAGGTCGTCGTCGATCTGGATTTGGCCGTTGTTCGGGCTGTTGTTGTCGCCGGTTTCCACCCAGCTCGTGCCCCAGGTGGTCGAGCCGTTCGTATTGCTGAAGCTGTTATTGTTGAAGCTGTCGGCATAGGTCGACGTCGTCGTTGTGGTCCGCACGCCGTCGGCACCACCGATCAGCACGTCGTTGCCGTCGCCGCCATTGAGGATGTCTGCACCATCGCCACCGAGCAGCACATCGTCGCCGACGCCGCCATTGAGCGTGTCATTGCCGTCCCGGCCGGAGATCAGGTCGTCACGGCCGAAGCCGATATCGACAGCCGTGCCGTTGAGGACGTTGTCGGCGCTGTTGCCCTCGATGACGTTGAGATAGCGATTTTCACTGAAGGCCAGCAGTTCGATATTGCGGAAAGTGTCCTTGCCGTCCGAGAGCAGATTGGGCGTGCCTTCTCCCTCCGGCAGGTCATCGTCGTTCTGCTGCTGTGCGAAGCCGGTGTGGTCGATGAAAAGGCTATCGTCGGAATTGAGACCAAAGCTGTAATTGGAGCGGGCGTCGGTATAGACGGCGCGGTCGAAGTCGCCAGCGACATTTCCGTTGATGATTTCGCGGACAATGCTGAGAGCGCCGGGATTGATCGCGCCTTCAAGCATCCAGGTGGTCAGGGGCTTGGTAACCGCGATGGCGTTTGGCGTGCCTGCAGCGACAAGCTGGCCTTGGACATTTCGATAGAGGGTGACCAGACTTTCGAGGGAGTCAGCCGAAAAGCTTGTTCCCAGCTTCGAGCTGCCGGCGATGCGAACGTTGAGCCACATGTCGCCGTCGATGACATCATTGCCCGCCAATCCCTTGATGATGTCACTGCCGCCACCGCCGAGGATTATGTCCGACGCGTCGGCCGTGTCCATGACCACGGATTCGACGACACCATTCCGACCTGTCTGGGTCGTCCGGTTGATGTGGGCGACCAGTGCCCGCAGGCCGCTGATCAGGTCGACGTTCTTTTCCAACAGGGCGTTGGAATAGCTATCGAGCGGAGAGTCCGCGTTCGGAATGGCCGCCGTGCCTTCGAGTTCGGCACGCGTATTCACCGCCACGCTACGGCCCGTGAGAGTGTCGTTCTTGTTCCAGCCCGATAGACCTTCGACGAGGTCGAAGCGGTCACGCAGGATGAAGGCTTCCTGCGTTTCGAAGATCGGAATGCCGAGGTCGGTATTGGCCGCGTGGCTGTCGCCCTTGTGGATGGCCCAGTCGAAGCCGGCCATGCCGTTGTTGCGCTGAATGCCCTCGCTGTTCTGGAACATGATGTCATCGCCGGATTCGGCGTCGTAGTCGGTGTCGCCACTGCCCCCGTTCAGCACGTCATGGCCGATAATGGAGGAATTGAAGAACAGCTCGGAGTTTTCGCCAGCAAGGGTATCGAACCGCTCGCCGCCTTCGATCCAGTCATTGCCCTCGTTGCCGTGCAGCATGTCCATGCCGCTGCCGCCCAGGATGAAGTCATTTTCGGTGCCGCCGAAAACCGTCTTGCCGTCGGGGCCGGCGATCAGGAAGTCGCTATCCTGATTGCCGAAGATCAGGGACAGGCCGGAACCACCGTGGATGACGTCATTGCCTTCATTGCCGTGGAGGAAATCGGCTTCGCCGATATCGGTGCCGGCATTGGTGATGATGTCATCTCCCTCGCCGCCAAAAACCTTGTCGACGCCATAGCCGGCCTCGATGCGGTCATCGCCACCCTTGCCCCAGACAGCATCGTCGCCACCGCCAGAGATGATGGTGTCGTTGCCTTCGGTACCGCCGATGGTGAAATGCTCATTGCTGTTGACGCGGATATAGGCGGCAACGGTGGTGATATCGGTGATGGCAATGAGATTGCCGGCCGCATCGCGGCGCTCCACGATATTGGCGAAGGGCAGGAAGGGATTGTCCTGGACCGGATCGGCATCGAGCTGCTTGCTCGGGTCCATTTCCAAGGTCGGCATCTGGAAGGCCGAGAAGAGATTGCCCGGCAATGTGGTCGAGTGCTCGTCGCCGAGGTCGGTATTGCGCATGACCAGCTCGGCGAAACTGTTGTTTTCCAGTTCGTTGAGCAGGTTGAGACCTTGGGCACGCGACAGGTAGTAAAACCGGTCGGCGTCCTGCAGGTTTTCCATAGTCATCTGGAAGACGAAGGCGAAGGTCGACCCCAGCATGCCGCCGAAGGACATCTTCTTTTCAGCAAGGCCGCCGATCCAGAAATCGACGTCGTTGAGGCCGCCGAGTGCGCCCCCGGCATAAGTACCCTCGGCATTGAGGAAGTTGAGCCGGTCAGTGTCGAAATCGATCTTAGCCTGACCGGTCAGACTGGGGTCGCCGAGAACCAGCAAGGTAGCGGCCTCGCGCAACTGCTCGATAGTCTTGGGATTGGCCTGGGTGTTGGTCAGCGAGGCGTGGGTGCCATACGCCGCGATGAAATTGATGATCGAAGCCGGATTCATCAGGTTGAGCGCGAAGTCGGCCCAGCTCTCGTAGGGCTTGAGCAGGGTGTCGCCGGTTTCGGTGTAGAAGCGCAGCCGTGCCTCGTTGAGCGGGGGGGTGCCGACGTCGCGGCCGCGAGCGAGGTTGATGGCGGCCAGATCGAGCGGAATGCCAAGCAACTGGTTGCGCAATACGTCGGTGACAAACTCGTCGATGGCGCTGCCGGTCTGGCGGCTCATGCCGCGGATGATGGCACCAGACGCCTCTTCGGCGGTGCCAAGCGAGTCGTATTTGACCGGATTGAGGAAGCCTTCAAACAGGGTGATGTCGTTCTGGATGGGACGGCCGAGATCGTCCATTTCGATGACGGCAATGTCCTGCCGCAACATCGAGTGGCCAAAGCGGTAGACGACGTGGGCAAATTCGGCGGCAATGCCAGGATTGATGTCGGCGGCCGGCTCGAAGAGGAAAACGTCGATGTCGGGCTGCATCATGCGGCCGAATTCTTCGAACACCAGGTGCTGGTATTCCATTTCATTGGTGAAGCGACCCACCTGGAAGAGGCGTTCGCCATCCCATACCAGGGCATCGATGGCGGCCTGGGTCGTCGGGATGGCCAGGACATCGACCAGCAGCCACTGGTTGAGGAAGCTCAGGTCGCCGCTATCGAGGGCGATCTGCTTGGTCATTTCCACGATGCGATTGTGCTCGGAGTGGAAGACCTGATGCACCGCGGTCAGGGCGATGTTCTCGTTGACGCGACCGTCGCCGGCGATGAAGTGACGGTCGAGAAGCTCATTGTCATAGGCAGTCGCGCCGCGCTGGCCTTGCGGTCCGGGCGTACCGTCGGCATTGGCATAGCCGAGCGCGGTGTCCGAATCCTGCTGCAAGACGCCGGCCTGCGAGACCACCGGAACAGCAGCATGGGCGATGTCGTCGAGAAAAGCGTGGCCGGTCAGGACAACGCCCTGGACGCTGACGGGCGCGGCCGGATTGCCTTCGCGCAGCACATCGTCGGCGGTGCCCAGAATATTGTCGAGCCCACGGTTCACTACCAATTGCGGATAGCCGTTGGTGCCGGGGATGAAGTTACCGTACTCGTCGGCGGCGATCAGCGGAATATTGCCGACATTGAGGTCGGTGAGGTTGATGCCGAGAACGTCGCGCGCCTGCGCCTTGATATCGGCCCAGGTCGCAAGACCCCCATTGCTGCCTTCAAGCAAGTGACCGTTGCTGATGGGCTTGCCGTCGGGCCCAGCGATATATTCGCGCATGAACACCTGCTTGGAGGCCGTCGATGCGTAGGTCTGGTTCTGGTCGATCCAGGGGGTCGTCAGGTTCTTGGGGCCAGGACCGTCGTCGGCCGTACCAAGGATGCCGTCGGCGCCGGGATTGACGGTGACGCGGGTCAGCGGGATGTAGTTCTGGCCGCCGGGCACGTAGAGCGGATCATCGGGCGAGAGCGGCACGTAGACGGTGCCGTTGCCGCCCTTAGCCACGAGATCGAGGCCGTGATCGAAGAACTGACCGAAAATGGTCATCCAGCCATTGAACGGCGAAGAAAGGCCATCGTCGGGCGAAACGTTGGGAAGATAAATCGTGTTGCCATCCATCTCGACGCCGTGGGCATCAAGCAGCGCGGTCAGGTTGGCCTGGGCGACGGCCAGGTCCGGACCCGTTGCCTCGGCCGCATCGAGCGCAGCCTGCGCTGACGCGAGCGCCGCCGCCGCTGCGCCTGTTGCACCGGCAACGGCAGCTGCGGAAGCATCCGCAGCCTGCTGGGCGAGAAGGAGGCTGGCTTGAAGGCTTGTTACAAGCGCCTGGGCATCATCAGATGCAATCAGAGCATTCTCGAACTCGGTTGCCTGGCTGGCATTGGGCACGCCATCGGTCAGGAGGACTGTGACTGCAGCGATGGCTAGGGCTGCACTCGCTTGAGCTGCGTCAAGGTCCGCCTCGGTCTGCTCAAGGATTGCCTGATCGTCAGCGGCGATCGCTATGAGCGCGGTTGCCGCGCTGGTCGCCTGATTGTAGGCCAGCGTCGCATTATCGACCGCCAGCTGAAGAGTGGCCAGATTTGCCGGTGTGGTATTGGCGGCATTTGCGGCCGTGGCCAGATCAACCGCCTTCTTCGCGGCGACGATCTGACCGAGAACTTCGTAGAGCTCTTCGTTCGGTACGCCGGCCAGGGTCAGCGCAGCCGCAATGGCGGCCGGATTGTTAAGCGTCTGATCGACGACGAGATTGGAAATGATGCGCGGATCGGCATCGACCACCGTGCCGCTGCCCGGCCCCGGCTGCGACCCTGTGCGCGGGCCGGCATTGGCGTAATTATTGTTGGAGTACCAGGTCTCCACATTGGGGAGTGGATTGAAGTCGTACCGGTCGCCATCCGCATCGTTGAGATAGGTCGGGGTAAAGAGCCCGGGAAAGCTCTGATCGGATGCGCCCCAGTTTTCCCGGCCGGGCAAAAGGTTGTTGTAGCTGCCGTCGACGGTGCGGAGGCCGTAAGGCAACAGATGGGCCTGTGCCAGGCCATCATTGCCGCCATAGCCGGCGACCAATGCTGCAAGATCTCCACCGGCCGCGTGTGCTTCTGCGATCTCGATCTGTTTCAGAATGAATTCCAGATCGTGCTTTACGAGCGTTACCATTCTCATCTCCCAAACAATCGAAAACGCTGCTGGGGCCAAACGCTGGGCGCAGAAGTTTTCGTTATGGAGACGCTAAGACGGCGGCGCTCTGGCCGTAATATCGGTAGGTCCTGAGACTTTTTCCCTTGAGGTCGGAGCCGGTCCTATCGGCCCGGTTAGGGTGCGACTAACCAGGTGGCTAGGGCCTTGGTCGAGCGATTTTATCCACGTTTCAAGAAGTTTCGTGGTTCCGCGTTGTTGAAGGCGAAATATTGGAGGATGCTCAATACTCGGGCGCCTAGTGTTTGCCGGAAAAGGACGGGGAGGTCTGAAAGTGTTTCGGGGGAGTCTTCTGCTGCCATCATTGCCTGGGAGACCCTTCAAGACATGATCGGCCTGAGGCAGCATGTTCAAGGTGCTGTTCTGCGTTGGCGGGACCTTGAACTTGCAACGCAGTACCTGATTGCCAGCGTCACCGTGGTGCTTCTGGTCAGTGCCGTTTCGGGCATGCTCATTAGCGCGGTGCTCAATCAGAGCGAGATCAACGAGAGGACCCAGCAAACCGCTCTCTTTCTCGATGGCGTGTTCTCCACGATGCTCCAGGACGTCGCCGATGGTGGGTCGATCTCCAGCCAGAACATTGCGCGCATAGACACCTTGATGGCCACGGAGGACTTTCGGGTCCGGTTTCCATACCTCGAAGTCTGGCTGCCAAATGGCGAGATCGCCTACTCCAACTCGACATTCCTGATCGGACGCAAATTCCCGCTCCCCATGGAAGCTCGTCACGCCTTCGAGGGGCGGGTCACCTCCACTTTCGCCGATCTCGGGGCGGAGGAGCACACGCTACGCGAACTGCAGGCGGGCCTGCTCGAGGTCTATGCCCCCGTCCACCGGCTGGGCAACGACGAGATTATTGCCGTGGTGGAAATCCACGAGACGACCGAAGCGCTTGAGCACTCGTTGACCAACACAACCCTCGTCGTCTGGTCCTTTGTGGTAGTTGGCGCGGCCGCTGCCATCATCGTCCTCTTCGGCATCGTCCAGAGGGGCAGCCGGACCATTCAGGCGCAACGGCACGATCTGGCGGAGCGGTTGAAGGCCTCGCTGCATTTGCGCGCACAGGTGGGCGAAGTGCAGGAGGCTCGTCGCCTTTCGGACAATGCGGCGCTCCTTGCCGAAAAGCGACTGAAGCTGGCGAGCGCCGATCTGCATGATGGACCGTCCCAACTCATCAACTTCGCTCTTCTCAAGGCGCAGGAGAGCGCATTGGCGAAAACGCCGACGGAGCGCGCGCGCATATTGAACGCGATGGGAACCTCGCTGATCACCGCCTTGTCCGAAATCCGCAGCATCAGCCATGGGCTCATCCTGCCCGATATCGCCAATCTGTCGCTCGATGCGATCGTTGATCTGGCGATCGAGGCGCATGAAGCGCGCACGGGAACCAGCGTCATTCGCCGGGGCGAGTTTGGCGCGGCCCATGCCGGCCTTGAAACGCAGATCGCCCTTTACCGGATCGTGCAGGAAGGGCTGAACAATGCCTTCCGTCATTCCCAGGATTCCAGCGTCACCATATGCTGCGATATGTCCGGCCAAAAGGCGCGAATAGAACTTCGTAACGCGATATCGACCGCGCGGCCGCGCCAGCCCCATGAACTCTCGGGAATGGGACTCGATGGGCTCAAGGCGCGCGTGGAAATCCTTGATGGCACATTCGCCGCGCGGCGGATCGGTAATGAATTCTCTCTGGAGGTGAGCCTAGATGTGGAGCGGCCAGATGACTGAGGTCACCACCGTCGTCTTCGTCGACGACCATGCCATTTTTCGCGCCGGGCTGGCCCAGGCGCTTGCCACGTCCGACAGGATCGAGGTCGTCGCGCAGGGCGGCAGCCCTGCCGATGCCATAGACCTGGCTTCGCGCCACCGGCCTGACATTCTGCTGCTCGATCTATGGATGCAGCGCGCCAGCAGCGTTGGGCACATTCGCGCAATTCTCGATGCCAGCCCGCGCACCAAGGTCGTCATCCTCACAGCCTCGGAGGAGGGAAACGACGTCGTAGCGGCCATGAGCGAGGGGGCGGCAGGGTTCGTCACCAAGGAAACATCGCCGGCCGATCTCATCGCCATCATCAACGATGTGCAAAAGGGGGAAACCTACCTTTCCACCCGATCACTCGCCGGCTGGCTGACGACGCTGAACAACACCTCCAAGGCAGAGGCCGATCGCAGCTCGGTCGCCGCCCTCTCCGAGCAGGAGCGGGCCGTCTTGAGGGCCATCGCAAAGGGCCGCAGCAACGGAGAAGTCTCTGAGCACCTGGGCATCAGCACGGCGACGGTAAAATACCACCTCGGCCGTATCTTCGTAAAACTCGGCGTACGCAACCGCGTGGAAGCAGCCGTATTTGCCCGCAGCATGTTCGAGGATGAAGCCTGAAGACACCTGATGCCAGTCGGTATCTATCTCAGCGGCGGCCCCGCCCGGGCGGCTCGCATCGAAGCAAGCGCTTTGCGCTCGATCTCTCAAGCGATTGACCGCCGAAGATTTCCGCAACTTCATTCAGAAACGACGCGCCGGCCGGAACAGAAACTGCAAACTTTTATGTCTTTGAAAAAACTACGTAAATTGTAAAATTGATTGTCTCGAACTTTCAAGGGTCGCTGGAGGTCTACCGGAACGCATCACCCGGTGGTCCCGAAAGAGATTTGCCCGTCGCACATGCGCTCGAACTTGCCCAACTTCGACATGTCTAGAATGATCGATGATACGGTCCAAGCCAACGCCAGCTTCCGCGGCGCTTGTGATGAAACCTGCAGTCCAGAGTGCGCACCGTATCAGGCCGCATCGATGCCAGCCTTCTTGAGGCAGGCCTTTAATACGCGCAGAACCAACAATGGTTCAACCGTCTGGAGGCAGCACTCTGTTGCGATAAACAGATCGAAACACCGCCTCTTTGTTATGGTCACGGCATCCAACCAATTTCTCAGAGCAGACACCACCTGAAGCGCCTGTCTCCTGGGCACACCAATATGGGCACCTAGACCCTCAAAATCGGTCTTTGACCTTCTCATACAAGTCGTCGCGCCCTATTCCGAAAACGTGATGTCCTCAAAGCATACTGCGGTCACAACTGATAGCCCTAGCGCTCTTGTAAAACACAAATCCAGCATTGCGCGGCCTAGACGCCCTTTCAGTGTGTCTGGAATGTGCTGAAGTATATCTTTGAATTCTGCAGCCACCACCGGCAGCTTCTGACCTACAAGGCCTCCCCGCAGACGCGTAGATCGTCGCAGAAATGTCCTAACAAGGTAGTTATCTGAGGACTGCCATGTTTCTCTTATGCAAACGCGCAATCGCTCCCCTAGGTGCGGAGTGTATTGTCTGCAACTCGCCTCGACAAGCGACCGAACCCTCGCTCAAAGCTAGTCGCCGCCAACCAATTTCTTTTCTCCGCCAGCCAAGCGCCAAGCCACTACCATCAGAACTAAACCGCAGCGTATGTCAGTATCTGCAGCTGCTAAGTGGATAATGGCGTAGCCGCCCTGCCAATGACCTCTGCATTCGGAGCGTGAAAGACCTTATTTCACCACTTGTTATGTTTTCTGACGTCATGAAATATAACAGATGTAATTATATAACGAAAGACGGTTTTGCCTGTCTTGGTACGCCGTTTTGTCCCAAAATTTCACTTCTGCCTTCCCGCAAGTTGACGTGCCCCCAATAATTCGGACCATTCTGAGCTGGAATTTTCCAGTTATGATCCCAGACCGGGAGATGGAGAGTTCCGATGAAGGCATCGAAGTTCTCTGAGGCGCAGATCACGTTCGTTCTGAAGCAGGCTGAAGACGGCACGGCAGTCGCCAAGGTCTGCCGCAAGGCCGGGATTGCCGAAGCCACGTTCTACAACTGGCGTAAACGCTATGGCGGGCTAATGCCCTCGGAGGTGAAGCGATTGCGTCAGCTCGAGGAAGAGAACGGCAAGCTGAAGCGCCTGGTCGCCGATCTCAGCCTGGACAAAGCCATGCTGCAGGACGTCTTGGCAAAAAATGTATGACCTGCCCCGCCCGGGCAAGGATCGATTTCGTTTTGACGAAGGCAGTCCGCCTAAATGTATCCGGCCTCTCGCGAGTGGACCGCTGTTGCGGCCAGGCCATGATGAGATCCGCGCGCATGGTTCTCAATAAACGGTCTGTGCACTTGGCACGCTTTTTTTGGGCAGAGTTTACAATGCGCTGATCGACTTTTTCGTCGTCACTTTCTCGAGCCTCGCTTTCTTCAGGCCGGCGCCCTTAGGCGACAGCCGGATCTCGTCTATCGTACATGGCGCCCGGCCGCACAATTATGGCCCACGCCATCCGTGCCATCTTCGCGGCCATGGCCACGGCGACCTTGTTGACACGCATTCTGCTTTCGAGAGCTTCGAGCCACTCCCCGATCCGGTCTTTTGATCGGTTCATATGGGTTATGCAGGATCGCGCGCCGTGAATGAGAAGCTTTCTCACATATCGGTTTCCGCGCTTGCTGATCCCAAGCATAGTCGTTTTGCCACCTGTTGAGTATTCTCGGGGCGTCAATCCTAGCCAGGCAGCGAGCTCTCGAGCGCGTCGGAACTGGCGACCATCCCCGACGGCCGCAAGCAATGCTGTAGCTGCCAGTGGCCCAATGCCCGGAATGGTCATCAGCCGCCTCGCCCTGTCCTCCCGATCGGCCAGCGCTTCAACCTGTCGGGTCGCCGATACAATGCGTCGATCGACATGGGCGATGTCCTCCAAAATCTCGGCCAGCATCTGCCGCATCATTGGTGTGAGATTTTTTTCATCGGCAAGAGCCCGCGGCAGATCGACCCTGAACACTCCCACGCCTTGCCGCATGGCAACACCGTACTCGAGGCAGAACGCTCTGGCCTGGTTGATCAGTCGAGTTCGGCTTGCGACCAACTGGTCGCGCATCCGATGCAGTGCCTGAATGTCGATCTGCTCGACCGTCCGGACCTGCGCAAAACGCATGGTCGGTCGGGTAACGGCTTCCGCCATCGCCTCGGCATCGATCGTATCGTTCTTCTGTGACTTCACAAATGGCTTCACGAACTGGGCCGGCACGATCCGCACTCGGTGCCCGAATGCCTGCAATTTGCGAGCGAGCCATTGCGAACCGGGACATGCCTCCATGCCCACCAAGGTTGGGGCTGCGCGCTCAAAGAAAGCTAGCACCGTGTCTCGCCGGAACTTGGCGCGCTGGACCACGCCACCTCGCTCGACGAGCCCGACAACATGGAGAAGGTTCTTGCCCAAATCTACGCCGAAAACAGCAGCTGGCTTGGGTGCATTCCTGATCATTTCTTCCTCCTTTTGTTCGAGCAACAACAATGTCGCGGAGGGTGGGGCAGGTCATCCCATTAGCTCTGAAGCCTGCCCGCCGGCGCCAGCTTGTCGATGTGGTGAGGTAGACTTGGAAGGTGTCGGTGCGTCGGGCCCGCGAAGCCCTGCGGATTGAGCGCTCCCTCTACACCTACAAGTCCAAGCGCGGCGAGCAGGCCGACCTTAAGCTCAGGATCAAAGAGATTTGCGAGACCCGGGTCCGATACGGGTATCGGCGTGTGCATGTCCTCTTGCTTCGGGAAGGGTGGCCAATCAACATGAAGCGAACCCGTAGGCTTTACAACGAGTTGGGACTACAGCTGCGCAACAAAACACCGAAGCGACGGGTGGAGGCCAAGCTCAGGGAGGACCGAACGGATGCCACCCATTCCAACCAGATCTGGGCGATGGACTTCGTGCATGACCAGTTGGCCACCGGCCGGAAGCTGCGCATCCTGACCATCGTCGACACCCTTTCTCGCTACGCGACGGCCACCGATCCGCGGTTCAGCTACCGTGGTGAAGATGTCGTGCAAACGCTTGAGCGGGTCTGCCAGGAGGTGGGTTATCCGAAGATGATCCGGGTGGACAATGGCAGCGAGTTCATCTCCCGAGACCTCGATCTGTTGGCCTATCAAAGGGATGTGGTCCTAGACTTCTCCCGGCCCGGCAAACCCACCGACAATGCGTACATCGAGTCGTTCAACGGCAAGTTCCGGGCCGAGTGCCTGAACCAGCACTGGTTCCTTAGCCTTGACGACGCCCGCCAGAAAATGGAGGAATGGCGTCGAGACTACAACGAGGTCCGACCTCACAGCGCCATCGGCAACAAACCTCCGATATCGCTCATGAATGCCTACGGCGCATCCGGTCCGCCGTAAGTGCTACCCCTGGGAAATCGCCCAGCCGGGTGGTCCAAAATCGGGTCCCACGTCAAATCAACTCAAGGACTCTCCGTAAAACCGGAGGGGACTTGGGGCTCAGGTCAAAGTAAGTGTCACAACGATAAAGAAACTAGTGAGGTTGAGTTCACGGCCCCTTCCGGAACTCATCCGATGAATAGACTCCTAGGCGCCAAAAGAGGGCGCCAATCACTACAACAAATCCCGCGGCGTAGAGGCCGTTGTGAGATCGATGTGAGGCATTATCGCACATTCCCCGGCAGAGGGGGCGCTGTTCGATCGAGATGAGCCATTATCGATCATCGTCCCGCCAGACCCGGCACCGGGGTTGCGACTTTTGCTGCTTTCCGTTTGGCGACAATCCAAGTGGCGCTGGATGTCACACCCGCTAAATCGATAACACTGGCATCTCCGCACAAGCGCCGGGCACGCGCCGCCTAGCCCCCTCAGCTCCGCCCGAACTCATCCTCAATTCGAATAATATCGTCTTCCCCGAGATAAGATCCGGTCTGCACCTCGATCAGCTCGAGCTCGATCTTGCCCGGATTGGCCAGCCGATGCGTGCAGCCAAGCGGCAAGTAGATCGACTGGTTCTCGGTCAGCATAGTCACCTGCCCATCGACCGTCACCTCCGCCGTGCCGCGCACCACCACCCAGTGCTCAGACCGATGATGATGCTTCTGCAAGCTCAGCTTCTTGCCCGGCCTCACAAACAGCTTCTTCACCTGGAACCGGTCGCCCATCAGGATGGACGAATACCCGCCCCAGGGCCTGTAGGACGTCTTGTGCGTTTCGGTCAGCGCCCGCGTTGCCGCATTGGCCTTGAGCGCCTTGGCAATCGCCCCGACATTCTGCGCCTGGCTCAACCGCCCGACGAAAACCGCGTCTTCCGTCGCAATGACAGCAACATCGTCAAGCCCATCGACCACCATATGAGCGGTCTCTGTAACGACGAGCGAATTGGTCGAATTGGACATCATCGCCGGACCCGAAACGGCATTGCCGTCCTGATCCCGACTCTGCCCCTTCCAGACCGCATCCCAGGCGCCAAGGTCAGACCATTCGAACGAAACGGGCAGCACAGCCGCCTTGTCGGTGCGTTCAAAGATCGCATAGTCGACCGAAATATTGGGCGAAGCGGCAAAGCTCGCCTCATCGAGCCGGATGAAGTCGAGGTCCCGCTCGGCCCCCACCACCGCGCCCCGCGCCGCGGCAAAGACATCCGGCGCCAACTTCTCGCATTCGGCGAGGAACACCTTTGCCGGCAGCATGAACATGCCCGAATTCCAGGCAAAACCGCCCTGGGCCAGCATGCCCTTGGCCTTTTCAAGATTGGGCTTTTCAACGAATGCCCCCACCTTGTGCGCGCCATGGCGCAAGGCATCGCCGATGGCGATATAGCCATAGCCGGTTTCCGGGCGATCAGGCGTGATCCCAAAAGTCACGAGATGACCGTCCCGCGCCGCGAGTGCGGCATTGTCCACCGCGCCAAAATATTCGGCGCTGGCCGGGATCAGATGGTCCGACGCCAGCACATGGATAACCGCGTTCTCATCCTGACTCACCGCCACCTGCGCCGCTGCAGCAATCGCTGCCGCCGTATTCCGCGCCACGGGTTCGAGGAGAATCGCCCCCAGCGCAATTCCCCGTTCCAGCGCCTGTTCGGCGACAAGGAAGCGATATTCGGCATTGGTGATGACGATCGGGGCCTCATAGCGCCCGGCATCCTTCACCCGTTCAAGGCTCTGCTGGAAGAGACTCGTCTCTCCCACGAGGTCAATGAACTGCTTGGGCCGCGCCGAACGCGATTTCGGCCACAAACGGGCCCCCTGACCCCCGGCGAGAATGACAGGAACTATCATTTAATTACTAAATATTCGGCTGCCTGCGTATAGCAGCAGGATTCCCATCTGCAAGAAAATGAAGAACACATACAC
>NZ_JBEVLL010000061.1:0-2919 GCF_040509215.1 Devosia sp.
AGCGGCAGCGGCCATGGCGGCGGAAACGAGATGAGTGCGACCCTTAAAGCCCTGGCGACCTTCAAAGTTGCGGTTCGATGTCGAAGCGCAGCGTTCTTCGGGTTTGAGCTTGTCGGGGTTCATGGCGAGGCACATGGAGCAACCCGGCTCGCGCCATTCAAAGCCGGCATTCTTGAAGATCACGTCGAGGCCTTCGGCCTCGGCCTGCTCTTTCACGAGACCCGAACCGGGGACGATCATCGCCGAGACGTGGCTCGCAACCTTGCCATCGCCGATGACGGCGGCGGCGGCGCGCAGATCTTCGATACGGCCATTGGTGCAGGAGCCGACAAAGACGCGATCGATCTTGATATCGGTGATCGGTGTGCCGGGCTTGAGGCCCATATAGTCGAGCGCTCGCCACTTTGAGGCACGCTTGTTCTCGTCGGTGATTTCATCGGGGTTGGGCACAACGCCCTGAACCGAAATGACGTCTTCAGGCGAAGAGCCCCACGAGACGATCGGCGGCAGCTTTGCGGCGTCGAGAACAACGACCTTGTCGTAGTGCGCGCCTTCGTCGGTATAGAGCGTCTTCCAATAGTCGACGGCCATGTCGAAGGCCTCGCCCTTGGGGGCGCGCGGGCGGTCCTTGACGTAGGCAAAGGTGGTTTCGTCGGGCGCGATAAGGCCAGCGCGGGCGCCGCCTTCGATGGTCATGTTGCAGACCGTCATGCGGCCTTCCATCGAGAGCGCGCGGATGGCCTCGCCGGCAAACTCGATCACGTGGCCATTGCCACCGGCCGTGCCGATTTCACCGATGATGGCAAGGATGATGTCCTTGGCGGTGACGCCGGGCGGCAACTGGCCATCAACACGCACCAGCATGTTCTTGGCCTTCTGCTGGATCAGCGTCTGAGTGGCGAGCACGTGCTCAACTTCGGACGTACCGATGCCATGAGCCAGGGCGCCGAAGGCGCCGTGGGTAGACGTATGAGAATCGCCGCAAACGATGGTCATGCCCGGCAGGGTAAAGCCCTGCTCGGGGCCGACGATGTGCACGACGCCCTGACGCTTATCGAAGGGGTCGTAATATTCGATGCCGAAATCGCGGGTGTTCTCGGCCAGCGTCTCGATCTGGATCGCGCTTTCCGGATCTGGGTTCGGCAGGGAACGGTCGGTGGTCGGGACGTTGTGATCGACCACGGCCAGAGTGCGCTCGGGATGGCGAACCTTGCGACCATTCAGGCGCAGGCCTTCAAAAGCCTGCGGGCTCGTCACTTCGTGAACGAGGTGGCGGTCGATATAGAGAAGGCTCGTGCCGTCCGGATTGTTCTGAACCAGATGGTCGTCCCAGATCTTGTCGTAAAGCGTGCGGGCCTTGGTCATTCGTCTTGTTCCGAGGGGCAAGAATGGAAGTTTGGATTGGTTCTAATCCCAAGCGGGCTTTTGGGTCAAGAAGAACCGTACTCGTGGGTACGGTATTGGCGCCGGACCGAAAAGTGCGAAGCGGTTTTCGGACAAATCCGACGCCCAGAAATCAGTTCGCAGGGGCGTCTTTGAGGTGCCGAACGGCGAGTGCGCCGAGGAGGCTCGTATCGAGCCCGATGCGATAGCGGCACCAGAGGGCGATGGCCACCTGGGCCAGAATACGGGCGCCCATGTTAACCGCGGCGGCGCCGACGACGCCCCAGATCGGGATCACGGCGATCTGCACGAGAAAGCCGATACCCATGATGGCGCCGAAGATGGCGACATAGGCGCGCTCGTGTCCCGTCATCATCATCACGATTTTCGAGGGGCCGGTGACGGCATCGAAAAGGAGGCCAAAGGCGAGGAGAAGAAGGACCAGCGTGCCTTCGGCATAGGACGGGCCGAAGAGCGAGAGGATGAACTCGCCGAAAAACAAAAACAGCGCAAAGATCACGAGCGAAAACACAAAGCCGGCCCAGGCGCAGAGCGCGGTGATGGCCTGGGCTTTTCGCATGGCGCCGGAATGGTAGTGCTCGGCCACCATGGGGGCGATCACCAGTTCGATGGCGAAGGTGAACAGCGTCATCAGGCCGGCGGTGCGGAAGGCGTTGAAATAGAGGCCGGAGCTTTCGAGATCGAGCATGAGGCCGACGAGAATGACGTCGGCGTTAAGCGTGAAGGTTTCGATGAGCGCGCCGAGCAGCATCCAGTTGCTGAGGCTGCCCCAGCGCTGCCAATGGGTGCGGACGGGGGCGATGCGCGGCAGGATCGTGTAGTGGCGCTTTGCAGCGACGCTCATCTGCATGACCAGCGCGCCAATCAGCAGCGCGGCTGAAAGCGTCAGCGCATCAGGCCCGCTCAAAACGATGCCGACGGCAAAGAGCGCGATGACCGCGGCAGGCAGGGCCAGGCGCCAGACGATGTCGCGCGGTAAGAGGGCCGTCCATAGCGATCCTTGGGCCCGAAGCACCGAGGAATTGTACTCGGCCAGCGCCATGGGGAGGATGAGGAAGGCAGCGCCGATAAAGTGGTTGATGGTTTCGCGCGGCGGCAGGAAGGGAATGCTGGCGACGGCGAGAACACAGAGAAGGCCGGCGATGATCAGGCTGGCGCCAATGGTGATGGCCGAACCGGCTGCCACCACTGCGTCCGCATCGCTGTTTTCGCCCTTGCTGCGCAGTTGCGCCCAGAGGCGCAGCACGGCTGTCGACTGGCCCATGCCGGCAAGAATGGCGAGCACGGTTGCCAAGGCGAGGCCAAAGGCGAAGTGGCCATATTCGCTCTCGGTCTGGGTGCGCGAAAGGACGACATAGGTGATGTAGGTGAGGCCGGCGGTGGCGACCTTGATGCCGAGCGAGCCCACCGAGCGCAAGAGGCCGGTGGAGAGCAGGGCAGAAAGATCGGTTGGAACGGCCAGCCGCATGAAGGGTCCTCGCGCCGGCCCAAATGCCGAGCGGGCAGAGAGTGCCA
>NZ_JBEVLL010000062.1:0-3645 GCF_040509215.1 Devosia sp.
CTGACGCGGGGACGCGGGCAGGGCGGAGGTGTTGGGCGCAATTTGCTCGCCACCATCGGCCGTCATCCTCGGGCTTGACCCGAGGACACTTCACTTGCCGACGCCGCCGCGAGTGCAGGGCCCTCGGGTCAAGCCCGAGGGTGACGATCGGCAGGACACAGAAACCCAAAACAAAACTGTCGAACTTTCACATTCTCATTCGTCGCATCGGCAATCGGGCAGGGAGCCCGAACAGCAAGCAGGGACAAAATGCGCAAAGTGATTGCCGGTCTTTTTCATTCCGTCGATGGCGTGGTGGAAGCGCCGAACCTCTTTCAGTTCGATTCCTTCGATGATGAGCTGGGCGAAGAGATGGGCGTCATCATGGGCGAAATCGGCACGGTGCTGATGGGGCGGGTCGGCTATTCCGAATGGGCGGGATATTGGCCCAATGCCAGCCAGGACCTCGACTTTGCCGCCTTCATCAATGGCGTCCAAAAGTTCGTCGCTTCGGAAACGCTGGAACCCTCAGGGATCACCTGGACCAATGCCAGCCTGATCGAGAGCGATTTTCTCGATTTCGTGCGTGAGCTGAAGGCCGGGGAGGGCAGCGATATCTGCGCCATGGGTGGCATTTCGCTGGTGCGGCAGCTGGTCTTTGCCGGGCTGATGGACGAATTGACGCTCATCACCCATCCGGTCATTGCCGGCACAGGGCGACATCTGTTCGAGCCGGGCGATCCGACGACGCGGCTCGAACTCATCCGCGCCCGCACCACCTCCAAGGGCAATGTGGTGCAGGTCTATCGGCGGCTGGCTCAGCACTCTTAGCTCGTCGTCATTGCCGGGCCTGTCCCGGCAATCCATCTCGCCTCCGCATGGATCACCGGGACAAGCCCGGTGGTGACGACCGAGGAGGGAGCGTTTCTACTTCACCGATCGTGGCAGTTCGCCCGATTGCCAGAGGCCGAGACCAAAGCCATCCGGGTCCAGAAAGTCGGCGCTCCAGCCGCCGGGGGCTTCGGAAACGGGGGTGACGATATTGACGCCCTTTTGCGCCAGCTCGCTCACCACGTCGTCGATGCCGCCTTCGTCGAGTTCGAAGACGATGGCCGGCGTGTCGCCGCGCTTGCCGTCCTGCTGGAAGAAGATCAGGCCGGGGCCGTTCTCGATCGAGCCTTGCAGCCAGAAGGGTTCGGCACCCTCCATGCGCTCGAGCCCGAGGCCCAGAGTTTCGTTGTAGAAGGCTTCGGTACGCGCGATGTCGCTGACGTAAAAGACGATGCTGACATTCTTGGGTTTGAGGCTCATGGCCGGCTCCAATACTGGTTACATCACCCTATTGCCGCGGCGTGTCGGTTTGTGAGCGCTTTATCAGAAAAAGATGTCCATCCGGATCGTGGCTGGCAAACACCCCGCCATGGCGGATGAGCGCGGGCAGGAGCACATCGCGGATGCGGCCATAGGCGAGGTCCAGATTGAGCCCGGTCAGTTCCTCGGGCGTCGCCAGGCTTTTTGCGGCGAGATGGCGTTTCAGCGCCGAAACGCGCTGGCGCAAGGCAGTATCGGGCAGGCGGAGCAGATAGGCGATTTCGCGCCGGTTATGCCCGGTCAGCACCAGTGCTGCTAAGGTGCGCAAAGCCGGGGGGAGGCCGGTCAGGATGTCGCTGGGCTTGGGGTCGGTCGTATCAGTATTGGGCGCTCTAGTGGCATGCCAGGCCGTTTCGCGGCCTTTGCGCCGCCGGGCCGTCCGCGCCTCCATCCGCGCGCGGTTGCGCACGACGCCCATGAGCCAGCGGGCATTTTCGGGGCTTTCGATATCGCTGCGGTTTGCGGCGATGGCGGAGATCAGCGCCTCCTGCACCACGTCTTCTGCTTCGGCGGCCGTGTGTTCCCTTGTCGCGATTGACAGCAGTTGGGCGTAGAGCCGGCCGCGCATCGGGCTCAGGAGGCCTTGGCCAAGGCAATTTCGGCGTTGAGCAGGTCTGCCAGTGCCGTGTCGGAAATGGGAGGAGAAAAGAGGAATCCCTGGACTTCGGAAACGCCTTGGGCGCGCACCAGCGAAAGCTGTTCCTCGGTTTCGACCCCTTCCACCGTGGTCGACATGCCAAGCGATTGCCCCAGCCCGATGACGGCGCGAATAATGGCCTGGCTATCGGCACGGCTGGCGAGATCGCGAATGAAGGAGCGGTCGATCTTGATTTTGTCGAAGGGGAAGGAGCGGAGATACGAGAGCGAGGAATAGCCGGTGCCAAAATCGTCCATCGATATGCGCACGCCCATGGCGCGCAGTTCGTGGAGTGCTTTCAGCGTCGATTCGCTGTCGGTCAGCAGCAGGCTTTCGGTGATTTCGAGTTCGAGGCGGCTGGGGTCGAGCCGTGCATTGCTCAGCGCCCGGCGCACCTGGGTGACAAGATCGCGCTGGCGGAACTGCACCGGGGAGAGATTGACGGCGATGCGCACCGATTTGGGCCAGTTCGCCGCGGTGGCGCAGGCTTCGTTGAGGACCCATTGGCCGATGGCGGAAATCAGCCCGGTGTCTTCGGCGACGGGCACGAATTCGGCGGGCGACACGGTGCGGCCCTCAAAATCCCAGCGCAGCAGGGCTTCAACGCAGGTCACGCGATTTTCCGCGAGGCCCAGCAGCGGCTGGTAGACGAGGCGGAATTCATTCCGGCTCAACGCCAGGCGCAGGCCCGCCTCGATCAGGCGCCGCTGCTGCAGCTCGGCATCCATCCCCGCTTCAAAGAAGTGGTAGGTCGAGCGCCCTTCGCTCTTCGCCTTGTAGAGCGCGAGATCGGCATTCTTGACGAGGGTATCGGTGGTCAGTCCGTCACCGGGCCCGACGGCGATACCGACGCTGGCGCCGATTTCGATCTGCTGGCCCTTGATGTTCATGGGCGCGCCCATGGCCTTGATGATGCGGTCGGCAATGCGCGCCGCGGCATCGGCGCTCTCGATGGGGCGCAGCAGCAGCGCGAATTCGTCGCCGCCGAGCCGGGCGAGCAGGTCGCTTTCCCGCGTCGTGCCCCAAAGACGGACGGCGGCCTGCTTGATGACCTCATCACCAACGGCATGGCCAAGCGTGTCGTTGACGGCCTTGAAGTGGTCGAGGTCGATATAGAGCACGGCCGCCATCTCGCCGCGTTTCAACCCCGCCTCGGTGCGCGCCATTTCCTCAAGGAATTCGGCTCGATTGGGCAGGTCGGTCAGCGCATCGTGGCGGGCAAGATGGTGGATGCGCGCCTCGTTTTGCCGCTGCTCGGTAATGTCCTCGTGCGTCGACACCCAGCCCCCATCCTTCATCGGATGGTGCTGCATCAGAATGATACGGCCGTTGAGCTCGTGAATGTTCTTGCCATATTCGCGCTTGGCGATGACCGCGCGGCGCCAGACGATATAGTCCTCGCGTGCTCCGCCGGCGCTCATGCCCTCGTCGAACAGATGCCCCAGAATGTCTTCGAGCTGAGCGCCGGGCCGCACGAAGTTCTCCGGCAGATTATAGATGCGGGCATAGGGCTCGTTGCAGATGACGAGACGGCCCTTGGCGTCCATCATGCAAAGGCCAATGGAAATATTGTTCACCGCCGCGTCGAGCCGGATATTCTGCCGCTCGAGCTCGAGCTTGCGCTTCTGGACGGTTTCGGAGAGCTGGATTTCGTCGGT
>NZ_JBEVLL010000063.1:0-7641 GCF_040509215.1 Devosia sp.
CTCGAGGAGGCGGATGAAGAGGCCGGAGCGGGTGACGCCGGAAACACGGCCTTCAAAGCGCGCGCCGATCTTCTGAGCAAGGAACTGGGCCAGCAGGCGATCCGAGGTTTCGCGTTCGGCCAGCATGGCGCGGCGCTCGGTGGCCGAGATGTGCTGGGCAATGCCCTGGAGCTTTGTGGCTTCCTGCTCGGTGAGGCCATCGTCGCCAAAGCCGAGGGCCTTGACGAGGGCACGGTGCACGATGAGGTCGGCATAGCGGCGGATCGGCGAGGTGAAGTGGGCGTAGCGGTCGAGGTTCAGGCCGAAGTGGCCATAATTCTCGGCGGAATACTCGGCCTGCGCCTGACTGCGCAGCACCATTTCGCTGACCTGCTCGGCATTGCCGGCCTTGCGAGCCTGGCCTAGGATGCCGTTGAAGTCAGAAGCACGGACGGAATCGGATTTTTTGACCGCGATGTCGAGACTGCCGAGGAAATCGCGGAGGCTCTGCAGCTTTTCCGAACTCGGTTCGTCGTGGACGCGATAGAGCAGTTCGCTCCGCTTCTGCTCCAGTGTTTCGGCGGCGGCGACGTTGGCCGCAATCATCATCTCTTCGATGAGGCGATGCGCTTCGAGGCGGTCCGGGATGCGAATGTCCGCCACCATGCCCTTGTCGTCGAGGATGATCTTCCTCTCCGGCAGGTCGAGATCGAGCGGGCCGCGCCTGTCGCGAGCGCCGGCCATTGCGTCATAGGCGTCCCAGAGGGGGCGCAGGATGGGTTCAAGCAGCGGGCCGGTCTTGTCGTCGGCATTACCGTCAATCGCTGCCTGGGCCTGCTGGTAGCTCAGTTTGGCCGCCGAGCGCATCAGGATGCGATGGAAGGTGTGGCTGATCTTGTGGCCGTCGGCATTGAGCACCATGCGCACGGCGAGGGCGGCGCGAGGCTCGCCTTCCTTCAACGAGCAAAGCTCATTGGAAATCCGCTCGGGTAGCATGGGCACGACGCGGTCAGGGAAATAGACGGAGTTGCCGCGCAGGTACGCTTCGCGATCGAGCGACGTGCCGGGGCGGACATAGGCCGCGACATCGGCGATGGCCACGGTGACCACGTGGCCGCCGGGGTTTTTCGGATCGTCGTCGGGCGCAGCGTGAACCGCGTCGTCATGGTCCTTGGCGTCGGGCGGATCGATGGTGACGAGCGGCAGGTCGCGCCAGTCTTCGCGGCCCTTGAGCGTTGCTTCTTTGGCCTCTTCGGCCTCGCGAATGACGCTGGTCGGGAATTTATAGGGGATTTCGAGATTATGGATCGCGATCATCGATACCGCGCCCTCGGAGGCGGGGTTGCCGATGACGGAGGTCACACGGGCGCGCGGAATCATCAGGCGGCCGGAAAGCTTTACCTCGACTTCGACGAGGTCGCCGTCCTGCGCTTCGCCGAGATCGCCGAGCGGAATGCGCATTTCCTTCTGCTTGCGATCGACGGGGATGAGGCGGGCGCCTTCATCGTCCATGCGGATGATGCCGATCTGGCCGCGACGGGGCTTGTCCAGCACCTTCATTGGCTTGGCAGTGTAGTGCGGGATTTCGTCTTCGCCGGCATCGATGCGGGCGAGGATGCGGTCGCCGGGCGCCGGGACGACGCGCGAATCCTTGCCGACCAGCACTTCGACGCGCGGCTTTTCGCCTTCTTCCGGGTTCCACTGAGCCGGGAAGGCGTGGAGTGCGTCGGGATCGGCGTCGGAGGGAATGTCGAGGACGGTCACATGGGGCAAAGCGGCGGTGCGGCGCAGCGCCTTGCGGGTGCGCGTAATGACGCCATCGCCCTCAAGTTCGGCCAGCATGGCCTTGAACGGCCGGCGCATATCTCCGCGAATGCCGAAGACTTTGGCGAGGTCGCGCTTGCCCTTGATGTCGGCGTCCTGTTTCAGGGCTTCGAGCAGTTGTTCGCGCGTGGGCAATTCACCGGCGCGCGGTTGTGCGCTGCGCTTCGGGCCCGAGGTGTTTTTTGGTTTTGGTTTTTTGGTGGTCATGTTGCCCGATATGTAGGGGATTGCGGGTGTTTTGCCAAATTGGCTCGCCACGCCGGGCAAAGGCCGCTTGAATGGGCGCTTCAACCCAAGGCGATTCCATGACGATTCCATTCTTCGACGGGCACAATGACACGCTGTTGCGGCTGCTGGATGACCCGCGGCCGAACAAGATCGAATTGTTCACCGAGGGCATGGCCGAGGCGAATATCGATCTGCCGCGGGCCAAGGAAGCCGGCATGGCCGGCGGGTTCTTTGCCATGTTCCCGCCGCCGCTGAAGACGAATTTGACCGCCGTGGCGGCAAGCCCAACGACATCGGGCGGGAAACTGCCGCCAGAGCTGGATATCGCCGAGGCGCAGCGCTCGACCAATGCCATGGCGGCGCTGATGTTCCGGCTGGAAAAGGCCGGGGCGCTGCAGGTTTGCCGGAGCGAGGCGGAACTGCGGGCGGCGATATCAGCGGGAAAACTGGCGGCGATCTACCACCATGAGGGTGCCGAGGCGATCGACACCGATTTCAATTCGCTCGAGGTGCTTTATGCGGCGGGCTTCCGCTCGCTGGGGATCACCTGGAGCCGGGCCAATGCGTTTGGGACAGGCGTGCCGTTCAAGCACAATGCCGACCCCGATATCGGGCCGGGGCTGAGCGATGCCGGCAAGGAGCTGGTGCGGGTGTGCGACCAGATGGGGGTCATGATCGACCTCTCGCACCTCAATGCCGCAGGTTTCCGCGATGTGGCGGCGATTTCGACCAAGCCCTTGGTGGCGACCCATTCCAATGTCTTTGCCATCTGCCCTTCGACGCGAAACCTGACCGACTGGCAACTTGCGGCAATCCGCGAGAGTGGCGGCGTTGTGGGGCTCAACTATGCGACGGGCTTTTTGCGTCCGGACGGCAAAATGGAGCCGGACATGGAGATCGAACTGATGGTTCGCCATGTAGACGCGCTGCTGGAAGCGCTGGGCGAGGACGGCGTGGCGCTGGGAAGCGACTTTGACGGGGCGGTGATGCCCGCGCCGATCAAGGATGTCACTGGCGTCCCCAAACTGCTGCAGGCGCTGCTGGACAAGGGCTATGGCGAGCCGTTGGTGAGGAAAATCGCCTTGGAGAATTGGCTAAGCCTCGTCGGAAGGACGATGGGCTAGGGGAACCGCGTCCCATGGGAGTCGTTTTCCCTGCTCAAAGGAGAACGGCCATGAACGCGAACGAACAAAGCATCGTCGAACTCGAAACCAGCTTCTGGCAATCCATGGTGGACAAGGACGCCAAGTTTGCCAAAACGCTGATCGCCAAAGACTGTCTGATCACCGGGCCTATGGGGTCGATGAAGATCGATCCCGATGCCTATGAGAAGATGACCAAAGAGGGCAAATGGACCCTCGACAGCTTCAAATTCAGTAATCTTGAAGTGATCTTCCCCTCGGACGATACGGCTGTGATCGCCTATAAGGTGCACCAGAAGGGCGACATGGACGGCAAGCCCATGGACCTCAAATGTGCTGACAGCACGACCTGGGTGCGCGACGGCAAGAGCTGGAAATGCGCCCTCCACACCGAGACCATGCTTGAGAACTGAAGAGTGACCCGCCTCAGAACGGCGGGTCTTCTTCCGTCACGGTCGCCTTGGCGGCCTTTTTAGCCGGTGCCTTCTTGGCGGCCGGCTTCTTTTCGGCGGTTGCCTTGGCAGCAGGCTTCTTGGCGGCGGCTTTCTTGGCCGGAGCTTTTTTCACCTTGGTGCCGGTTGCTGCCGCGCGGGCGTTGATCCACTCGACGGCCTGATCGAGCGTGACCGCTTCTGGGGCTACGTCCTTGGGGATTGTCGCATTGACCTTGCCCTGGTTGACGTATGGGCCATAGCGGCCGGCGCGGACGGTGATCGGGCCGTTGTCGTGCTCGAACGTCTGGATGGCTGCGACCGCAGTGCCGCCGCCGCGCTTGAAGCCGCCAGCGGCTTTCTGGGCGAGGAGGTCGACGGCGCGGTTGAGGCCGACGGTGAAAACTTCCTCGACATCGGGCAGGTTGGCATATTTGCCGTCGTGCAGGATGAAGGGGCCATAGCGGCCGAGACCGGCCGAGATGGGCAGGCCCGACTCGGGATGAAGGCCGACTTCACGCGGCAGCGAGAGGAGCTGCAGCGCCTTTTCCAGCGTCAGCGAGGCCGGTTCCCAACCCTTGGGGAGGGACGAGCGCTTGGGCTCCTTGCCTTCGCCGAGCTGGACATAGGGGCCGAAACGGCCGGATTTCAGATGCACTTCCTCGCCCGATTCTGGATCGGTGCCGAGGACGCCATCACCTTGGGCGGCTTCCGAAGACTGGCCGGAGGCCGCGTCGGAGAGCTGCATGGTGTGCTTGCACTCGGGATAGTTCGAGCAGCCGATGAAGGCGCCGAATTTGCCGAGTTTCAGCGACAGCTTGCCGGTGCCGCAGGTCGGGCAGAGGCGCGGGTCCGAACCATCTTCCTTGGGCGGGAAAATGCGGCTCGCGAGAAGATCGTTGAGCGCGTCGAGGACTTCGGAGACTCGGAGATCCTTGATCTCGTCAATATTGCCGTTGAAGTCTTTCCAGAAGTCGCGGAGGACCTGCTTGTAGTCGAGCTTGCCGTCGGAAATTTCGTCGAGCTGCTCTTCAAGGCCGGCGGTAAAACCGTATTCGACATAGCGGGTGAAGAAGCTTTCGAGGAAGGCGGTGACGATGCGGCCGCGATCTTCGGGGTGCAGGGCCTTGCCTTCAAGCCGGACATAATTGCGGTCGACCAGCGTCGTGACGGTGGCGGCATAGGTGGAAGGACGGCCGATGCCGAGCTCTTCCATCTTCTTGATCAGGCTTGCTTCGGTGTAGCGGCTCGGCGGCTGGGTGAAATGCTGCTCGATCTCGACCTTTTCAAGGTTCGGCTTGTCGCCAACCTTGAGCGGCGGGAGTTCGCGGCTGTCTTCGTCTTCACCCTCTTCGTCGCTCTTGGCTTCGACGCCGTAGAGTTTGAGGAAGCCGGGGAAAGTGACGACGGAGCCGACGGCGCGCAGTTCGACATTGCGGCCGGGGACGTTGACGGCGATGTCGACGGTGGTGCGGTCGATCTCGGCGGATTTCATCTGCGAGGCGAGCGTGCGACGCCAGATCAGGCCATAGAGCTTGGCCTGGTCGGCATCGAGCGAGAGCTGCTCGGGGCGCTTGAACATGTCCGTGGGACGGATCGCTTCGTGCGCCTCCTGGGCGTTCTTGGCCTTGGAGGAATAGACGCGCGCCTTCTCGGGCAGATACTCGTCGCCGTAATATTTGCCGATGACCGAGCGGGCCATTGCAATGCCTTCCGGCGCCATCTGCACGGCGTCGGTACGCATATAGGTGATGAGACCGTCTTCGTAGAGGCGCTGGGCGATCTGCATGGTGCGGCTGGGCGAGAGGCCGAGGCGCGAAGAGGCGTCCTGCTGCAGCGAAGAGGTGGTGAAGGGCGCGTAGGGATTGCGCTTTGTCGGCTTCTTTTCAACGTTGGAAACGTTGAACTGGCCGGCTTCGATGAGCTTTTTCAGCGCGGCGGCGTCTTCGCCGGTCTTGATGTCGAGCTTGTCGGTTTTCTTGCCATCGACCGAGAACAGGCGCGCGAGGAAGCTCTTGCCGCTCTGGGAGAGCGCGGCTTCGACGGACCAATATTCATCGGCCTTGAATTTTTCGATTTCGGCTTCGCGATCGGATACGAGGCGCAGCGTAACGGACTGCACGCGGCCGGCGGAGCGGGAGCCCGGCAGCTTGCGCCAGAGGATCGGCGACAGGGTGAAGCCAACGAGATAATCGAGAGCGCGGCGGGCGAGGTACGCGTCCACCAGCGGCATGTCGATGTCGCGCGGATTGGCCATGGCCGTCGTGACGGCATCCTTGGTGATGGCGTTGAAGACGACGCGCTGGACGGGCGTGTCCTTCTTGAGCGCCTTCTTCTGCTGCAGCACATCGAGAATGTGCCAGGAGATGGCCTCGCCTTCGCGATCAGGGTCGGTTGCGAGGATCAGGCCATCGGCGCCCTTGAGGGCAGCGGCAATGTCGGAAACACGCTTCTTGGAGGCCGTATCAACCTCCCAGGACATGGCAAAATCTTCGTCGGGACGGACCGAACCGTCCTTTGCAGGCAGATCGCGGATATGGCCGAAGCTTGCCAGGACTTCATAGCCCGAGCCCAAATACTTGTTGATTGTCTTGGCTTTAGCCGGACTTTCAACGACGACGACCTTCATGGATGACCCGTTCCGCAACGCTGTAACTGAGAGCGCGCAACATGGTGAAGCGAGACGGCGGTGTCAACGGGGACTGTTTTCCGGGGGTGCGTGGGTTCAGTGATGCCGGGCTGCAAACGCCACCTTTCTGCGCTTCCGGTGCTCACGTACCCTAGCGTACGCTGCGCTCCGGTTCTCGAAAGCTGCCATTTTCGCCTCGGCCTGACTGAACCCTCACACCCCCTTGTTCACCCGCCGCGAAGGGAAACAAGCTGCCCGGACGACCATTCGATCTCTCCGGCGAGATCGAATTCGAGGAGAAGGATCTGCATAGCCTGGGGCGAGATTTCGGTCTGGGCCAGCAGTTCTTCGATATCGGTGGGCGTTGTGGAAAGGGCGGTGCGTAGGCGGGTGCGCTCATCGGTGCCGGGAGGTTGATCGGCTGGAGTACTGATCTCGGGCTGCCATTCGGCTTCGAACAGCATTGTGCCCGAGGGATCTGCGCTGCCGATGCTGTCGATGATATCTGCGGCACAGGTGATGAGTTTGGCACCCTGTTGAATGAGAGCATTGCCGCCTTCGGCACGGGGGTCGAGCGGGGAGCCGGGGACGGCAAAGACATCGCGGTTTTGTTCGAGGGCCAAGCGGGCGGTGATGAGCGAGCCGGAGCGCTTGGCGGCTTCAACGACGACAGTGCCGAGCGATAGACCGGAAACAATGCGGTTACGTCTCGGAAAGTCGCGGGCGCGCGGCTCCCAGCCAAGCGGCATTTCGGTGACTAGGGCGCCGCCATAGCCGAGGATCTCGCTGGCGAGGGGGATGTTCTCGTCGGGATAGATGCAATCGAGGCCGCCGGCGAGAACGGCGATGGTGCCTGTGGCGAGGCTGGCGCGGTGGGCCGCGGTGTCGATGCCGCGGGCTAGACCCGAGACGACGACATATCCGGCTTCGCCAAGGTCGGTGGTGAGGAGCCGCGTCATCTTGGCGCCGGCGGCCGAGGCGTTGCGGGCGCCGACAATGGCGACGGTGCGGTGCCAGTCGAGGTTTTGGCCGCCGGCGATGGTCAGGAGCGGCGGGGCGGCGGGGATATGGGTCAGATGGTCGGGGTAGTCAGCCTCGCCCGTGGCGACGATGCGGGCATTGAGGCGGTCGAGCGCGGCGATCTCATCTTCGGCCTGGGCTTGAGACGTGATGCGGAATGGGCGACCGGCACTGCGCATCAGGGCGGGCAGGGCGTCGAGGGAGGCTTCCACCGAGCCAAAGCGATTGACGAGCTGGCGGAAGGTGACGGGGCCCACATTGTCGCTGCGCACAAGCCGCAGCCAGGCAGTGCGTTGGGCCGGCGTGAGCATGGGCATCACGCGGGCCCGCATGGTCAGCCCGCCTTCTTGTCGCCGCCGATGGTCGACTCGGTTCCGTTGAGGAGGCG
>NZ_JBEVLL010000064.1:0-12382 GCF_040509215.1 Devosia sp.
GGATGTCGGCACAGCCAGGATGGCAGTAACCAGCAGGGAAACACCGAAGGTCCAGTAGAGCACTGTGCGGGCGCCGATACGGTCCGACAGGGTACCGCCATAGGCGCGGAAGACACTGGCGGGGACCGAATAGAAGGCTGCGACCATGCCGGCAGTTGCGATATCGAAGCCATAGACGCCGATGAGGTAGCGCGGGAGCCAAAGCGTCAGGGCTACGAAGGCGCCGAAGGCAAAGAAGTAATAGAGTGCGAAGCGCCAGACCTGCACGTTGCGCAGCGGGGCGAATTCACCCAACAGGCTCTTGGGTTGGTAGCTTTCCTTGCGCCGCTGCACGATGACCGGATCGTCTTCGGTGGTGAACCAGAAGACCACCGCCATGATGGCCAGCGCGGCCGCCCAAATCAGCGCCACTGATTGCCAGCCCCAGGACAGCATGACGAAGGGGGCGAGAAACTTTGTGACCGCGGAGCCGACATTGCCGACCCCAAAAATGCCGAGCGCGGTGCCCTGCTTTGAGGCGGGGTAGAAGCGGGAGACATAGGCGACGCCTACCGCAAAGGAACCGCCGGCGAGCCCTACGCCAAGCGCGGCAAGCAGGAATTGCTCATAGGTCTGGGCGAAAGAAAGAAGGAAAGTGGCCAGCGCCGCTGCGAGCATGGTGATGACATAAACGATGCGACCACCCATGCGGTCGGTCAGCACACCAAGCAGCACGCGGACCAGCGAACCGGTCAGAACCGGAGTGCCGATGAGAAGACCAAATTGGGTTTCGCTCAGCCCGAGCTCAGTCTTGAGCCCGACGCCGATGATGGAAAAGATCGTCCACACCGCAAAGCATACGGTGAAGGCTATCGTGGACATTGTCAGGGCGCGCGTGGGTTGCGCCGAGGAAGTCGACTGCATGGGTGTCATGCCTTTCATCCCTACAAAAACAAAAAGCTGCCAATGGAGGCGCGGCCCGGTTTTGAACCCGGTCGCAAATCCATTGGCAGCTTTGCCTGTGGCATCCCTCATTGGATGCCCGATCAAACGGCTCGCTAGGAGCAGTCTCGGGGGTATCTATGCAGCTAGTGTGCCAAGTCCGTGCTGGGCATGAATTGCAGGAATCTCAGACGTTTGCGATTTAGAATGCCGTTCGGGTAAAGACTGCACGCGCACAAATCGACGCCACACGCACATAAATTATGCACTTGACCGAAATGCAAAACGAACGTGCATCCGTGGCAACAAAGCGGCTTGATCAGAGGACGGCGCCGTCTTCGGCAAAGCCTGCGGTGATGAGATCGCGGCCGAAGATCGAATTGTCACGCGGCACGAGGCGCACGACGCTGTAGCCGCGGCGGGCAAGCTGATCGAGGAAGATCGGCAGCATATCCACGGTGCGCTGATGGATGTCGTGGAAGAGGATGATGCCGCTGCCGCGCGCTTCGAGGCGGCTCAGCGTGCGTGCTGCTACCGCTGCTGGCGTGTCCTTGAAATAGTCCTCGCTGTCGATATCGACATCGAGAACCACGGCACCGCTCTGGATAAGGCCGGTGCGCAGGAAACCGGTCTGCGAGAGGTAGGGGAAGCGGAAGAAGGGCGAGAGTTTTTGCCCGCCGCCAGCGAGGGCCGCCGAAACCGCCTCCTCACCCCGAACGATTTCCTCGATCGCGTCCTGCCGGGATAGGTCGGCGAGATTGACATGGCCATAGGTGTGGCTGCCCACGGTGTGACCGGCAATTGCGACGCGCTGTGCCAGGCGCGGATTGGCCCTGGCGGAGGAGCCAAGCATGAGGAAGGTCGCCTTGACGCCGTAGTCGGACAGCGTCGACAGGATTGTCTCGGTCTTGCCGGCGCGCGGACCATCGTCGAAGGTCAGCACAACTTCACCCGGCATCAGGATGATGTCGGCCGTGGTTGAAACGGCGAGCGTGCGACCACCGATATTGCGCGGCGCGAAAATTTCGCTCGGCAAGGGCTGCTCCATCTTGAGCACCGCTGGGACGGCGATGGCCGAGGTCTTCATCGTGTCCACGACCGGGGTGGAACTGAGCCGCGTTTGCGGACTCACAGGCTTGGCACAACCACCCAGCATGATGCCGGACACCAGAAGGCAGAGCAGAAGGCGGGAGGGCAGCACGATGAGCACTCAACATCACATGAATCTGCATGCGAGAATTTGCGATTATGGTTAATTTTCCCCTCGCGAAAACTTAAGAAGAGCTTACCAATCAGATGGTTAGCTCCCCTACGCCCTTTGAACCAAAGGGAAATTCGGTAGACCCAATGCAAAAAAACGTTAGCGTGCCGCTGTCTTGCGAAGGGGAATCGCCATGCATGGGGGCTTAGAAGCCACAGCGCCGACCGGGCGCAGGGAATTCTTGCAGCCCATCATGGCGGGCACGCTGGCGGCCATAGTCGGCTATGCGAGCACCTTTACCCTTGTGCTTGCGGCACTGACCGCAGCGGGCGCTTCCCCGCAGCAAGCCGGGTCGGGGCTTTTTTCGGTCTGCCTTGCGCTCGGCGTGCTCAATATCGTCGTGGCATTTCGCGCCAAGGTGCCGATCAGTTTTGCCTGGACGACGCCGGGCGTCGCCTTCCTGCTGACGGTAGGCGAGCCTGTGGGTGGGTTTCCGGCGGTGGCGGGCGCCTTCCTTGTTACGGCGGCATTGGTGGTGCTGACCGGGCTCTTCAAACCGCTGGCGCGGTTGATTGCCGCCATTCCGGCAGCCATTGCCAATGCCATGCTGGCCGGCATGCTGCTGACGCTGTGTCTGGCGCCGGTTACAGCGCTGGCTGAAGCGCCATTGCTCGCTGCGCCAATCCTATTGGCCTGGATGCTCGGACTGCGGTTTGCACGGCGCTATGCGGTGCCGATTGCCGTGGTGGTGACGGGGATTGTGCTGGCCCTGACAACGCACCATCCGGCAGGGGCGCTCGATGGCACCTGGCCGACGCTGCTGCCGGTGATGCCGCAATTCACCTGGGACGCCGTCGTGAGAATCGGTCTGCCGCTCTATGTCGTCACCATGGCCTCGCAGAATCTGCCGGGGATCGCGGTGATGAAAGCCAATGGCTATACGCTCGCCCCTGCCCCGATTTTTGTAATGACCGGGATTGCCAGCGGCTTCACTGCCCTCTTCGGCGGGCAGACGACCAATCTCGCCGCCATCACGGCCGCGATCTGTGCGGGGCCAGAGGCCCATCCTGACCCGGAAAAACGCTGGCCTGCGCCTGTCGCGGCCGGTGGCGTCTATATCTTGCTGGGTCTTGCGGCCAGTCTTGCAGCCGCCTTCATCGCCGCTTCGCCACCCATTCTTATTCAGGCAGTGGCTGGCCTTGCCCTGCTGTCGAGCCTCGCATCTGCGTTGTCCGGCGCGCTGGCGCAGGAAGAGACTCGGCTGCCGGCGATTCTCACCTTTGTCGCCACGGCATCGGGAATCACCATTTTCGGCATTGGCGCCCCCTTCTGGGGCCTTGTCGGCGGCATTGTGCTGTTGCTGCTCCTGCGACAGCCCGCACAGAAATGAACAACACCTTCGGCCTGATATTGGCCGGCGGGGAGGGCTCGCGGCTTGGCGGGGTTCGAAAGGCCGATTTGAGGATCGGCGGCGTGCGGCTGGTGCAGCGCGTGACGAGCGCCTTCGAAGGCAAGGTGACGGAGGTGTTCCTCGCCTCGGGCCAAGGTGCAGGCTCAGAGCTCAGGCTCCCCTCTATCCGTGACGAAAGCCCAATGCCCATGGGGCCGCTGGCCGGGATCAGGGCGATGGTTCTTCATCTCGAAAGCAGGATCGGTCACGACGACGTGTTGGTGACGGCAGCGGTGGATACGCCCTTTCTCCCGCAAAACTATGTCGAGCGGCTGAGACCAGCGGCGCTGGAAAGTGGCGCGGCCTATGCCGCCTGGGGCGACAGCATCTATCCCACCAACAGCGCGTGGCGGCTGACAATGCTTCGCGATGCCCTTGAAGAGACAAGCGAATCTGCCGGACCGAAGGCGATTCTGCGCACATTGGGCGCCGCGCCGGTCGATTGGTCCGCAGATATGGCAGGCAACCCCTTTGCCAACATCAATACGCTGGCCGACCTGATCGCCCTGCAGCGCCGGGCAACTGACCTGGGGATATGACACATTTATTCACAGGCTCCGCAATAAAGGCTTGGCAAACCAGATCGGTTTGGGTACACGGACCTCGCCTTCGACGCCGAAGGCCATACCGAAGTGTTCCGCGATAGCTCAGTTGGTAGAGCGTTCGACTGTTAATCGAATGGTCGCTGGTTCGAGTCCAGCTCGCGGAGCCATTTCGGGTCTTTTGACCCGGCTCCCCTAAAATCGTTAGCGTGATGCAATTGCACAAATTTTGCGCAATTTCGCTCGCAAAGGTTGATGCTCTCGTTTTGAGGGAGTACGACGGGCTTCCCTCCTGGAATGCCTCTCATGACCACGCAAACGAGCAGCTCTGCCGCAACGGCGGGCCACCAAACCGCACTGACCATCATCTTTGCCGTCAGCGGTGCGCATCTCCTCAATGACCTGCTGCAGTTTCTGCTGCCAGCGCTCTATCCGCTGCTGAAAGAGAATTACGGGCTGAACTATCTGCAGATCGGCCTGCTCACGCTCGGGCAGCAGATCACGGCCTGTTTCCTGCAGCCGATCTTTGGTCTGCGGGGCGATCTGAAGCCTAATCCCTACAGCCTCGCCATATCCTTGACCATCGTCACAATCGGCGTGCTGGGCCTCGCCTTTGCCAATGGCTTCACCTGGCTCTTCGCCGCCGCCGTGGTGATGGGAACGGGTTCGGCCCTGTTCCATCCAGAAGCTTCGCGTGTGGCTCGCATGGCGTCAGGCGGCAAGCTTGGCTTTGCGCAGTCGCTGTTCCAGGTGGGTGGCAATCTCGGCACCGCCTTTGGCCCGCTAGCGGCCGCCCTCATTCTGATCCCGATGGGCCAGCAGACCACCGCCTGGTTCCTGATTGCCGGCTTTGCCGGTATTGCCCTCCTCACTTATGTCGGCCGGTGGTTCGTCGAGCATCAGCGCCAGGCCGCCTCGCGCCCTGCCGTGGTGCACAAGAAGCCGGCGCTATCGCGCAACCGGCTCATTGTCGCCTTCGTCGCCATTGGCGCGCTGCTGCTCAGCAAGTTCATCTATATCGAAGGCCTCAAAAGCTACTACGCGTTTTTCCTCATGGAAAAATTCGGCCTGTCGGCGCCCGAGGCGCAGATCTACCTGTTCCTCTTCCTCGGCGCTGTTGCGGCTGGCACGTTTATCGGTGGGCCGATCGGGGACCGGTATGGTCGCCTGTCGGTGATCTGGGTTTCGATCCTCGGCGCCCTGCCCTTTACGCTGTTGCTGCCTTACCTCGATCTCTTTGGCACGGCCGCAATGAGCATCATGACGGGCTTGATCCTGTCTTCGGCCTTCTCGGCCATGGTGGTCTATGCGCAGGAACTGGTGCCGGGCAAAGTCGGCATGATCGCCGGTTTCGTTTTCGGCTTTGCGTTCGGTATCGGCGCGCTCGGCGCGGCCGCCATGGGCGCAATGGCAGACTGGATCGGCATTATTCCCGTGTTCCAGATTTGCGCCTTCTTGCCGGTCCTTGGTATTCTCACCATCTTTCTGCCCAGAACCGCGGAACTGCATCCCGAAGCAAAGGAGAAGCTGGCATGAGCGACAACATCGATCTCGACAATGAGAGCCAGATCACGCTCACGCGGAAAATCGGTGCCAATGTGAGCGACGTCTTCTCCGCCTGGACTGATCCGGCACTGATCGAACAGTGGCAGGTCGACGAGGCCGAGTTCGACGCCGTAAAAGGTGGCGAATATCGCTTCGTGACCTTTGGCGACGACGATGACGAAGCCGACCACGAGGTGACCGGGGAAATTCTCGACTATGTCGAGGACAAACGCCTGGTCATGTCCTGGGTGTATCGGGACGAAGCAAATGACGAAGAGTTGCTCTTCGTGCTCGACATCAGCTTCCGCGCCATCGACGACGACAATACCGAGATTACCCTTATCGAACGCGGCCTGCCCCATGCCGACCCGCAGACGCGCATCTTCTCCATGGAAGCCTGGAGCTCGGCGCTTGAGCAACTGGCCGAAGTGATGGAAGAGGTTCTCGACTGAACCGATAGCGGCTACCGGTCGTAGTACCGGAAAGCATCGGAGCAGACCCGTGGACCGACCGACAAGCCTTGTCTGGCTGCGCAATGATTTGCGCCTCAGCGACAACCCTGCCCTTCTTGCCGCTTGCGAGAGCGGCGACAGGGTTGTCGCACTTTATATCCACGAGACAGAGGACGGCGTGCGGCCGCCGGGCGGCGCAGCGCGCTGGTGGCTGAACCAAAGTCTGGAGTCACTGGGCGAGGCGCTTGGGAAGAAAGGCATCTTGCTGCTTGTCCGGTCGGGCAAAGCGGCTGATGTGCTGAACAAGACCATCGCCGAGGAAGGTGCGCAGTCGGTCCACTGGAACCGACGTTATGCCCCCGGCGAGCGCGAGGTTGACCAGGAGATCAAATCCGACCTGCGCGAGCGTGGCCTCAATGTTTCATCCCATATCGGGAACCTGCTGGCGGAGCCCTGGACCATAGCGACCGGCCAGGGAAAGCCCTATTCAGTCTTTTCGCCCTATTGGAAAACGCTGAGGGATTGTCGGATCGAGCAGCCGCTGGCGGCGCCCGACAAGCTTGGCGATATCGTCGGCGCCAAAAACTACGACAGCGATTATCGCGCGCCAAAGTGGTCGGAGAAATTTGAGGGACAATGGTCGATCGGGGAAGCAGCGGCGCAGCAGGCGCTTCATGACTTTTTGGATGAGCGGCTCGAAGACTACCCCGAGGGGCGGGACTTTCCGGGGCGCGATGTAACGTCGAAACTGTCGCCGCATCTGCGCTTTGGGGAGATCACCGCGAGACAGGTCTGGTACGCCACACAGGCGCGTATGGAAGCCGAACCCGAGGTAAGGCCATACGCCGACAAGTTCCTCTCCGAACTGGCATGGCGCGACTTCAGCTATCATCAGCTTTACCATCGCAGGGACATCGCCACCGTCCCGATGCAGGAGAAGTACAGCGGCATGCGCTGGTCGGCCGCCGAAAAGGCAGAGGTAGCCTGGCAGCGCGGTCAAACGGGCATTCCCATCATCGATGCAGGCATGCGCGAACTCTGGCAGACCGGCTATATGCATAATCGCGTCCGTATGTTGGTCGCTTCTCTTCTCACAAAGAATCTGCTGATCGACTGGCGACATGGGGAGCGTTGGTTCTGGGATTGTCTCGTCGATGGAGACGTCGCCAACAATCCGGCAAGCTGGCAATGGGTGGCCGGTTGCGGCCTCGATGCGGCGCCCTATTTCCGGATTTTCAATCCGGTGACGCAGGGTGGGCGCTTCGACGAAGAAGGCGACTATGTGCGCAAATGGGTGCCCGAACTGAAGGGGTTGCCGGACAAGTGGGTCCATGAGCCGGCAGACGCGCCAGCATCGGTCCTAAAGGAGGCCGGCATCACCATTGGGGAAACCTACCCGCGGCCGATCGTTGACCTCAAGGCCTCCCGGCAACTGGCGCTTGACCGTCAGGGCGAGCTTTAGAAAAAGAAACTGTCTTGGCCGACTCCACCAGCCAAGGGTTTCGTTCCATCGATCGAGACCGAAAAGTCCTGCCACGGCGGATGTTTGACCCTTGTTCGTGACGGGTCGGCCCCATACCTTGATAGTTCAGCAACAAGAGTCCCGGAAGATCATGGCCAAGCACGAAGACCTCATTTCCGCCATCGGCAATACGCCACTTATCCGTCTCAACCGGGTTTCGGCGCTGACGGGATGCGAAATCTGGGGCAAGGCCGAGTTTCTCAATCCGGGCCAGTCGGTCAAAGACCGTGCGGCGCTGTTCATCATCCACGATCTGGTAAAATCGGGCGCGCTGAAGCCCGGCGGCACGATTGTCGAGGGCACGGCTGGCAATACGGGCATCGGCCTGACGCTGGTAGCCAATTCGCTGGGCTTCAAGTCGGTGATCGTCATTCCCGACACACAGAGCCAGGAGAAGAAGGATGCCCTTCGCCTCTATGGCGCGCAGCTGATCGAAGTGCCGGCAAAGCCGTACAAGAATCCCAACAACTACATCAAGATTTCCGGACGCCTGGCCGAGAAGCTCAACCGCGAGCTGCCGGAAGGCGCCGTGTGGGCCAATCAGTTCGACAATGTTTCGAACAAACGTGCGCATATCGAAACCACCGGACCCGAAATCTGGCGCCAGACCAATGGCCGGATCGATGGCTTTATCACCGCAGTCGGCTCGGGCGGGACGCTGGCCGGCGTGGCCGAAGCCCTACGGTCGCGCAATCCCGACATCAAGATCGGTCTCGCCGATCCAGAAGGCGCTGCGCTTTACGAATACTATGCCAATGGCACGCTGAAATCCGAGGGCAATTCGATCACCGAGGGTATCGGCCAGGGCCGGATCACGGCCAATCTCGAAGGGCTGCACGTCGATCTGCCCTATCGCATCTCCGACGCCGAAGCCCTGCCTTATATTTTTGATCTGCTCGAATATGAAGGCCTGTGCCTCGGTGGTTCGAGTGCCATCAATATTGCCGGTGCCGTACGCATGGCGCGCGACCTCGGCCCGGGCAAGACCATCGTCACCGTGCTCTGCGACTACGGCAACCGCTACGCGAGCAAGATTTTCAATCCGGAATTCTTGCGTTCCAAGGACCTGCCGGTGCCCGCCTGGATTGACGACCGCGCGCCGATCGATATTTCGGACATCATCGAGGTAGAGCCGGCGTGACGCCGGCTCCTCGTCGTCAGGCAAAGCCCAGATTGGTCGGACGATCGTTTCGATAGGCGCGGCGACGCGCCGGTTCGTTCGTCGCCGCTACTCTCTCAACGGCAAAATTTCGTGCCCAGAGTTTGCCGCGACCGCGCATGAGAAATCCGAAATGGACGCTCGCGGCCTCGTCTGGGACGTCCAGCGTTACCGAAAAATGCTTCCAATCATGCGTTCCGCTAATCGGAACACCGGGCTGATCCAGTAGATTGTCGAACCGCAGGGCGCCCGATCGCAGGCCGTCAACGCGCAGCCAGATGGTTCCCTCGCCATCAAGATGCTCGCAGGCGAGTTCGCATGTCAGGTGAACGGCGCCGCCCTTGTAGTCGTCGACGGCTATGCTCTGGGACATCGTGCCAAAATGGCTGGCCGGCGCGTGGTGTGCCATCGGCGTGCTGCAGATGACCGCACAACCTGGTCGCGCGGGGTCAAGACCGATGGAGAAATAGCCGTCGCGACTACCGCTACCGTCGGTCCATCCCTCGGGCATCACGAGGGGTTTCATAGCCTGCTCGGCGGCGTCGATCCGGGCGCTGAGAATGTTCCAGTTGGCCAGTCCAAACTGACGCGCGACGAGTTCGAGGCCATCGCTGTGGGTAATGTCGACATTGCGCTCGGCCAATGCCTGCCGCAGCAGCTTGGCCATGAGTTTTGCATCCATGAACGTGTGCATGGTCTGATCCTCTGTGGCGGGCTTATCGAAGTCAGTGCTCGCATTGCTGACGGTTAGCCCGCTTGTGGGTCAAACCAATCGTCGATTCGTGCATTCACCATTCCCGAAGGATGCGAGCGGCAGGCTGCACGGGCCGAAGGCGATGCTATCCACCGACGAGCCGGTGTCAACACGGGATTGTCGAGACGCCCCCGACTGATAGAGTGCAGGCCAACAAGGAGTGCAGCGAACGTGTTCGGCATTGACGATATCCTGCGAGCCATAGTCGCGGACCTGCATCTGGTCGCGGCAATCATGGCGGCGATCTATCTGCTCGCTTTTGTTTGCGCAGTGCGGGAAATCTTCAATTCCCGAACCTCGCAGGGTTCGATCGCCTGGCTTATTTCGCTGGCGCTGCTGCCGTTCCCCACCGCCTTTCTCTACATGATCTTTGGCTGGAAGTTTTTCGACGACTACGCCACCGACCGGATCAAGAACGGACGAGCAGATCGACCATTGCGGGCCAAGGACCTGGCGTTGATCGACCGGGAGACCGATGCCCAATGGCCCGTCCAGGTGCAGGTTTCGGAACTGCCGTTTCTCAGGGGCAATGATGTCGAACTGCTGATCGATGGAACCGCGACGTTCGACTCGATCTTTGCCGGTATAGACGCGGCCGAACACTATCTGCTGGTGCAGTTCTACATCATCCGCGACGACAATCTCGGCCAGCAACTGGCCGATCGGCTGATCGCCAAGGCGAGGGCCGGGGTCGAGGTGCGGTTGCTTTATGATGATATCGGCAGCACGGGCATGCCGAAGCGGTTTCGGACGCAGATGCGCGACGCTGGTATCAAGGTCGCTGGTTTCAACCAGCGCCACAAATTCCTGCGCGTCTACGGACCGACGCGGATCAACTATCGCAATCATCGCAAGATCGTGGTGGCTGACGGCAAGCATGCCTGGGTGGGCGGGCACAATGTGGGCGTCGAATATCTCGGCGAGAATCCCAAGTTCGGGCGTTGGCGGGATACGCATGTGCGTGTCTCGGGGCCGGCTGCGCTGGGCTGCGCCTTGCTGTTCCGCGAGGATTGGGAGTGGGCAACCGGTGAGCGCCTGCCGGCGACGCCGCCCAAGGATATCGACACGCCCGGCGATCAGTCCGTGCTGGTCATGGGCAGCGGCCCGGCGGACAAGCTCGAGGAATGTGCGATTGCCTATGTCGATCTGATCGGTCGGGCGCGAAAGCGCCTCTGGATCGTCAGCCCCTATTTCGTGCCTGATACCGACATCAGAACCGCGCTCTTCGCGGCGCGGCTGCGCGGGGTCGATGTGCGGATCATGCTGCCTGACAATCCGGACCACGCATTGGTTTGGCTGGCCAGCATTGCTCATGCTGACGCCATGGTGGAGCACGACATCTCGGTCTATCGCTATACCGACGGCTTCCTGCACCAGAAGGTCGTCCTGATGGATGACGACATCGCCACTGTCGGCAGCGTCAATTTCGACAACCGGTCCTTTGCGATCAATTTCGAGATCACGCTGTGGTTTACCGACGATAAGGCGATTGCTGACGTCGAGAACATGCTGAACGAGGATTTCAAGGCGTGCCGGCAGGTGAGCCTAGCGGAAGTCTCGACGCGACCGGTGACGCTCTACTTCCTCACCCAGGCTGCGCGCCTGTTTTCGCCCCTGCTCTAGCGGATGGGCGGGGCGTAGAGCAGGCCGCCATTGCTCCAGAGTGCGTTCTGGCCGCGCAGCATGGCGGCGCCCGTCTGCGGACCAAAATGGCGGTCGAACAGCTCACCATAATTGCCCACGGCGCGGATGGCATCGGTCATGAAGCTCGGGCGCAGCCCGAGGGCGGTGCCGAAATCGCCTTCGACGCCCAGCAGGCGACGAACATCGGCGGAGCGGGCGGCGGTCAGGGAGTCGATGTTGAGGCTCGTGACGCCGACTTCCTCGGCGGTGATAAGCGCGAAAATGGTCCAGCGGACAATTTCGAACCACTGATCATCGCCACCCGGCACAACTGGGCCCAGCGTTTCCTTGGAGATACGCTCGGGCAGGATGCGATGTTGGGAGGGGTCGGTGAGTTCGCGGCGAATGGCTTGCAACTGCCGGCCGGAGGCGGAAATCACGTCGCACATGCCGGCCCGATAGGCGACGATGAGGTCGGCGATGTCTTCGTAGACCACGTCGGTATAGCTGGTCTGGTTGGAGAAGAAGAAGTCGTCGAGCGCCTCGACCGCGTCGGATGCATCGACAACGCAGACGCTGACATTGTTGAGTTCGTAGGCCGATACGACGCTGAGGGACTGGGGCACGAGAAACCCCTGCCCGTCGAAGAAGCTGGGCGTGACGTAGCGCGCGCCATAGCGGAGATCGCGGCCTGCGGTCCAGGCGCCATTGCGCATCAGGACGTCGACGGCTCCCGTCTGGAGCGGCGCAAAACGGGCTTCGCCACGGAAGGCGCGAAATTCGATGAGGTCGGGATTGCCAAAAACGGCGGCGGCGAGGGCACGGCAGAGGTCGACGTCGAAGCCGGACCAACGGCCATTGGCATCCTGCTGAGCAAAGCCGGCCAACGGATTGCTGGAGCCACAGACGAGAAAGCCGCGCTCACGCACCGCATCGAGCGTTTGGGCGCTAGCGGCGGTGACGGCAAGCGACAGGGCGCAGGCAAGGCCCGCCGCGAGTGGCAGCAATCGCTTGAAAACTGAGGTCAATCCACGGCTTCCCTTTGTGGCCCAGCATATTGGCAGGGCAAAGCGCCGGGTCAAGGCGGGGATTGCAGCGGCGGAGGCAATTCCACCGGACAATGAGGGGGCGCTGGATTTGTGGCGGCATCTCTCCTGGTGGGAGAGATGCCGGTGTTTGCGGTGCCTTCGTACCATTCGACCATAGGCCTCAC
>NZ_JBEVLL010000065.1:0-9155 GCF_040509215.1 Devosia sp.
AATCCGTCCTCGGCAATCCCTGGTACGATCACATCGCGGCTGACATGACCGATGTCGTCGTCGTGGGCGAAGAATCCGCGGTGAACCTTGAAGTGCTGCTCTCGCTCGAGCCCGATCTGATCCTCGGCAACAAGATGCGCCACGAAAAGATCTACGAGCAGCTTTCGGCCATTGCCCCGACTGTCGTTTCCGAGCGCCTCCCCGGCGACTGGAAGATCAACATGGCCCTCTACACCGATGCTGCCGGCAAGGGTGAAGACGGCAAGGCCGCCCTCGCCAAGTACGACGCGCGCATCGCCGCACTCCACGACGCCCTCGGCGCCTCGCTCGATGAAAAGATCTCCATCGCCCGCTTCATGTCCGGCCAGACCCGCATCATGTTCAAGGACAGCTTTTCGGGCCTCGCCCTCTCCGAACTCGGCTTCCAGCGTCCCGCGACGCAGGACAAGGACGATTTCGCCGAAGAGATCACCAAGGAACGCATCCCCGAATTCGAAGGCGATCGCCTCTTCTACTTCACCTATGAAACCGGCAATGGCGAAGGCGACACCCAGGCCCAGGACTGGCTGGCCGATCCGCTCTGGAACAATCTCGCGGTGGTGAAGGCCGGCAAGGTCCACCCCGTCTCCGACGCCATCTGGAACACCGCCGGCGGCTACATCGCTGCTAACCTGATGCTCGACGACATCGAAAAGATCTACGGCCTTCCGAGCACGCGCTGAGTCACAATTCCGCTCTGTTTCACCCCGGCCTTGGACTGGGGTGAAACTCTCGGTCGCCGTCACCACCGGGAATGGATTGCCGGAACAGACCCGGCAATGACGAGCATCGAAATTTGTCGACTTGCCGCCGTTCCCTCCGCCGGCCTTCCCCAACACCACAGGAACCCGAGAATGTTCTCTCTCCGCTCCTCCGCCGCCCTGGCCGCCGTCTTCGCCGCCGCCGCTACTCTCGTCGCGCCTGCCTTCGCCCGCGAAGTCACCCATGCAATGGGCGTTACCGAAGTGCCGGATGCCCCGCTGCGCGTCGTCATTCTCACCAATGAAGGCACCGAGGCCCTTCTCGCCCTCGGCGTGAAGCCCGTCGGCGCCGCCCAGAGTTGGGACGGCAATCCCTGGCACGCCCATCTCACCGACCTTCTCGTCGACACCGTCGATCTCGGCACCGAACTTGCCGTCGATCTCGAAGTGCTGGCGACGCTCGAACCCGACCTGATCCTCGGCACCAAGGTGCGCCAGGAAAAGATCTACGAGCAGCTGTCCGCCATCGCGCCCACCGTCATGACCGAAACCATCGGCGGCGAGTGGCAGGAAAACCTGAAATTTTACGCTTCGGCCCTCGGCAAGGATGCGGAAGCCGAAGCCGCTCTCGCCACGTTCGACGTCCGGACCAAGGCCATCCACGATGCGCTCGGCGACGCGATCAACGAGCAGATCTCTATGGTCCGCTTTTCCCCCAACCGCACCCGCATCTACTACAAGGATACGTTCAGCGGCCTGATCCTCGATCAGATCGGTTTCAAGCGCCCGCCCGCACAGGACAAGGACGAGTTCGCCGAGGAAGTGACCAAGGAACGCATCCCCGACATGGCCGGCGATCGCATCTTCTACTTCTCGAGCGACCTCAATGACGCCGGGCCCGAAGCCAATCTCGCCGACTGGCTCGCCGACCCGCTCTGGAACAATCTCGAAGCGGTCAAAGCCGGCAAGGCCCAGCGTGTCAGCGAAATCATCTGGAACACCGGCGGGGGCATTTTCTCGGCCAATCTGATGCTCGACGACATCGAGAAAATCTACGGCCTCGAAAGCACGCGGAAGTAACGTCTTCCGCGCGCGACGACGGAACAGGGATACCTCCCCTCCGCCGAACGTCATCCTCGGGCTTGACCCGAGGACACTTCACTTGTTGGGGCCTCAGTAAGTAAAGAGCCCTCGGGTCAAGCCCGAGGGTGACGATCAGTAGAGGCCGGCCGGCTAAAGCCCCTCAACCAACCCCGCCCAATCTTCCACCAAGTTGTCGCGCGCCCTGAGCCCGCTACTCACCTGGTTGCGCTGCTCATCCTGCGCCAGCCGCACGAACACCAGCCGCCGATCACCCTTTTCCGCCCAGCCCACATACCAGCCCCAGCCGCGCGCCCGATCGAAATTGCCATCCGCCAGCCGCGGAAAGGCCGATCCGGTCTTGCCCCACAGCGTCCAGCCGTCACTGGCACCGCCCTGCTGTACCAGCTCCGCCGCCACGGCCATCGCGGCCTGCGACACCGGCAGTTGTCCATCCACCAGCGCCGCAATGAACCCGGCCTGCTCCAGCGGCGAAATCTTTAGCGACGACGAAATCCAGGACCGCTCAAGCCCATTGTCCTTGCCCGGATCGCCGGAAAAATCGGCATTCCCATAGCCAAGTTTTTGCCCATAGGCGGTCAGCTTGTCCGCCCCGAGCATCTCGGCCAGCCGCTGCGAATACCAGACCGTGGAATTCGTCATCCACATGGTCGGGTCGGTATCCTGCCGCCAGCTTTCCCCGGCCCAATCGGCATAACCTTCCTTAAAGGGCAATTTCGGCTCATGCGCCGAGGTGATGATCCCGGCATCGGCAGCCATCACCGCCAGCGCCACCTTGAAGGTCGAAGCTGGCGTCACCCGCGTTTCGCAGTCACCTTCTTGATGCAACACAGTCCGCGTCGCGGCGCCAGCAATCAGTGTACAAATATCCCGCGCCTGTGCTGGAACGGCCAAGGCAAAAACACCCGCCAGCGTGGCGGAAAACAAAGACAGTCGCACAGAAATCTCCCCCGGCCTTCTGGCCGCGCGTCCGTTCTTTCGTCCACCTGCGTCGCAATTGTGACCTGGCAGAACGCATGGTGAAGAGGAGGTAAAGGGGAAGAGGGCCCTACCGAAGGCCGGCCTTTTCAAGCAGCCCCTGACGCTTGGCGTCATAATAGTAGCCAGCCGCATAGAGCTGCATGGCGCGGTCATGATTGCCGCCGGCCGTAACATAGGCGCCAGCCAGATAACGTACCGCAAAGCGCAGATTGGTCTCCGCGTCGAGCAGGCCCGAAGCCTCGCCCGAAAAGCCCATGCCGCGCGCGGTGGCGTAGCTGATCTGCATCAGCCCGTAATAGGGCCCGTTGCGCGCCGAAGGATTGTAGCCGCTTTCCTTGTTGATCACCCGGCGCACCAGGTTTTCCGGCACGCTGTACTGGGTCGAATAGTGGGAAATCAGCCCATCGAGCGAACCGCGTTCGCTGGCAGCAAAGCCGAGCAGCAGGTCGGAACCGGCGCGGGGCACATTGACGGCCTTGGGTACATGGCCTGCCGGGGTCGGCATTGCCTGCACCGGAGCTGCCGCGGCAATCGCCGCCGAAGCGGACTTATTGCCCGGCAGCGGCTTGATGCCGGACATCGAGCAGGCTGAGACGAGCACCGCCAGCGCAACAATTCCCGCCAGAGGTATGGCCCGTGCCGTCATGCCTTCGTCCTTTTGCGGATGCTTCAATTGCGGCACCTAAGCCCAAATCGCGGCGCCTTGATGGCAGAACAATGTTCCCATGCCGCGCAAGCATATTGTGATCGTTATGTCGGCTTCTGCCGTCAAAAGGTTTACGATTCCTTACTGCATATGCTTGCGCGATGAAAGCAAGTCGATCGAAACGAGGCCGCTAGACGTGCTCCAGCGCCACGGCAATGCCTTGGCCGACGCCGATACACATGGTCGCCAGCGCCCGTTTCTTGCCTGTAAGCGAGAGTTCAAGCGCCGCGGTCCCGGTAATTCGCGCGCCGCTCATCCCCAGCGGATGCCCCAACGCAATCGCCCCGCCATTGGGGTTCACGCGCGGATCGTCTTCGGCAATCCCGAGGTCGCGCAGCACGGCAATGCCCTGGCTCGCAAAAGCCTCGTTGAGTTCGATCACATCGAAATCGCCGGCAGAGAGCCCCAGCCGCGCAAACAGTTTTTTGCTGGCTGGCGCCGGCCCCATGCCCATGATCCGCGGCTCGACGCCCGCAGTGGCTCCACCCAAAATCCGCGCAATCGGCGTCAGGCCATAGCGCTTCGCCGCCGCCTCCGAAGCAATGATCAGCGCTGCCGCCCCATCATTCACCCCCGAAGCATTCCCCGCCGTCACCGTCCCATTGGGAAAGAGCGGCCGTAGCTTCGCCAACGTTTCCACGCTCGTTCCGGCGCGCGGGTGCTCGTCCGTATCGACAACGACCGGATCGCCCTTCTTTTGTGCAATCGAGACCTCAACGATCTCTTGCCCCAGCCGCCCGCTCTTCTGCGCCGTCACAGCCTTCTCCTGGCTGCGCACCGCAAAAGCGTCCTGCGCGTCCCGCGATACGCCAAATTCCTGCGCCACGTTCTCCCCGGTCTCGGGCATGGAATCGACGCCATAGAGCGCCTTCATCGCCGGATTGACGAAGCGCCAGCCGATGGTCGTGTCATAGATCTCGGCATTGCGCGAAAACGCCGTCTCCGCCTTGGGCAGCACGAAAGGCGCCCGCGACATGCTCTCGGTGCCGCCCGCAATCATCAGTTCGGCTTCACCGGCCTTGATCGCCCGCGCCGCCGCAATCACCGCATCCATGCCCGAGCCACAAAGCCGATTGATCGTCGTGCCCGTCACCCCCACCGGCAGTCCGGCGAGCAGCAGGCTCATCCGCGCGACATTGCGATTGTCTTCGCCCGCCTGATTGGCATTGCCGAAGATGACATCGTCGACCGCATCCCAATCGACCTGAGCCTGCTCCGCCATCAGCGCCTTGAGCGGAATGGCGCCCAGATCATCCGGGCGCACAGAGGACAGCGACCCACCAAACCGCCCGATCGGCGTGCGCTTGTAAGCGCAGATAAATGCTTCAGCCATTCTCAAACCTCAGGGGCGATCAGGTCGCCAATCACATCGGGCAGCACCAGCTCCGCCCCCGTCACCGCCTGCAATTCCTCGACACTCATCGACGGCAATTTCTCGCGCAGCACAAAGCGCCCACCTTCGATGTCGATCACCGCCAGGCTCGAATAAATCCGCGTCACGCAGCCCACGCCCGTCAGCGGCAGCGAACACCGCTTCACCAGCTTCGGCTTCCCGTCCTTGGTCACATGGTCGGTAATGACAGCCACGCGCTTGGCCCCATGCACCAGGTCCATCGCCCCGCCCACTGCCGGCACGCCCTTCGGCCCCGTCGACCAATTGGCGAGGTCGCCATTTTCCGCGACTTCATAAGTCCCGAGGATCGCCACATCGAGATGCCCGCCGCGCACCATGCCAAAACTGTCGGCATGATGGAAAAACGCCGCGCCGGGTTTGAGCGTAATCGCCTTCTTCCCGGCATTGATCAGGTCCCAGTCTTCCTCACCCTCCGGCGGCGCCTCGCCAAAGTTCAGCACGCCGTTTTCGGTATGGAAAATCGCCTGCCGCCCCGGCGGTTGGAATTTCGCGACCATTTCGGGAAAGCCGATGCCGAGATTAACATAGGCGCCGTCCTCAATGTCCTGCGCCGCACGCCAGGCAATCTGCGCATTCGAAAGTTTGCTACTCATGCGTAAGCCACCCCTTCGCGCATCAGCGCCTCTTCCTGTTTGGCGTCAGCCACTTTCACAATGCGATTCACAAAGATCCCGGGGGTGACGACCTGTTCGGGATCGATCTCGCCCGGCGCGACGATTTTTGTCGCCTGCACAATCGTCAGCTTTGCCGCCGCCGCCATCAGCGGCGAAAAATTTCGCGCCGCCTTGCGATAGGTCAGGTTGCCCATCGTATCGGCCAGCTCCGCCTTGATCAGCGCCGCATCGGCTTTCAGCCAACGCTCCTGCACATAAGATTTGCCATCGAACTCAGCCACCGGCTTGCCCTTGGCCACGTCGGTGCCAAAACTCGCCGGCGTATAAAAAGCCGGAATGCCCGCGCCAGCGGCACGAATGCGCTCGGCCAACGTGCCCTGCGGCACCAGCTCCAGCGCGATTTCGCCGGCCAGATATTTCTCGGTAAAAGCCCGCGGATCAGCCGAGCGCGGAAACGAGCAGACCATTTTGGCTACCATCCCCGCATCGATCATCGCGGCAATCCCAATCCGCCCATTGCCGGCATTGTTATTGACCACGGTCAGGTTCTTCGGGCTCCTCGTCGCCTTGAACCGATCGATCAGCGCATGAATAAGCTCGATGGGTGCGCCCGAGCCGCCAAACCCACCCACCATCAGCACCATGCCATCCTCAATCCCCGCTACGGCAGCGGCGAGATCGGGCACTGTCTTGTCCATTGTCTTGTCCTTTTCGGCTGGGGCCGAAAGCATGTTTGCCATCGGAAACCCACGAACGGAAATGAAATGGTGCGGGCGATATATAGGTTGGAGGTTATGATAAAACGGCACGGACTGCCAAAAAATGGCGATATCGCGATGGATCGATAACCGTTATGCGATCCTGATCTGCTCAACCAGCTTCTGCGCCAGCCGCAAGCTCGCTCCCGTCGACACCAGCATCTGCGGCAGCGTCAGCCATTCCAGCGTCCATGCCGCGCCCGAGCGCTCGTTCTCATGCACCAGCGCCTGATTGAGCGTGCCCGAAAGCCCCGCTACCTGCCGCGCCAGCGCCACCAGTACTTCCGCATTCACGGGATTGCTCTTATGCGCCATGGCCGAAGATCCGCCGCCGCCTTCGAGCGCCAGAGCCGCAACCTCGTTCTGCGCCAGCAGCGTCACATCCATGCCCATCTTGCCCAGCGTCCCGGCAATCAGCGCCAGCAAATTCCCGAGCGCCGCAATCGGATCGCGCTGCGCCTGCCACGGTGTCGCTAGCCCCAGATCAAGCCGCTTCGCCATGCCGGCCGCGATTGTCTCGCCAAAACCCTCAAAGCTCCCGCGATCCCCCACTGGTCCGCCAAGCTGAATGACAAGCAGGCTCCGCCGCATCCCGGCCAGAGCACGCAGATGCCGCTGCAATGGCTCGCCCCAGCTCGCCAGTTTTGCGCCCCAGGTCGTCGGCAGCGCCACCTGCATCCGCGTATGCGCCATCAGCGGCTTGTCGCCATGGAGGTGCGCCAACTCTTCCAGCGTCGCCAAAACCGACGAGAGCCTCGTCTCATAGACCCCAAGCACCTTTGCCACCTGCAGCATCAGCGCTGTATCAATGACATCCTGGCTCGTCGCGCCCTTATGGAGGGCAGGGCGGTGCTGCTCCGGAATCTCTGCTTTCAGTTGCTTGACCAGCGCCGGCACCACCACGCCATCGCGCGCCATGCCAGCCGCCAAATCTGTCCAATCCGGCTCAAACCCCTCCGCCGCAGCAACGATGGCGCTGGCAGCTTCGGCAGACACAAACCCGCAATCCGCACTCGCCTCCGCCAGCGCACGCTCGAACGCCAGCATGGCCCCAAGTTGCGCCTCGTCCGAGAGCAGGTCTTCGATTTCCGGGTCGCCGGCGAGAGCAGAGAGGAGGGCGGTCATGTCAGCCTAAATATCAAAAAACACCGTCTCCTTCTCCCCCTGGAGATGGATATCGAGCGCATATCGCCCGTCGGCTTCTTTCCGCGCAATCAGCGTCTGCCGCCGGCGCTTGTCCATGATTTTGTTGAGCACGAAGTCGCCCTCATTGGCCTCGGCTTCGTCCTCGAAATAGAGCCGCGTCTGCAGCCCGATATTGATGCCGCGCGCCACGATCCACAGCGACACATGCGGCGCCATGAGTTTCCCGTCCGGCCCCGCCACGCGCCCCGGCTTGATCGTCTCGAAAACCGTAAGCCCAGAAGCGTCCGAAGCCTGCCGCCCCCAGCCAGTAAACGCCGGCGCGGAGCTGGAATTCGGCCCCACAAAGCTCCCGCTCGCATCGGCCTGCCAGATCTCGATGAGACCATCGCTGAGCGGCACACCCGCCCCGTCGATCAGCCGGATATTGAGCGTAATCCGCTCGCCCTCGACCTCGCCATTGATCATGGTTGAACCCATATCGGCGGCATAAACCCCCGGCAGGTCGCAAAAATTCGGCGTCATGCCGATATGCACATAGGGGCCCGCAGTCTGCGACGGGCTTTCCTTCAGCGTCGGAACGGGATGCAGCATCAGTTCCCCTCGAGCTTGTTTTCAAACATGGTCGAACGCCGTCCTCGCAGCACGATATCGAAGCGATAGGCCAGAGCATCCATCGGCGTCGTATTGTGCCGGTCAAGCCGGGCGGTGAGCTGATCGATGGCCGCCTTGTCGTTGATCGTCGCGACGATCGGGCACTGCCAGATCATCGGATCACCCTCAAAATACATCTGCGTAATCAACCTTTGCGCGAAGGCATGGCCGAAAACGGAAAAATGGATATGCGCCGGCCGCCAGTCATTCCCGCCGTTGGGCCAGGGATAAGCACCGGGCTTCACGGTCCGGAACGAATAAAACCCGTTCTCGTCGGTCACCGCGCGCCCAAAGCCGGCAAAATTGGGATCGAGCGCTGCGAGATACGCCTCTTTTTTGTGTCGATAGCGCCCGCCGGCATTTGCCTGCCAGAATTCCACCAGCGTGCCCGGCACGGCCCGTGCATTTTCGTCGAGCACTTGCCCATAGACGATCATCCGCTGCCCAATGGCCTCGGTGCCATCCTGGCTGAAATTGCGGATGAGGTCGTTGTCGAGGGGCCCGAGCTTTTCGTGGCCGAACGTCGGACCCGTCATTTCCGATTTCGCCGGCCCCAAGGCCAGCAAGCTGTGCTTGGGCGCGCGAAACGTCGTGCTCTTATATCCCGGCGTATCTGCTGCCGGATGCCAGGCGCGGTCGCGCTGATAAAGAGCGCCATCGGCGCCGGGCAGAATAATGCCGCTCATTGCCCACTCCCCTCCCGCTTTGCCAGTTCTTCGCGGGCAATCTTGAACGCCCGATTGGCCGCCGGCACGCCGGCATAAACCGCCACATGCAGCAGCGCTTCTTTTATGTCGTCCGGCGTCGCGCCCGTATTGGCGGTGGCGCGCACATGCATCGCCACTTCCTCATCATGGCCCAAGGCCGCCAGCAGCGCGAGCGTGATCATCGAGCGTTCGCGCTTGGTCAGGCCCGGCCGCGACCACACACTGCCCCATGCACCCTCGGTGATAAAACTCTGAAAGTCGGTATCGAACGCGGTCATCTTGGCCGAAGCATTGTCCACATGGGCATTGCCCAAAACCGAGCGGCGCGTCGCCATGC
>NZ_JBEVLL010000066.1:0-9965 GCF_040509215.1 Devosia sp.
GTGATGGCCAAGGCCGCCGGCCTCAACGCCGCCAAGTAACTTTCCGCCCGATACGTGGCCGCCGGTTTTCCGGCGGCCATTTGCTTTCACGAGGCCGTGACTGTCACACGATGCGACGGCGCGGTGATTAAGATTAAGCAGACAGATTTGGGAGATGAACATGCAACGACGCCACTTCGTCGCTGGCCTTGCCGCAGCAGGCACGCTCCTCGCCACCAAGCCCGCCTTTGCCGACCTCCCGTCCCTGCGTTTCCGCGACATGTATTCGCGCGGCAAGGACCTTTCGGATCAGGCTATCGCGCTTCAAGGCCAGCGCATCGTCATGACAGGCTATATGGCCCCGCCGCTGAAGCCCGAGATCAATTTCTTCGTCCTGACCAAAACGCCAATGGCCACCTGCCCCTTTTGCGACGACGCGACAGACTGGCCCAACGACATCGTCCTCTCCTACTTCGCGGGCGACATGAAGTTTACCCGCTTCTCCAATCTCATCCGCGTCGAGGGCACGTTCGACACCGGCATCGAGACCGATGGGCCGACCGGCTTTGTCAGCAAGGTGCGCCTGCTCGATACCCGCTACACCATTCTCTGAGTTTTCCATGCCGGGACTGCCCTTAACCGTTTCCGGCCTGCGCCTCGCCTTTGACTGTGCCGATGTCATCGATCTGGCCAGCCTTGCCGTCGCGCCCGGCACGATGACCGTGCTCTCGGGCGCCTCCGGCTCCGGCAAATCCACCCTGCTCTATCTGCTCTCGGGCCTCCTGCGCCCCGATGCAGGCACCATCACCTGGGCCGAGACCGATATTGCCCGGCTTGGCGAAGGCCAGCGCGACCGCTGGCGCCGCAAGCAAGCCGGCTTCATCTTCCAGAATTTCCATCTTATCGAAGAAATGAGCCCACTCGACAATGTGCTGGTGCCGATCTGGCTCGACAGTTTTTCGGCCGCCTCGAAGAGGCAACGTGCGCTCGACCTGCTGCGCCAACTCGATGTGCCGGTCGAGCGCGAAAGCGTCGCAAAACTATCGCGCGGCCAGCAGCAGCGCGTGGCCATTGCCCGCGCCCTGATCGGCGATCCCAGCGTGATTTTTGCCGATGAGCCGACGGCCAGCCTCGACGCGGCCACGGGCGAAACCGTCGCCGCCGTGCTGCAACGCCTCGCCCGCGAAGATGGGCGCACCGTTGTCGTCGCGACCCATGACCCGGCGCTCAAAACCCTCGCCGACCAAACAGTGCAGCTCGACCATGGCAAAAGGGAACCGGCGCCATGAACCCCTTCCCGATTGCCTGGGCTTCCCTGCGCCGCAACACGTTCACAGCCATACTGTTCCTGCTGATTGTGGCGCTGGCCGTGGCACTCGGCATTGCCATTTCAGCCCAGGAGCGCGCCCTGCGCGTCGGCAGTGCCCGCGCCGCCGACAAGTTCGATCTCATCGTCGCCGCGCCCGGCAGCCACAATGACGTGCTGTTCTCGACCGTCTATCTCGACCCCAGCGCCGTGGAGCTTCTTGATCCCGCAATCACGCGGTTGCTTTTCGAAGAGACGGAAGCCGATTTCGTCGCCCCGATCGGCTTTGGCGATGCCATCGGCAATGATCCCGTCGTCGGCACGATCGCGCCTTTTGTCGACCACCTCTCGGGAGGCCTTGCCGAAGGCCGGCTCTTCGAAGGCATCAACGAGGCTGTCATCGGCGCCTTATCGCCCCATGACGTCGGCGAAGAACTCGAAGTCTCGCACGGTCACGGCGGCGCCACTGGCACGGATGCGGACGCAGCCGCTGACGCAATCGAGGCAGGCGAAGCCGTTCCCGGCGGCGATGGCGATCATCCGCACATCACCATTGTCGGCCGCATGCAGCCCACCGGCACACCCTGGGATCGGGCAATCGTCGTACCCATCGAATATAACTGGGCAGCGCATGGCCTCGGCACCGGCCACCTGCCCGATGACATCCATATCGGCGCACCCTTCGATCCCGACTCCTTGCCCGGCCTGCCGGCGGTGGTGGTAAAGCCGAAGGATGTGGCCGCCGCCTATGGCCTCCGCGCCGCCTATCGCACGCCGCAATCGACCGCCTTCTTCCCCGCCGAAGTGCTGGTGGGACTCTATGCCCTCCTGGGCGACGCCACGGCCATCATGAGTGCCCTGACGCTCGCGGCCCAGGCGCTGGTGGTCGCGGCCATCCTTGCCGGCGTCGTCGCCATTCTCGATCTGCAACGCCAGCGCTTTGCTGTGTTGCGCGCCCTCGGCGCCTCGCCGCTCTTCATTTTCGCGACCGTCTGGATCTATGTCGCCGGTATCGTCGTCACCGGCGCGCTGGCGGGTCTCGTCCTTGGCTGGGGCGCCGCGGCTGTCGTCTCCGACCTTCTGGCGCAGTCGACCGGCGTCGCCATGCGCGCCGAAATCGGCGCGCGAGAGTTGTCGCTGGTTGGCACACTCGTAGGTCTCGGCCTTATCCTCGCCGTGGTACCAGCGCTAATCATCTATCGGCGCCCGGTCGTTGAAGCCTTGCGCTGAACGGCCTTAGTGACTGTGGCCGGCATGGCTATGAGCGGTAGCATCAGCCGCTTCCACCTCGACGCTGATTTCAAGCTCGCCATCGCCGAAAAGCAGGTGCAGATGAAAGTTATCGCCCTGCTTGAGTTCGGCAGTGAGATCATTGAGCCGCAAACCCAGGCCATTTAGATCGAACTGAAATTCGCCGCTTGGAACCTCAAAAGGGCCTATCGGCTGGTACGCCATAGCGCCGTCCGCACCCAGAACCGCGCCCACGACTTCAGCGCTTACGGCATTCTCTGCCTCAGCCCCGTTCAGTGTAATAGGCTCGCCCGCATTCTCGATCTCGAAGAGAACAACAGCAGCCTCGCCCTGCCCGGCCGCGCGGGTCCAAGCATGGATTACCGTGATGGCACCAAGACTGGACTCGTGTTCATCATGCGCACCGTCTTTCGCGGACAAGGGCGTCGAGGCCAGCAGCAGGAGCGGCAACAGGAATGGTCGGAGGAAGCTGGTCATGGGCGGCTCTCTCAAGATAGGACGAGGCCCGACCTAGCGCTTGCAAACGACAGAGCCGTGACGAACTCAGACCTGACGCGCCAGCAATTTCTGCGCCTCGCCGGCCGGCATGGGGCGACCCAAATAATAGCCCTGAACCTCGGTACACCCCTCGGCCCGCAGGCGCTCTAGCTGCTCGAGCGTTTCGACGCCCTCCGCCGTAGTCGAGATGCCAAGGCTGACGCCCATGCCAACGACGGCGCTGACAATGGCCGCATCGCCGGAATTATCGACGATCTCGCGCACGAAAGACTGGTCGATCTTGATCTTGTCGAACGGGAACGAGCGCAGATAGGAGAGCGATGAATATCCAGTGCCAAAGTCGTCCATAGAGATGCGGACGCCCAGAGCACGCAACTGGTGCAGCACTGCGACATTGGCTTCGCTGTCATGCAACAGGACCGACTCGGTAATCTCAAGTTCCAGGCGCCCCGGCGATATGCCCGACATGGTCAGGGCAGACGCCACCAGATTGGCCAGTTTCTGGCCCTTGAACTGCACGGCCGAAATATTGACGGCGACACGCATGTCATCAGGCCATTCGGCCGCGTCGCGGCAGGCCTGGCGCAGCACCCATTCGCCGATGGGAACAATGAGCCCGATATCTTCGGCAAGGGGAATGAATTCGATCGGCGGCACCATACCACGCTCGGGATGGTGCCAACGCAACAAGGCTTCAAAGCCAGTGATCTTGCCGGTCTCAACGGAAACGAAGGGCTGGTAGTGGAGAGCGAATTCGCCCACGACCAAAGCCCGGCGCAATTCGACCTCCAGAGCCCGTCGGGCTTTTACCCGCGCATCCATTTCCGGCTGGAAGTAGCGGAAGGTTCCACGGCCCTCGTCCTTGGCGCGGTAGAGAGCCATATCGGCATTCTTGAGTAGCGCATCGGCGCTGTCCCCGTCGGTGGGCGCCATGGCGATCCCGATCGAGGCGCCAATAACGACCATCTGGCCATCCACATCATAGGGCTGGGACAGCACCGAGATCAGTCGGTCCGACAGCATCCCGGCCTCGCCCGGCTCGGCAAGATCGCGCTGGATGACGGCAAATTCGTCGCCACCAAGGCGAGCAACAAGATCGTTGTCGCGGAGCGTTCCGCGCAGGCGTTCGCTGACCTGTTGGAGCAGTTTGTCGCCGACCGGATGGCCGAGGGTATCGTTGACGTCCTTAAAATAGTCGAGGTCGATGCAAAGGATCGCCGCCGGCTGCTCATGGCGCTCGACGTGACGCAGGGTACGACGTAGTTCATCAAGGAAGAGAACGCGGTTTGGCAGCGCAGTCAGGGCGTCGTGATGCGCCATGAAACTGATGCGCGCTTCAGTCTTGCGCTGTTCGGTGACGTCAACGACCACGGCGAGGCGCGCCGGCTGTCCCTGATAGTCGACCTGGCGGGAGTAAACCCGAACCTCGATGATCGACCCATCTGCCTTGAGGTGTTTCCAGATATCGCCGGTATCGCTGGGGATAGCCGGCTGTGCCAGGATCTGGCGCACGCGCTCTCTTTCCTCGTCCGGGCGGATATCGAGCAAGGTCATGGAAAGGAACTGCTCGCGACTATAGCCGTAGTGCTCGACAGCGACAGCATTGACGTCGCGCATCTGCATGGTTTCGGGATTGTAGACGAACATCGGCAGCGGGCTGTCCTGGAACAACAGCCGGAACGATTCTTCGCGATTGCGGATCTCGGTGACGTCGATGAGGCTGGCCGATACGAGGTCTTCCATCGCGGAAGCACGCATCGAGAAATAGCGTACGCCGCCAAGCGACGAGGGATAGGAGAACTCGAATTCCACCGCGGACTTGGTACGCCACGCCTCGACCAGTTGATCGACGGCGCCGGTGCCACTCAGATGCGGGAAAAGATCAGTGAGACGCTGCCAGCGCAACGCGTCAACCGACTGCCGCACGAGATCGGCAGCACCCTGATTGAGCGCCACGAGACGAAAATCATCGACGACACCCTCGGTGCCGCGCACCGGTGCCAGCGCCATAAGGCCGCCCGTGGTCGAGGCAAAGATCGCATCGACAAGGCTATATTTTTCTAGCCGCGGACGCGCATAGGCCAGCAGCAACGGCCCGCCCCAGCGGCTCGAAAGCGGGAAGATGACGAGATCATAGGCGCGGACATAGCCGCTGCGCTCGGGATAGGCGACGAGGTGGACAGGCTGCTTCTGGCGCAGCGATTCCTGCAGGCCATCGAGAAGCACATGGGCGCAATCGGGCTTTAGCGCTTCGATATCGCGTCCGGCAGCTTCCTCGCCGATCCATTCCTCAAAGGCGGGCCCGGCATGGGCAAAGACGAAAGTGCCGTCAGAAAGAGCACGGACAAGGGCCGTGTGGTTTCCGGCGCGCCCGGTGCGGCCCAGAACGACCTCGTCATAGAGCGGCAGATGGGTCGGCCGCTCGGCGGTCCGCCAGTTCCGATAGAGAACGTGGAGATCGAGCCCGGCATTTTCGCCGTGGAGGAATTCTTCAAGACCCTTGCGTCCAGCGGCGGCGCCCGTGGGTTGAGGATTGGGCTGCACAATCGAGGCGGATAGCGACATCAGAATCTCCTGCCACCAAGATAAGCTGCTGGAACGGCGAGAAATCTCTACATCACCAACAGTTCTCAGCTCGTTGCCGACTTCGTCATAAAGGCGTCATACGAGAGCACGTCGAGAGACTTCCTTGGCGAGGTCGTCGGAGAACTGTCATCCAATGGTTAAGCGGAGCGTCTAGAGGCCTCGGCATCCAAGTCGCGCATCCCTGGCGCGACACCAACGGAGACGACAAAGATGCGCATGCTGCTCGCTGCCGGCCTGATGCTGGCTTCTGCCCTCACCCCCGCTTTGGCCCAGGAAGGCACGCTGGTGCTCTATACCAGCCAGCCGCAGACCGATGCGCAGCAGACGGCAGATGCTTTCATGGCGAAATATCCCGGCATCAAGGTCGATTGGGTGCGCGATGGCACGCCGCAGATCATGGCAAAGTTCCGCTCGGAACTGGAAGCCGGCGCGCCGCAGCCCGACGTGCTGCTGATTGCCGACGTCGTCACCATGGAAGGGCTCAAGGCCGAAGGCCTGCTGCTGGATTACGCCGATGCTGACCTCACCGGCTATGCCGAAGGCCTCCATGACGAAGACGGCGCCTATTTCTCCACCAAGCTGATCACCACCGGCATCGTCTACAATACCGCTGCCACGATGATCCCGACCAGCTGGGCCGATCTGACCAAGCCCGAAGTCCAGGGACAGCTCGCCATGCCGAGCCCGCTGACCTCGGGCGCCGCCATGATCCACACCGTCACCCTCACCGACAACCTGCCCGAAGGCTGGGACTTTTATAGCGCACTGGCCGCCAATGGCGCCCAGGCCGCGGGCGGCAATGGCGGCATCCTCACCGCCGTCTCCGGTGGCGAAAAGCTCTATGGCATGATCGTCGACTACATGCCGATCCGCGAAGCCGCCAAGGGCGCACCGGTCAAGTTTGTGTTCCCCACCGAAGGCGTTTCGGCCGTTACCGAGCCGGTAGCGATCCTCAACTCGGCCAAAAGCCCGGACAATGCCAAGCTCTTCATCGATTTCCTCCTGTCCGAAGAAGGTCAGCAGCTGGCCGCGAGCCAGGGCTATATCCCGGCACGCGATGGCGTCGCCCTGCCCGAAGGCTATCCCGACCGCTCGGAAATCAAGGTCCTCTCCTATGACGCCGCTGCGGCCCTCGCCAATGACCAGGCCAACAAGGACCATTTTGCCGAAATTTTCGGCCAGTAATCGCGCGTGACGTTAGCGCAAAGCCATAATGTGCCGCGCCCGGCAACGGGCGCGCGCCTGGGCGAACTGGCAGGGCGGGTCACTCCCGCCCTGCTGGCCATTCTGGCCGTCGCGGTTCTGGCGGCCTTGCCGCTGGGGCGGCTGGTGATCACGGCGCTGATAGGGCCGACCGGCATTGATTTCGGGCCCGTCGCGGCCCGGCTGATGCGCAGCGCCACGCAAAAAGCCATTTTCAACACGCTCGATACCGCGCTTTTCGGCGCGCTGCTGGCGCTGTCCATCGGAGCGCCCTTTGCCTTTCTCGTCGCGCTGACGGACGCATTGCGAGGTTCCCCATGACAGCATCAGCTGTTCCTGCGCTGAAAATGCAGCGTAGGTCCCTTTACCCCGGCTGGTTCTATGCACCGGCTGCGGTAGTCTATTCCGTGCTGTTCCTGGCGCCGACCTTTGCGTCGCTCTATTTCAGCCTGACGCGCTGGACGCTGTTCGATGCCACCTTTATCGGCCTCGACAATTTCGCCCAGTTCTTCCGCGAGCCATTCCTGATTCAGGGTCTCGTGAACACCGTCATCTATGCCGTGGTCACGTCGAGCCTGAAGGTCGTGGTTGGCATGATGCTGGCAGTGATGTTGACGAGCCAGATCATGGCGCGTGGGTATCTGCGGTCGGTGATTTTCTTCCCCGTGCTGGTGTCCACCATCGGCGTCGGTATGACCTTTACGGTCCTGATGCATCCGACCCTGGGCATGATCAACCAGACACTGGCGATGATCGGCATTCAGGGGCCGGGTTGGCTCGTCGATCCCAAGCTGGCGCTGTTCTCCGTCGCTCTCGTCGACGTCTGGAAGGGCGTGGGCCTTGCGACCGTCATCTACATTGCCGGGCTCGTTGCCATCCCCAAGGACTACTATGAAGCCGCGCGCATCGACGGCGCGACCAAGCTGCAGAACTTCTTCTATGTGACGCTGCCACTCAGCCGTCCGGCGACCGCGACGGTCATTACGCTCTCCTTCATCGGTGGCCTGCGCACGTTCGACCTGATCTGGGCAATGACCAAGGGCGGTCCGGGCTTTGCGTCCGATACGGTCGCGTCGGTGATCTACAAGCAGTATCAGGCCGGTTTCTATGGCCTCTCGACCGCTGGCAATGTGGTGCTCTTCATCCTCATCGCCGTGCTCGTCGTGCCGCTGACCATGTTCCTCAATCGCAAGCAGGGTCACGAATGAGATCGCGTGCTTCCATTTTCGGTGGCGTAGCCGCCATCGCCGCAACCTTCGTGGTCTTCGTGATCCCGTTCCTGTTCATCATCCTGATGGCCTTCAAGGACAAGCAGCAGTCGGCTCTGCGCGACTTCTCCTGGCCCAACGGTTTCCACCTTTTTGAAAACCTCTATGAGGTGATCAAGACCCGCAACTGGATGATGATCACCGCGTTCATCAACTCCTCGCTGATCACCGTGATCAGCGTAACGCTGCTGATCGTCCTTGCTGCCATGGTCGGTTTCGTGCTGGCCCGTCGCAAGACGCGCTGGAATGGCCTCATTGAATTCCTGATCCTCGCCGGCCTGATGATCCCGCCTGCAGTGGTACCGACCATCTGGCTACTGCAGGGCCTGAAGCTGTTCGGCACGCTGCATGGCATGATCCTGATCCAGGTGGCGTATAACCTGCCGTTCTCGATCATTCTCTACCGCGCCTTCATCGCGACCATTCCGCGCGAGCTGGACGAAGCAGCGGTGATCGACGGGGCCCGTCCGCTCGACGTGTTCTTCCGGATCATCCTGCCGCTGCTGTGGCCGGTGACGGTGACCAATATCGTGGTGCAGTCGGTTGGTATCTTCAACGATTTCACCAACCCGCTCTACTACCTGCCGGGCAACCAGAACGCGACCGTGCAGCTGACGCTCTACAATTTCCAGAGCCAGTTCAGCACGGCCTACAACCTGCTCTTCACCAATATCCTGCTCATCACCATCCCGCCGCTCATCGTCTTCATGTTCTTCAACCGGCAGATCGTCGCCGGCATGACGGCCGGCGCGGTCAAGGGGTAGGGCGATGGCAACCAAAATTCTCAGCGAGGAGATCTGACCCATGGCTGGCTTGGAACTCAAGAATATCCAGAAGACCTACGGCAAGGTCGAAGTCATCAAGGGTGTGGACCTGACCATCGAAGATGGCGAGTTCGTCGTCTTCGTCGGCCCCTCGGGCTGCGGCAAGTCCACCTTGCTGCGCATGATCGCGGGTCTTGAAGACATCACCGGCGGCGAACTCTATATCGGCGACAAGCTCTGCAATGCCGTAGAGCCGCGTGACCGCTCCATCGCCATGGTGTTCCAGTCCTATGCGCTCTATCCGCATATGACGGTCTACGACAATGTCGGCTTTGGCCTGAAGCTCGCCAAGACGCCGAAGGATGTCCGGGACCAGAAGATCCGGGAAGCCGCCCGCATCTTGAAGATGGAACACCTGCTCGACCGCAAGCCGGGCCAGCTCTCCGGCGGACAGCGCCAGCGCGTGGCCATCGGCCGCGCCATCGTGCGCAAGCCGGAGGTCTTCCTTTTCGACGAGCCGCTGTCGAACCTCGACGCCGCGCTGCGTGTCGATACGCGCATGGAAATCGCGAAACTCCATGCCGATCTTGGCGCGACGATGATCTATGTGACCCACGACCAGGTCGAAGCCATGACTCTGGCCGACAAGATCGTGGTGCTCGACGCCGGTGTCGTCCAGCAGGTCGGTAGCCCGATCGAGCTCTACCAGCGCCCGACCAATCTCTTCGTTGCCGGCTTCATCGGCTCGCCGAAAATGAACTTTGTCGAGGTCACTGTCGAAGCCGTGGATGGCGACTCCATCACGGTCACGAGCAAAGACGTTGCCAGTCTTCGGGTTCCGGCCGCCTCCGCGGGCGCCAAGGTTGGCGAAACGCTGACCCTGGGCATTCGTCCGCACGACCTCGAGCCGGCCAGCAACGGCGCCATTGTCGGCCGCGTAAGCCTTGTCGAACGCCTTGGCAATGAAACCATCGTCAATATCGAACTGGCATCAGGCGCAGCCTGGCTCGCCGTCCTCGAAGGCGATCAGCCGCTCCGCGTCGGCGAAAGCCTGGCGCTTGCTGCAGAGGCCATCAAGGCCATTCTGTTCGACAAGGAAGGCAAGTCGCT
>NZ_JBEVLL010000067.1:0-5540 GCF_040509215.1 Devosia sp.
GCTGTGCGCTGGCTGCACGTGATCACGGCTATCGCCTGGATCGGCTCGTCATTCTATTTCATTGCGCTCGACCTTGGGCTGCGCAAGACCCCGAGCCTGCCGCCACTCGCTCATGGCGAAGAGTGGCAGGTGCATGGCGGCGGGTTTTATCACATCAACAAATATCTGGTGGCGCCGGAATTCCTTCCCGAGCACCTGACCTGGTTCAAATGGGAGAGCTATTGGACCTGGCTTTCGGGCGCGATGCTGCTGGCGCTGATCTATTACGTTGGCGCCGATATCTATCTGGTTGATCGAAATGTGCTCGATATTCCGAGCTGGGGCGCCATCCTGCTCTCGATCGGGTCGATCGTGCTCGGCTGGGTGCTTTATGACGCGCTCTGCAAGTCGCCGATCGGGCAATCGACGACCGGGTTGATGCTGGTGCTGTTCGCCATTCTGGTAGCGGCGAGCTGGGGCTACACGCAGCTCTTCACCGGTCGCGCGGCAATGCTGCATATGGGCGCGTTCACCGCGACCATCATGGCGGCCAACGTGGCCATGATCATCATCCCCAACCAGAAGATCGTGGTGGGTGATCTCAAGGCGGGCAAGGTGCCTGATGCCAAATATGGCAAGATCGCCAAGCAGCGCTCGTTGCATAACAACTATCTGACGCTGCCTGTCATCTTCTTCATGCTCTCGTCCCACTATCCGCTGGCTTTTGCCACGCAGTGGAACTGGATCATCGCTTCGCTGATCTTTCTCATCGGCGTGGTCATCCGGCACTATTTCAACACGCGCCATGCGCGGAAGGGCAATCCTCACTGGACCTGGGGTGTTGCCGTCGTCCTGTTCCTGATCATCGCGTGGCTTTCGACGGCGCCGAAACTGCCGGGTTTTGATACCGAGACGCTGGCGAGCGCGACGGGCGAGCGGTTCATGGCGACCGAGCACTTTGCCTCGGCGAGCCTGACGGTGCAGACGCGTTGCGCCATGTGCCACACGGCAGAGCCGGCATGGCCGGGTGTGTTCGAGGCGCCGAAGAATGTCATTCTCGACAATGACGTGGCCATCGCGAACCACGCCAAGGATATCGCCATGCAGGCGGGCTATGCCCATGCCATGCCGCCGGGCAATGTCACGGAGATGACGGCTGAAGAGCGGGCGCTGCTGGTCGAATGGTTCCGCGAGGGTTCGCGCTCATGAGCCGCACGATACTGCGCGGCCGCGTGCTGAGTTTTTCGCGCGCGCCGGAAGGCATCGAGGATAGCGAGAGCTATCTCTACCTCGAGGATGGCGCGGTCAGTATCGAGGACGGCATCATTGTCGCCGTCGGTGATTATTCGGAAGTGGACAGGTCGGACGCGATGGTCGTGGACCATCGGCCCAACCTGATCATGGCTGGCTTCATCGATATGCATCTGCACTATGTGCAGAGTCAGATGATGGCCTCCTATGCCGGGTCGCTGCTGGAGTGGCTCAATACCTACACCTTTGTGGAAGAGCAGAAGTTTTCCCAGCAAGGGCACGCCGATGCTGTTGCCGTCGATTTCTATGACGCGCTGATCCGACACGGGACAACCACGGCCGTCGCCTATTGCTCCAGCCATCCGCGTTCGGTGGATGCCTTCTTTGCCGAGGCGCAGCGGCGCAATATGCTGATGGTCGGCGGCAAGGTGATGATGGACCGCAATGCGCCCGAAGACCTGCTCGACACGGCGCAATCGAGCTATGACGACACCAAGGCGCTGATCGCGCGCTGGCACAAGAGGGGCAGGGGGCTCTACGCGATCTCTCCACGCTTCGCCATCACGTCGACGCCTGCGCAGATGGAAATGGCGCAGACGTTGGTCGCCGAGCATGGCGACTGCCATGTGCAGACACACCTCAGCGAAAACGACGCCGAGATTTCCTATTCGATGGAGCTTTATCCCGATGCTCCAGATTATACGGGCATCTATGAGCACTACGGTCTGCTGACCGAACGCACGCTGTTGGGGCACTCCATCCATCTCAACCATCGCGAGACGGCGGCGATTGCCAATGCCGGTTCTGTGGCGGTGTTTTGTCCGACCTCGAATCTCTTTCTTGGTTCGGGGCTGTTCGATCGCGACCGGATGCTGAAGCACGGGGTGCGGATTGGGCTTGCGACGGATATCGGCGCAGGCACGAGCTTTTCCATGCTCAAGACCATGGACGAGGCCTACAAGGTGCTGCAACTGCGCGGCCAGCGGTTCAATCCACTGGCGTCGTTCCACCTTGCGACGCGGGGTAATGCCGAGGCGCTGGGGTTGGCTGACACGATCGGCAGCGTAGCGCCGGGACGGGCGGCGGACCTCGTCGTGCTCGACGCGCGGGCGACGCCGACCATGCGGATGCGCATGGCGACTGTCGAAACGCTGGTCGAGGAATTGTTCCTTTTGCAGACGCTTGGCGACGACCGCGCCATTGCCGAGGTCTATGTCGCCGGTGCAAGGGCGAAGTCCACTTTAGGCGGGTTGTGAGGCAGGCCGCGATGGCCTAAAGCTGTCGCCAAACTGTTATCGTTAGGACCCCCTGGCATGAGCAACTATCTTACGAAATCCGGTCTTTCCGTGCACCCTCTGCTGGTGGATTTCGTAGAAAAAGAAGCGCTCAAGGGCCTAGCGGTATCGGCGGATCAGTTCTGGGATGGTTTTGCGAATCTGCTGCGTGAGCATAGCGCGACCAATGTGCGACTTCTGGCCAAGCGTGACGATCTGCAAAGCCAGATCGACGAGTGGCATCACAAATATGGTCCGGTGACCAACAATCCGCAGGGCTATGAGTTCTTCCTCCGCGAGATCGGCTATCTCGTTTCCGAGCCGGGCGATTTCACGATTGACACGGAAAATCTCGATCCCGAGATTTCGAGCATTTGCGGCCCGCAGCTGGTCGTTCCGGTCTCCAATGCGCGCTATGCACTGAATGCCGCCAATGCCCGCTGGGGCAGCCTCTATGATGCTCTCTATGGGACCGACGCGATCTCCCGCGATGGTGATCTGGCGCCGGGCAAGGGTTTCAATCCGGCACGCGGCGCGGCCGTCGTCGCACGCGGTACGCAGTTCCTCGACGAGAGCTTTCCGCTGGCAACCGGCAGCCATGCTGACGTTACCGGCTATCATGTGGTCAAGGATGGCGAGACGCGCCACCTGCAGGTCGATACTGCGGCGGGCCGCACCGGGCTGCGCGATCCTTCCGGCTTCGTCGGCTATGGTGGGACCGAGGAGAGCGGCGAACTGGTGCTGCGCCACAATGGTCTTCACGCCGTGCTGGTCATCAACCCGAAGAGCCCGATTGGGTCGACCCACAAGGCCGGGCTTTCCGACATCATCGTCGAATCGGCGCTGACGACTATTCAGGATTGCGAAGACTCGGTTGCGGCAGTCGATGCCGAGGACAAGGTCGGCGTCTATCGCAACTGGCTGGGCCTCAATGACGGCTCGTTGCAGGATACGTTCGACAAGGGCGGCCAGACGGTCACGCGCCGGCTCAAGGCCGACAGGACCTATAAGGACGTCAACGGTCAGCCGCTGGTGCTCAAGGGCCGGTCGCTGCTGCTGGTGCGCAATGTCGGGCACCTGATGACCACCGATGCCGTGCTGCTCGATGGCAAGCCGGTGGGTGAGGGGCTGATGGATGCCGCCGTGACGGCGCTCTGCGCGCTGCACGACAAGGGCGACAATTCGCGGACCGGGTCGATCTATGTCGTGAAGCCCAAGATGCATGGGCCGGAAGAAGTCGCCTTTGCCTGCGCCATCTTTGCCTCGGTCGAAGGCTTCCTTGGCCTCAAGCCGAACACCATCAAGATCGGCATCATGGACGAGGAGCGTCGCACCTCGGCTAACCTCAAGGCCGCCATTTATGAAGCACGGGCCCGCGTGTTCTTCATCAATACCGGTTTCCTCGATCGTACCGGCGACGAAATCCATACCTCGATGGAAGCGGGCGCTGTGCTGCGCAAGGACGAGATCAAGTCCGAGCGCTGGATCTCTTCGTACGAAGATCGCAACGTGCTGATCGGGCTGGCCTGCGGGTTCTCTGGCAAGGCGCAGATCGGCAAGGGCATGTGGGCGCGGCCGGACGATATGGCGGCGATGCTCGATGCCAAGATCGGCCACCCCAATGCGGGCGCCAATACCGCCTGGGTGCCATCGCCAACGGCCGCCACGCTGCATGCGCTGCACTATCATCAGGTCAATGTGTTCGAAGCGCAGTCGCGCCGCCACAACCAGGCGGTGCCGGGACTAACCGAGCTGTTTTCGATGCCGGTGCAGGTGCCATATTCGCTGAGCCGCGAGGAGATCACCCGCGAGCTCGAAAACAATGCGCAGGGTATTTTGGGCTATGTCGTGCGCTGGGTGCAGCAGGGCGTGGGCTGTTCCAAGGTGCCCGACATCAACAATGTCGGCCTGATGGAAGACCGCGCTACCTGCCGTATTTCCTCGCAGGCGGTCGCCAACTGGCTGCGTCATGGCCTCGTCAGCCGCGACGAGGTGACGTCCACGTTCGAGCGCATGGCGGTCATCGTCGACCAGCAGAATGAAGGCGATCCGATCTATCGGCCGATGTCGGAGAATTATCAGTCGGTGGCGTTCCAGGCGGCGCTGGATCTGGCGCTCAAGGGTGCGGATCAGCCGAGCGGGTATACCGAGCCGCTGCTCCACGCCGCACGCCGCAAGGTGAAGGCGCGCGACGCGAAGTAAGTTTTCAACCACGGTGTCATCCCCGCGAAAGCGGGGATCTCTGTTTCCGGCAGGGGATTCCCGCTTGCGCGGGAATGACGCGGTGGGCGGTGTCAGGCTTCCATGAAAGCCACGCGCGCGGCGCGGGCCATTTGCACCAGGACCATGTGCATGTCCTGCGGGACGGTGATCGGCTTTTCGAAGAAGATGCGCCTGACGTCGTCGCCGTGGGCAATGTCGATGCCTTCGGCGTCGATGCCGGTGAGGACCCATTTGCCCGATGGTGCCTTGGCGTAGTGGCGGGCGTATAGGTCGACGGCTTCAAAATGGTCTTCGTTCATGTGCTCGACGGCATGGCCCTCAGCGGCGGCGAGGGCCGGGTCGCCGTTGGAGAGCAGGTCTTCGGCGGTGAGCGCGAAGGCCTTGCCGAAGCCGCCATTGAGGCTGGCTGAGCGCGGTTCGAGCCGCACGAAACGGAAGTCGCCCAGTTCGGCATAGAGCTTTGCCTTGGGCTGGTGCGCCAGATAGCGGGCGGCGATGCGCTGGCTGTCGGCATCGTCGCGTTCGAGGATTTTGGCCTCGGCGGCGATGGAAATGCGCGGGTGGGCGAGAGGATCGACCTTGCCGGTTTCGCCGAGGAGCAGCGAGCAGCGGCCGTCGGCCCTAAGGGCGGGGAAATGGGCGGCAAGGCCTGAGATCAGCAGGACGGGGGCGCCATCAAAATCGGTGGAGACGCCGACGCGGGTGACCTGGGGAGCGCCGGTCTGGGGATCAAGCGTTGCCAGCGCGCCGTAGCGGGCGGAACGGATCAGGGTTTTCGCCTGGCGCCGGGCTTCGTCGCTGGTCGGCTGCAAT
>NZ_JBEVLL010000068.1:0-3669 GCF_040509215.1 Devosia sp.
CCCCCAGTCTAGCACGGCTCAGCCGTTACTCCGCCTTTGGCGGGTAGGCTTCGTTGGTCTCTTCGCCGTTGATCAGCTTGATCGCATATTGAAGCTGGGCGTCGTCGGCAGCTTCCTGCGGCACATAGACCGAGGAGCCGACGGTGCTTTCTTCCTGACCCTCGATGGTGATGTGACCGGCAAGGCCGGCTTCACCGACGATTTCGTCGCGGCCCTGGAATTCGGCCGGTACCACCTGGCGGATTTCGATATCGGGCGTGATGCCGAGCGCCTGGATGGAGCGGTTGTCCGGGGTGTAGTAGCGGGCCGTGGTCAGGCGCATGGCGCCATCGGGGCCAAGCGAGATGATCGACTGCACCGAACCCTTGCCGAAGGAGCGCGTGCCGACGAGCGTGGCGCGCTTGTGGTCCTGGAGGGCACCGGCGACGATTTCCGAAGCCGAGGCCGAGCCGCCGTTGATCAGGACGACCAGCGGCACGTCGGCGAGCTGTTCGTCGAGCGGATCGGCTTCAGCGTCGTAACGGGCGCTTTCCTGTTCGGTCCGGCCACGGGTCAGCACGACCGCACCCTGCTTGAGGAAGGCATCAGCAACGTAGACCGCTTGGTCGACGAGGCCGCCCGGATTGTTACGCAGGTCGAGGATGATGCCCTTGGGCGCCACGCCGTCACGCTCGGCATAGATATCCTTGATGGCGTTCTCGATGCCGATATAGGCCTGGGCCGAGAAGCGGGCGAGACGCAGCACAGCCACGTCGCCTTCCATGCTCCAGCGCACGGCGCGCATGGCAATGGTGGCGCGCGTCAGCTTGAATTCGAGCGGCTTGTCGACGCCTTCGCGGGCGACGGTCACCGTGATGTCCGAACCCACCGGTCCACGCATCTTTTCGACGGCTTCGTCGAGCGACAGGCCCTGGATGGAAACGCCATCGAGCTCGATGATGAAGTCATTGGAGAGGATGCCCGCGCGGGCCGCCGGGGTGTCGTCGATGGGCGAGATGACCTTGATCGTGCCCTCTTCCATCGTGACTTCGATGCCGAGGCCGCCGAATTCGCCCGAAGTATCCTGGCGCATTTCGTCATAGTCGGCCGGGGGCAGATAGCCCGAATGAGGGTCGAGCGAGGTCAGCATGCCCTGGATGGCGGCGCGGATCAGCTCCTGCTCGTCCGGGGGATCGACATATTCGGCGCGGATGCGGTCAAAGATCTCGCCGAAAAGGTTGAGGTCGGCATAGATCTCGAGCGGATCGCGCGGCTCCTTGGCGAGCTCTTCGGCTGTGGGGGCGGGCTGTTCGCCACTTGGATTAGGCTCTTCCACCGGCGTTTCGGGGGCCGGCGGCGTGTCCTGTGCCAATGCCCCGATCGTCGGGATCAGCAGCGCCACACCAAGGGCGGCGGCGCGAAGGGTGGTCAAGCGCATGGATTACTATCCCGTCTGTTGTTCGTTCTGGGCCCACCAGCTTTCCGGGTCGATGGGCTCGTTGTTCTGTCGCAATTCTATATAAAGCGTCGGTTGGGCGGCGCCAGCATTGGTGGTTACGGTCCGCCCAATTGTGCGTGATCCCATCTGTCCCAGCGGTTCGCCCAGCAGCACGAACTGCCCGATATCGACGGAAATGGTGTCAAGCCCGGCCAGCAGGGTCGTATAGCCCTGGCCGGTATTGAGAATGACGATCTGGCCATAATTGAGGTAGGGGCCCTTGTAGAGCACCCAACCATCGGCCGGGGCCACCACCTGCGCCTCGGCACGGGTGACGATGGACTGGCCCTGCGAAATGCCGCCAAAGCCATCTCCTGCGCCAAACTGCACCACGGTGACGCCATTGGCCGGCTGGGCGAGATAGCCGCGCGCCAGCGGGAAAGGCACGGCCGGTTCGGTGCGCGCGGCATTGGCAAAGGCGAGCTGGATCGCTTCGGGCGAAAGCTGGGGTATGTCGGGCTGCGCCGGCGTGCCGGTCTGTGTCTGGCTGGCGCGGGCCGAGAGGGCGTCGATCAGTTCGCGCAAGGTGCTGGCGCGTTCGGCAAGATCGACGGCGGCCAGTTCCTCGGTGCTGAGCTGGGTCCCGACATTCTCGATGCCCTGCTTGCGCGCTGCAATCAGGGTCGCGATACGCAATTGCTCTTCTTCGAGCACGGCATAATTGGCTTTCAGCGTCGCCTCTTCGGCCAGCGCCTGTTCCTTGATGCCCATCAGCGTCTTGAGATCGGTGCTGACCGTGTCGGCGCGATTGCGAAGCTGCGGCACGATGGCGGCGATCAGCATGGCGCCGCGGGCCGAGCCCAGGGCGTCGCTGGGATCAACGATCAGTGCCGGCGGCGGATTGAGCGAAATGCGCTCGAGCGCTGCCAGCACATTGGCGATTTCGGCATCGGCGCCATCGAGCCGGCCGCGCACTTCCAGTTCCTCGACGATGAGATTGGAGAGGCGCTCTTCGACATCGGCCACTTCGATTTCAGCAAGCTTCACCCGCTGGCCGGCGGCGATGAGCGCGGCGTTCTGGCGGGTGCGATCACCCTCCATCTCGGCGATTTCGGCCTTCAGCGCATCGATGCGCTCGCGGCTCAATTGCAGCGAGGCTTCCACTTCCTCAAGATCGGCCGCGTTGCTGCGCGCCGTTTCTTCGCCATCGGCCGGAGGGGCTGTTTCGGCGGTCGGCACGGCTTCGGTTGCTGGCGCGGTTTCAGCAGGGGCAGGCGTTGCCTCTGTCGGCGCTGGCGTGGTGGTGGTCGCCGCGGGCGGTGTGGTTGTGGCTGGAGGCGTCTCGGTCTGGGCGAGGAGAGGCAGCGCAAAACCCCCGGCAAGCACAATGCCGCCGAGCGTTGCTCTGACGATGCTGTCCGGCCAAACCGGCATGAAAACTCCTGGGCCCTGCGGCTTGCCCGCACGGCGCACCGAATCACTCTTGGGGAGATTAGCAAAGGCGGGGGAAACCGCAGGTTAACGATGCTTAACCATAATCTGCCGCTGTCCTCGGCGCTCCCTAGGGGGCGGAGGCGCCGGAATTGTGGCGCCTGGCGTCGGTTTTGGCCGACATGCTTCTAGTCGCCGCGATGATAGGGATGGCCCGAAAGAATGGTCGTTGCCCGATAGAGCTGTTCGGCCAGCATGATGCGGACGAGCTGGTGCGGCCAGACCATGGGCGAAAAGCTTAGCGACAGGTCGGCATTGCGCACGAAATCGGGATCAATGCCGTCGGCGCCACCAATCACGAAGGACACGGCAGGCCGACCCTCATCGCGCCAGCGGCCAAGCAGATTGGCAAAGGCTTCGGAACCAATGGATTTGCCGCGCTCGTCGAGGGTGACCAGAATGCCGTCGGGCAGGGCAGCACGCAGCCCCTTGGCTTCCTCGACTTTTCGCGAGGCGGCGGAGCCGGCGCGGGATTCGTTGAGTTCGGTGACGTCGAATCCGGTCAGTGCCAGCGGCTTGCCGCTGGCTGTGGCGCGATCGAGATAGCGCGAGACAAGCTCACGCTCGGGACCGGACTTCATCCGGCCCACGGCCGCTATGGCAATGTGCATGGGCTTTCCTTGCGCGTCGGCTTACAGAAAATCGGGCCGACGCCGGAGCGCTTGCAGGAAAAGTGGAAACCACTCTTCCGGTTCGAAAGCGCGACAAAACAAAGCGTATGGCCATTTCACTGTCTAAGAAAAACAGTGACATGGTTGGCT
>NZ_JBEVLL010000069.1:0-5985 GCF_040509215.1 Devosia sp.
GTCGTCGAAGTCGACGTCCCCCGCAAACGCATCGGCCTCACCATGCGCCGCGACGGCGGCGCGTCAGCGCGCGAAGATCGTCCGGCTGCCGCCCGTCCCGCCAACAGCCGGCCCCAGCAACAGCGCCCGGAGCAAAAGCCCAAGGGCGACGATCAGGGCGACTTTGGCGCTCTCCTCAGCGCGGCCATGAAGAAGAAGTAGAACAAGCCTGCGTGCAGCGCGGATTGCTTCGGGCGCCGCGCTGCTCTCTTATGTCGTCAGACGCTTCCTGTCGGAGGGCCAGACATGGCGACACGCGGCTTTTTCGGAAAGAAACGCGAACCCGAGCAATCGGACCGCATCCCGCCCGGCCAGCATCTGGTCGATTATTTCCCCGTCCTCTCCGCCGGCCCTACGCCACAGATCGGCCCCGAGCGCTGGAAGTTTACGCTCAAGGTCGGTCCGCGCCCGGTCAAAACCTGGACCTGGTCCGAGTTCAATGCCCTGCCGATGACGAAAATGGTGCGGGACATTCACTGCGTCACAACCTGGTCGAAACTCGACACGGTCTGGGAAGGCGTTCTCATCGACGACATTCTGGCCGATGCCTTCATCGAGCCGCCGACAAAATTCGTCCTCGCCCATTCTTTCGATGGCTATTCGACCAATGTCCCCGCCGCCGATCTCCTTACCGGCAAGGCCATGGTGGCCCTGAAATATGGCGGCCAGCCGCTCGAGCGCGACCATGGCGGCCCCGCCCGTCTCCTCGTGCCACACCTCTATTTCTGGAAGTCGGCCAAGTGGGTCAATGGCCTGCAGTTTACCGAGCGCGACGAGGCCGGTTTCTGGGAATTGCGCGGCTACCACATCTATGGCGACCCCTGGAAAGAGCAGCGCTACACCGATGACTGACACGGATTTTTCGCGCGAGATCCGCTGGCAGGAAGCCCGGATCACCCGCATCATCGAGCGCACGCCGCATCTTAAGAGCTTCTTCTTCCTGCCGCCCGAGCCATTCGGCCACATCGCCGGCCAGCATGTCGATGTGCGCCTCACCGCGCCCGATGGCTACAGTGCCCTGCGCAGCTATTCCATCGCCTCGGCGCCCAATAGCGGCGACGAAATCGAACTGGCCATCGACCGTCTCGACGATGGCGAAGTCTCCCCCTTCTTTCACGAAGTGGCAGAGGTCGGCGACGATATCGAGCTGCGCGGTCCCCTTGGCGGCCATTTCATCTGGCGCCCCGGCGATGGTGGCCCGCTCCTGCTCATTGGCGGCGGCTCCGGCCTCGTGCCGCTCCTCGCCATGATCCGCCAGGGCTTTGCCGAAAGCGCCGCTGTGCCGACCGTGCTGCTGCTTTCAGCCCGCAGCCCGGAGGAGACACCCTTCCTCGATGAACTGCTCGACATCGAGGCCCGCTGGCCCTCGTTCCGCCTGCACCTGGCCTTCACCCGCGCCGCGCCTTTGCGGGCAGGGGACCACGGCCGGCGCATCGATGCCGAAATCATCGCGGAAGCGGTAAAAAGCCTCGGCAGCGCGCCGCGCCACGTCTTTATCTGCGGCAGCAATGCCTTCGTGAACACCGCCGCAGACCTGACGACGGGCGCGGGCATTCCCACGGACCTGGTGCGCACGGAGCGCTACGGCTAAGCGAGGCCCTTGTTTCCGGCCAAGACCGCGCGCCATTCCAGCGAAGCACTGGTCTGCATCCGCGCCGCCGCCAGCGCCGCATCGGCCTCGGGGAAGATCACCTCGTGCCCGGCCAGCGCCTCGGCAATCGCCTGGCGAATCCCCGGCAGCGCCAGCACCCCGCCGACAAACCCGATCGGCCTCTGCCCAACCCGCCCGGTCAAGGCCGAACCCATTAGCGCCAGCTCGCGCCCGGCAGAAACCAGAATCTCCCGCGCGATCAGATCGTCGCGTTCCGCCGCCGCGCCAACGGCCACCGACAGCGTCCCGATCCGCCCGCGATCGCCGCCATAAACAAACTCGCGCACCGCCGGCCAATCGACACTGCCAATCTTGCCAGCAACTTCTTCGGCCAGCACGGCGACACCATCAAACGACCCATCGTGATCGAGCCGCCGAAACAGCGTGTCGAGCGCCTTCAGCGCAATCCAGCTCCCCGAACCCGCATCGTCGATCAGAATCCCGCGCCCGCCGACGCGCACATAGGTGTCGCCCGCTCCGATATGGAGCCCAATGGAACCGGTCCCCGCCGAAATCAGATGCCCTTCACCCGGCTTGAAGATCGATGCATAAGCGAGCGTCATATCATCGACGGTCACGCAGCTTTCCGCCGCCACGCCAAAGAACTCGCCCAGCAACTCGCGCATCAGCCCGGAAACCCCGACCCCAAACCCCGTCAGCCCCGTCGTCGCCGATTTGGCCACAAAACCCCGTGCCTGCAAATCGGCCGCAATAGCGCCCAGCGCCACCCGCAGCCGTTCCTTCTCGACCGGATTGAAGAGGTGCCCCGTTGCGCCCGACGTTTTTCCGCGCGCGAGAACAGCGCCGGAATCGTCACAGGCTACCCAGCGGCTCGCCGTGCCGCCGACATCGACCCCGAGATGCACAGAACTCATTCCGGCACGCCATCCCGGACGAACATGCGGGTAATTTCGCGCGGATTGGTAATCATCGTGCCCACCACAATGGCATGAGCGCCGGCCTCAAAGCCGCGCTTCACCCATTCGGGCGTATTGTAGCGGCCCTCGGCCACCACGGGAACAGACACCCGCTTGGCGAGCCTTTCCAGCAACTCGATGTCCGGATGCGCCGGCTTTGGCTCGGTATATGCCGTATAGCCCGACAGCGTCGTCGCCACATAGGTCGCGCCCCAATCGGCGGCCGCAACGCCTTCCTCAAACGTGGAAATGTCGGCGAAAACCTCCGCCTTCAGCTCCTCGCGGATGCGCCGCACCAGCACTTCGGGGCTTTCCCCATTGCGCGGCCGCATGGTGCAATCGAGCGCCACGATCTCCGCCCCCGCCTCGACAATCGCCGCCGCAGCGTCGAAATCGGGCGTGATATAGACCGGGTACTCGTCCGAAAACACCTTGTGAATGCCGATCACCGGCAGGTCCGCACCCTTCACGGCGCGAATATCAGAGGGACCATTGGCTCGCAGCCCCTTGGCCCCGCCATCGCGCGCGGCGAGCGCCATGGCACCCATGAACACCGGCCCATGCAGCGGATTATCCGCCCGCGCCTGGCACGAAACAATCAGGCCCCTGGGCAATGCAAGGTTCACTTCACCGCTCCCGAAGTCATGCCGGCGATGAACTGCTTGGACAGGACGATATAGATGAGGATGATCGGCGCGGCCGACAGCGTCAGCCCCGAGAACAGCACACCCCAATCGGTCGTATATTCGCCCATGAACGTCGTCAGCCCCTGCGGCAGCGTCTTGAGACTATCGTTCTGGATGAAAACGAGCGGGAAGAAGAAGTCGTTCCAGATCGGCACCACATTCTGGATGCCGGCAATCACCATGGCCGGGCGCACCAGCGGCAACATGATCGCCCACATGATCCGCGCCTCGCTGGCCCCATCCATGCGCGCCGCGTCTTCCAGTTCATTGGGGAGGCTGCGGATAAAACCGGTCATGATGAACACGGTCGTCGGCAGGCCCATGGCCGTATAGACAAAGATCAGGGAGAGCTGATTGTTGAGAATGGAAAGATCCCGCATCAGCATGAACAGCGGAATGATCGCCAGCTTCAGCGGCAGCGTCAGCCCGGCGAGGAAGAACATGAGAATAAAGTTGGAGCCGGTAAAGGCATAACGCCCCAGCGCATAGGCCGCCATGGTCCCGAGCGTCAGGATCAGCACCATCGAGGCGCCAGTCACGACGAAGGAGTTCAGCAGATAGCGCAGGAAATTCGTCTCGCTCCAGATCTTCACGAAGTTCGCCACCTGCGTGAAATCGGGAATGCCGAAGGGCGACTTGAAGATTTCTGGCGTCGTCTTGAAGGCCGAAAACACCATGATGACGATCGGCGCCAGCATCAGGATCGTATTGGCGATCAGGATGATCTGCAGCATCCCGTCGCGACCCAGCGTCGCGAAGAGGCCCTTGCGGTCATAGTAATTGGTCGCGGCCGCACTCATAGCTGAATCTCCCGAGCGCGGAGGCGCGTGGTGATGACGCCCGCAACGATCGCGATAAAGATGAAGATGATCACGGCCAGCGCCGAGCCGAGCCCAAAGTCCTGCTGCCCCGACGACACATTGCCGAAGGCGGTACGGTAGAAATAAAGCCCCAGCACGTCGGTCGAGCCAAACGGCGAGCCATCGAGACCGCCCATGATATAGGGCAGCTCAAACCAGTTGAACGCGCCAACGAATAGCAGCGTGAACACAATCGTCGCGCTCGGCGCCACCAGCGGCCACACGATTTTCGTGATCTTCACCCATTCGCTTTCCGTCTCCATGCGCACCGCATCGAGAATTTCGCTTGGAATGCGCTGCATGCCGGCAAGGAAAACCAGCGTTGGGAATCCCACCATATGCCAGGCCTGCGCCACAATGATGCTGCCAAGCGCCGTACCCGATTGCCCGAGCCAGGGCTGTGCCAGCCAACCAAGCCCGATCCCCTTGAGCGTGATGTTCACGACGCCAAAGAGCGGGTGGTAAAAGAGCTTGAAGAGATAGGCGACGATGATGGTGGAGAGCACCACCGGCAAAAACACCGCGATCCGGTGAAAGCGCGCGCCGGGCAGTTCGCGCCAGAGCGCATAGGCGAGGATGAACCCCAGTCCGTTCTGCAGCACCATCAGCGCGAAAAACACGATGACATTGTTCTTGAAGGCATTGATCGTCCAGCTCCGATACGGCTCGACGAACAGCACCGTATGGAAATTCTCGAGGCCCACAAAGGCGCCGCGCTTCAGCCCCTGCCAGTCGAAGAAGGCATAGGCGAAGGCCGAAACGATGGGATAGACGATAAAGAGAGCCACGAAAGCCAGTGGCGGCACGATAAGCGCGGTGATCCAGAGGCCGCGGCCTGTCATCCGAAGTTGGGGCATTTGTGGCTCGCTTGGGGATGAGGGCGAGGGCGGGCCAAGGGCCCACCCTCCGGCGGGGGGAGACCCGCCTTACTTCTTGAACGGCTCGTACCAGGCGGCGAGACCCGTGGTCAGGGCGGTGCCGATGGCTTCCGGCGTGGTTTCGCCGGCAAACAGCTTCTGCATTTCAGCCTGGATCAGCACCGAGCCCGAGGGTTCGCCATAACGGAAGTGGGCGAGCATCAGGTAGGGGATCGAGGACTTGTTGAGGTCGTTGACCTCAGCCAAGAGCGGGTTGTCGAAGGTCACGCCCGGAATGGTCGAGATGTTATTGAGCGTATTGGCGAAAGCCTGGCCAAATTCCTTGCTTGCAAGGTAGTTCAGGAACTTGATCGACGCTTCCTTGTTGGCGCCGGCGGCATTGGCTGCGTAGCCGCCGTCGAAATAGAGGCCAACGAGCTTGGCATCTTCCGCCGTCTTGCCGGGAGCTGCAAACACGCCGAGTTCGATATCGGGGTTCTGCGTCTTGAACGTCGCCAGTTCATAGGAACCGCCGATGAACATGCCGGCCATGCCCGAAGAGAAGAGCTGCTGGGCCGAGGGGTAGTCGAGGCCGATAAAGCCATCGGGGAAGTATTCGGCGGCAACTGCAGCCACTTCACCCAGCGCGCCGGTGAAACGGGCATCGGTAAAATCGGCAGTGCCGGCCATCAGCTCGTCATAGAAAGCCTTGCCCATCAGCGAGGAGCCGAGGCCAAAGGTGACGGTTTCGTTCTGCCAGGCGGTCGCGGTGCCATTGGCGAAGGGGATGACGCCGGCATCCTTGAGCGTCTGGCTTGCAGCCTTCAGCTCGTCCCACGTTTGCGGCTCTTCAATGCCATTGGCGTCGAACAGGGCCTTGTTATAGATCACGAGCTGGGTCTGGCTGGCGAAGGGCACGGCATAGATCGTGCCATCGGCACGCATGCTTTCCGCCGCGATTGCCGGGGCAGCGAA
>NZ_JBEVLL010000070.1:0-13669 GCF_040509215.1 Devosia sp.
CGGCCTTCACCACCGCGAGATTGTTCCAGAGCGGATCGGCCAGCCAGTCCTGGGCCTGGGTGTCGCCTTCGCCATTGCCGGTTTCATAGGTGAAGTAGAACAGGCGATCGCCTTCGAATTCTGGGATGCGTTCCTTGGTGATCTCTTCGGCGAAATCGTCCTTGTCTTGCGTCGCGGGACGCTGGAAGCCGAGTTCGGAGAGCGCGAGGCCCGAGAAACTGTCCTTGAACATGATGCGGGTCTGGCCGGACATGAAGCGGGCGATGGAGATCTTTTCATCGAGCGAGGCGCCGAGGGCGTCGCGGAGCGCGGCGATGCGGCCGTCATACTTGGCGAGCGCGGCCTTGCCGTCTTCGCCCTTGCCGGCGGCATCGGAGTAGAGCGCCATGTTGATCTTCCAGTCGCCGCGGAGGCGCTCGGAAACGACGGTCGGGGCGATGGCCGAGAGCTGCTCGTAGATCTTTTCGTGGCGCATCTTGTTGCCCAGGATCAGGTCGGGCTCGAGCGAGAGCAGCACTTCAAGGTTCACGGCGGATTCTTCGCCGACCACCACGACATCGGTCATGTCGGCGGCGATGTGATCCCACCACGGATCGCCGACGAAGGACTTTACCGCGCCGACCGGCTTGATGCCGATGGCGAGGAGGGCTTCGGTGCCTTCATTGGTGAGCACGACGATGCGCTGCGGATTGTCCGGCACATCGGTAACGCCCATGGCATGGGTGATTTCGCGGGCGAAGACCGGGGCGCTCAGCAGCGCCACGGCGGCAACGGCAGTCACGAGACGGTGGAACATGGGAGAAACTCCTCTGTTGAAAGTCAGCGGGTAGAAGCGAGGCCATAGGTGGCCTCGATGTCGTCGAGAACGATATTGGCGGCAAAGATGCCGCCGGCGGCGATCCAGGTGGCGTCGTCGACGCGCTTGGCGTGATCGGCCTTGACCGCATCAAGACCGAGCCACAGCGGATCGGCGGTCCAATCAGAGAGATTGGCTTCGGCTTCCTCATCAGTCGGATCGGGCGAGAAATAGAAGATGCGGGTGGCCGCGAGTTCGGGAATGCGTTCCTTGGTCAGGTCTTCGGCAAAGCCGTCCTTGTCCTGGGTCGCGGGGCGCTTGAAGCCGATGGCTTCAAAGATGGCGCCGGGGAACGAGGTCTTCAAATACATGCGCGTGCGGGCCGGGGAGACGCGGACGAGGGAGATGGTGTCTTCAACCGAAGTGCCGAGGGCCTCGCGGATGGCGCCGATGCGCTTGTCGAATGCGGCGAGTGCGGCGGCGCCTTCGGAGGATTTGCCGACGGCATCGGCGTAGACCAGCAGGTTTTCTTTCCACGGCGCGCCGAGCGTTTCGGTCATCACTGTGGGGGCAATGGCGGAGAGCTGCTCGTAGACTTTTTCCTGGCGCACCTTGCTGCCGAGGATGAGATCCGGTTCAAGGCTGGCGATGAGTTCGAGATTGGGTTCGCCCTCGGTGCCGAGGAGCGTCACGCCCTCAAGCTGGGGCATCAGGTAATCGTACCAGGGATTGCCCTTCCAGCTTTCCACCGCACCAACCGGGACGACGCCGACTGCGAGCAGGGCCTCGTTACCTTCATTGGTGAGGATGACGACGCGCTGCGGATTCTCCGGCACATCGGTCACGCCCATGGCATGGGTGATTTCGCGGGCGAAGGTCGGCACGGCAAGCAGACCAGCCAAAGCGAGCGGCGCAAGCAGCAGATGAAGCGACTTCATGTCCCCTCCCCCATCTTTTCTTGACATCGTTAGTCGGAAATTGGATGGGTGCAAAAAGTCAGAATTTAATTTGACTGTCAACATCAACTATATGAGGGCCCAGTGGTGTCCACACTGGCAATGTCACCGCAATCGCAGGGCCTGCGCCTCGGGCCGATACAGGTCTATGCGGGGCTGATCCTGCTGCTTGGCCTGTCCATGCTGATGAGCCTGACGCTTGGCTACAAAATCTATTCGCTCGATCAGGTCTGGATGGCGCTTTTCGCCCATGACGGGTCAGAAGTGGCCGTGGTGATCGCCGGGCTGCGGCTGCCGCGGGCGCTGATTGCGCCACTGGCCGGCGCGGCACTCGGCATGGCCGGGGTGATGGTGCAGACCCTCTCGCGCAATCGCATCGCTTCGCCCGATACGCTGGGGCTCAATGCCGGGGCGTCGCTGGCCGTGGTGGTGGCGAGCATCATGTTCGGCGTGCAATCGCTGGCTGGGCTGTCGCTGGCGGCGGCGTTTGGCGCCTTTGTCACCGCGATCGTCGTGTTCGGCGTGGCGGCCAGCGCAGGCGGGCTGTCGCCGCTCAAGATCGTGCTGGTGGGTGTCACCTTCGCCAGCCTCTCGCACGCCTTTGTGGAAGTGCTTCTCACCAGCAATGAAGCGCAGTTGCAGCAGTTGCTGTTCTGGTTGTCCGGTGCCTTTGTCGATCGGCCGATTGCGCTCTTTTACAATGGGCTACCGGTCGTGATCATCGGCGCAGTGATCGGGATCGCGCTGTCGCGGGCGCTCGATGCGCTGCAGGCCGACGATTCTACCGCGGCCGGGCTTGGCGTGCCGCTGGCGGCAGTGCGGGGTCTCGCCTTTGTTGCCGTCGCGCTGCTGACAGGCGCGGCTGTTTCCATGGCTGGGCCGGTGGCTTTTGTCGGCCTTGTCGTGCCCCATGCGGCGCGGCGGCTGGTGGGCCTGCGGCACATCCATCAATTGCCGGCGGCGGCCCTCTTCGGCGCGGTCTATGCGACGCTGGCCGACGTCGCGGCCCGCTTCGTGATCTACCCGGTCGAGGCGCCGGTTGGCGCGATTACAGCCGTGGTTGGCGCCATTGTTCTCCTCGTTCTCCTGATGCGGAGGGCTGCATGAGCACGCTTGCAGTCACTGCGCCCGCTGGACGCCGCTTTGGTATCGGGGCGATCGTTCTCATCATTGTCGGGCTTTTTGTGCTCCTGACCCTCGCAGCTATTGCCTTTGGCTCGACCTGGATTCCGCTCGAGACGGTCGCCAATGTCATCCTCGGTGGGGGAGAAAAGACGGAAAAGCTGGTGGTCTGGCAATTGCGCATGCCGCGCGTCATGGCTGCCGCCATTGCGGGTGCCGCCATTTCCTTTTCCGGCTATCTGCTGCAGCGCATTACGCGCAACGAGTTGGCCTCGCCGGGCGTGCTCGGCGTCGTCGATGGGGCCGCGCTCGGCGTCGTGCTGTTCCTTGCCATCTTTTCCAACGAGTCCAATGCGCTGACCGTGTCGGTCGCCTGGCAGCCGCTGGCAGCGGCGATCGGGGCACTGACGGCGATCTCGCTGGTCTTCATTCTCTCGGGACGGCAATCGTCCTCGGCCATTCGGCTGCTGCTGTTCGGCATTGCCATTGCCGCGGTCGCCAAGGCGCTGACGACGGTGTTCATGCTGGTCGGGCCGGTCTATCAGGCGGCTCAAGCGGCGCGCTGGCTTGCCGGTGCGGTCAATGCCATTTCCTGGAGCGAAATCCAGATCATGGCGATCTGCTTGGTGCCGACGGTGCTGGTGGCTTTGTGGCTCGCCAAGGACCTGCCGCCGGCCGATCTCGATGATGTCTCATCTCGCAGCATCGGGCTCAACCTGCCGGTCTATCGAATCGCGGTGTTTTTCGTTGCGGCGGTGCTGACCTCGATTGCCGTGGCCTTTGTGGGCGGCGTCGGCTTTCTGGGACTGATTGCGCCGCATCTGGCGCGGCTGCTGGTGGGGCGTTCGCGCTTTGCGGGTATACTCACCTCCTGCCTTCTCGGCGCGATGATGCTGATCGGCGCCGACCTTCTGGTGCGCGTCGTCTTCACCCCGCTCGAAGTGCCGGCGGGCACGGTGACGGCAATCGTTGGCGCGCCCTATTTCCTCTTCCTCCTTATGCGCAAGGACAAGACCAATGGCTGACCTCGTCCCGAGCCGTATCGAGGTACGCGACCTCACCCTGATGTATGGGCATGACACGGTGCTCGACGCGCTGAACCTGCCCATTCCGCGCGGCAAGGTGACGGTGCTGGCCGGGCCCAATGGCTGCGGCAAGTCCACCCTGTTGCGCGCCATCCGCCGGCTGCACACGGGGCAGAAGGGACAAATCCTTCTCGACGGCATCGATATTGCCTCGCTCGGCGCCAAGGACCTGGCGCGGCAGATCGGGCTTCTGGCCCAGAACCCTTCGGCGCCGCCTGACATGACGGTAGAAGAGCTGGTTCGGCTGGGGCGCTATCCGCACCAGGCCATGTTGCAGCCGTGGAGCGAAAAGGACGGCGTTGCCGTCAACCGCGCCATGGATGGCACGGGCGTGACCGGGCTGAAGCACCGCCGCATCGGCTCGCTCTCGGGCGGCCAGTTGCAGCGGGCGTGGATTGCCATGGTGCTGGCGCAGGAGACCGATGTTATCTGCCTCGACGAGCCGGTGAACCATCTCGACATGGCGCATCAGCTTGATTGCCTTGACCTCGTGTCAAAGCTCAACAAGGAAGACGGGCGCACCATTGTGCTGGTGCTGCACGACCTGAACCTCGCGGCGCGCTATGCCGACCAATTGGTGTTTGTGCATGAAGGACATGTGCGGGCGCTGGGGCAGCCCGAAGAGCTGATGAAGCCCGAACTCTTGGCGGAAGTGTTCGAGGTCGACGCGGCGATCATGACTGATCCCGTGCATGGCCGACCGATCTGCATTCCGCGCGGACGCGCAAAAGCGGCAGTTAAAGAGCTGGCTTAGGCGCTTTCGGCAAGCCGGATCGTGTCGTCGCCCATGAGTGCGGAAATCTCGCACCAGCGGGACTGGAACGAGGCGACACAGGCCGGGTCGAAATGGCTGCCCGAGCAACGGGCGATTTCGGCATAGGCCTCTTCGAGCGTCCAGGCGCGCTTATAGGGGCGCTCCGAGCAGAGAGCGTCGAAGACGTCGGCCAGGGCGACGATGCGCGCTTCGATGGGTATCGTCGTGCCCGAGATCCTGTTGGGATAGCCGGTGCCGTCCCACTTTTCATGATGGCTCTGGGCGATCAGTTCGGCCGTGCGGATCAGGTCGCTGTCGGCATCGGCGAGGATGCGGGCGCCGATGGTGACGTGCTCGCGCATGCGGGCCATTTCCTCTGATGTCAGCTTGCCGGGCTTACTCAGGATGGCGTCGGCGATGGCGATCTTGCCGATATCGTGGAGGGGGGCGGCGAGATAGATCATGCGGCATTGCTGGGGTGAGAGGCCGAGGCCTTCGCCGATGATCTTGCTGATCTGGGCAACGCGCGAGACGTGCTCGCCGGTGTCGCCGTCGCGATATTCGATGGCGCGGGCAAGGCGCCAGATGATTTCTTCCTCGCGGGCGAGCAGGTGCGCCGTCGCCTTGGCCACTTCGCGCGTCAGGCGATTGGCGTGGTCGGCTAGCTCGACCTGCGCGCCGCGGAGGGCCAGAAGATTGGTGATGCGCGCCTTGAGCTCGATGGGGTCGAAGGGCTTGGTCAGGAAATCGTTGGCACCGACGCGGATAGCTTCGATGCGGATGGCCTTGTCGATATCGGACGTGACCATGACCATGGGGACGGTGCGATAGTTGTCGCAGGCACGCAGCATTTCGATGAAGTGGATGCCGTCCATTTCCGGCATGATGTGATCGACGAGCAGCAAGTCATACTGCCGCTCCTCGCAACGCTTCAGCGCCTCGAGCGGGTTGAGACAAAGCTCAACGCCGTCACCCACTATTTCCCGAACGATCGAACCCAGTAAGGCTAGACTCGATCGGCTGTCATCCACGATCAGCACGTACACAATACAGCCCCCCGGCCTAATGCGAGGGTGATGATATCGGGCGAGCCCTTATGCGAAACTTAATGTCTCACATGCATTTAGGCCCACCCGCGCCGATGGTTTATTGCACCTTTACCGGAGCAATAAATTTATTCCCGGCAATCGAGGCCGGCTTCATCTCGATCGAGAATCCCGGCAGTTCCGGCGGCATGTAGGCGGCGTTCTTGATGATGCACGGATCGACGAAATGCTCATGCAGGTGATCGACATATTCGATCACGCGACCGTCCTTGGTGCCTGATACGACGAGATAATCGATCATCGAGAGGTGCTGCACATATTCGCAGAGACCGACGCCGCCGGCATGCGGCCAGACCGCCTTTTTGTACTTTGCGGCCATGAGCAGAACAGAGAGCACTTCATTAAGGCCGCCGATGCGGCAGGCGTCGATCTGCACCACGTCGATGGCGTCGCGGGTGATGAACTGCTTGAAGATGATGCGGTTCTGGCACATTTCGCCGGTCGCGACTTTTACCGGAGCGATGGCGTCGCGGATCTTGCGATGGCCCTCGATGTCGTCGGGGCTGGTCGGCTCTTCGATGAAATAGGGATTGAAGCGCTTGAGCTCATTGACCCAGGTGATGGCCTGGTCGACTTCCCAGACTTGGTTGGCGTCGATCATCAGATAGCGATCCGGCCCCATGATGGAGCGGACGATTTCGAGGCGGCGGATGTCGTCGGCGAGATCGCGGCCGACCTTCATCTTGATATGGGTAAAACCTTCGGCGACGGCTTCGGTCGCGAGGCGCGTCAGCTTTTCGTTGGAATAGCCAAGCCAGCCGGCCGAGGTCGTGTAGCAGGAATAGCCTTCGGCCCGCAGCTTTGCGATGCGCTCGGCCTTGCCGGGTTCGGCAGCCTTGAAGATGGCGAGCGCCTCTTCGGGCGTGATGGCGTCGGTGAGGTAGCGGAAGTCGATGATGGAGACGAGCTGTTCGGGGCTCATTTCGGCGACATAGAGCCAGACGGGCTTTTTCGCGCGCTTGGCGAGAAGGTCCCAGACGGCGTTGACGACGGCGCCGGTCGCGAGGTGCATGGCGCCCTTGTCGGGGCCGATCCAGCGCAACTGGCTATCGCCGGTCATGTGGCGCCAGAAGCGGCCGGGATTTTCCTCGACCCAGTCGAGATCAAGACCGGTCACCCGGTCAGCCAGGGCCGCAATGGCGGCGCAGACGACTTCATTGCCGCGGCCGATGGTGAAGGTCAGCCCGTGGCCTTCGAGATCGTCATCCGTGCCGAGGACGACATAGGCGGCCGAGTAATCGGGATCGGGATTCATCGCGTCGGACCCGTCGAGCGAGGCCGAGGTGGGGAAGCGCAGGTCGTGCGTCGTGAGGGTGGTGATCTTGGTCATGTTTTCCTCCCTCAAGCCGTCCAGCCGCCGTCGATGATGTGGACCTGGCCGGTCGTGTAGGTGGCGCCGGCGAGATAGACCGCGAGATCGGCGACTTCATCGGGGCGGGCGATGCGGCCGATGGGCTGGCGGGCGATGAAGGCCTTTTTGGCGCCTTCGAAATCGCCGGTGGCGTGCCAACGATCATAAAGGCTCGGCGATTCCACCGTGCCGGGACAGATGGCGTTCACGCGGATATTGCTGGTCGTGTAGTCCGAGGCGATGGACTTGGTGAGGCCGATGACGGCGGCCTTGGAGATCGTATAGGCGGCGCGGTTGGGCACGCCTTTGATCGAGGAAGCAACCGTGGCCATGTTGATGATGGCGCCGTCTTTGCGCTCGAGCATCTGGGGCAGGATGGCCTTGATGGTGCGGACCTGGGCGCGAACATTGAGATCGAGCGCGAAGTCCAAATCCTTGTCGCTCATTTCGAGCAGCGTGCCGTTGTGGACGACGCCGGCGCAATTGAAGAGCACGTCGATGCGGCCGATTTCGGCGACGGCCTGGGTGACGGCCTCAGTGGAAAGAACGTCGAGCACGCGCGTCGTGATATTGGGCGCGCCTTCAAGCTCCTTGAGCTTTTCGGCATTGATATCGGTCGCGATCACCTTGGCGCCGGCTTTCGCGAAAGCGAGGGCGGACGCCTGGCCAATGCCCTGGGCAGCGGCGGTGATGAAGACGATCTTTCCGTTGAGGTCGGCCATATTCTGTTCCTGAAAAGAAGAAGCCGGGCAGTGCAAAGCGCTGCCCGGCCGGTGAAGGTCTTAGTCGTAGAGAACCGCGGCGATTTCCGGGTCTGCCATGTTGGTGGCGTCGTAGTAGTAGAAACCGGTGTCGATGATCTTGGGCAGGGTTTCGCCCTTGAGTGCACCGATGGCGGCCTTGACGGTTTCGTAGCCGATGCCGACCGGGTTCTGGGTGATGGCGCCGTTCATGACGCCCGAGGTGATCATGCCCTTCTGAGCGGCACCGGAGTCAAAGCCGATGACGACGATCTGGCTGCCCAGTTCGGTCTTGCCATTGGCAACGCCGATGGCCGAACCTTCATTGGCACCGAAAATGCCCTTGAGGTCGGGGTTGGCGAGCAGGATCGACTTGGTGATTTCAGTCGACTGCAGCTGGTCGCCACCGCCGTACTGAACCGACACCACTTCGATGTTGGGATAGGCTTCCTTGATGCGGTTGACGAAGCCATCGACGCGATCGATGCCGGTGCGGCTGGTCTGGTCGTGAGCAACGACGGCAACCTTGCCTTCGCCGCCGATCAGTTCAGCCATCTTGTCGGCAGCAAGCGCGGCAGCGGCGACGTTGTCGGTGGTTGCGGTCGTCAGCGGAATGTCGCTGTCGACGCCGGAGTCGAAGGCGATGATCGGGATACCGGCATCATGAGCCTGCTGCAGCAGCGGGATTGCGGCCTGGCTGTCGAGGGCGGCAAAGCCGATGGCGTCGGGGTTACGCGAGAGAGCGGCGGCCAGCATATCCATCTGGCGGTCGACCTGGGTTTCGCTTTCCGGGCCTTCGAAGGTGACATTGGCGCCGAACTCGGCCGCGGCCTTGTCGGCACCGGCTTTCACGGCCTGCCAGAACTGGTGCTGGAAGCCTTTGGAGATCAGGGCGATGTCATAAGTATCCTGCGCGAACGCGGCGCCGTTGGATGCGGCGAGCATTGCGACGGCGCTGAGGGCGCCGAGCAGGGTGCGACGGTTGAGCATGGTTTTCCTCCCACATGCTGGTTTAGTTGACTGAGGCATTCTTCAAGCCTTCTTGTTGGCGCCGTTTGGAGGCGCAGTGTGTCGGTGCTCTTTGAGCACCAACGATGTCGGCGCTCAAAGAGCGCCAACGGGACCGGCGCCTAAAGTGTGCGGCGCCGCAGTATGTCGGCATAGACAGCCAGGATGATGATGCAGCCGGTCACCACCGTCTGCCATTCCTGAGCCACCGATAGGATGCGCAGGCCATTGGCCAGCACGGATATGATGAGCGCGCCGATCAGCGTGCCGAGCACGGTGCCGCGACCGCCCGAAAGCGAGGTGCCGCCGATGACCACGGCCGCGATGGCGTCGAGCTCATAGCCCTGGCCGAGGGCCGGCTGGGCCGAGTTGAGACGGCTGGCGATGAGCACGCCGGCAACACCGACAATACCGCCGGCCAGCGCATAGACGCCGATCTTCCAGCGATCGACGTTGACGCCCGAGAGGCGAACGGCTTCCTCGTTGGAGCCGAGCGCAAAGGTGTAGCGGCCGAGCGCGGTCTTGCCGAGGATGAAGGACGCGATCAGCGCCACGGTGAAGAGGATCATCACGCCATTGGGGACAGGCACCGCCGGAATGATCTGGCCGACGACGGAGCCGAGGGCGATCTGATTAAAGCCGGGCGTGTCGTTGAAATAGATCGGGCGGGTGCCGGAGATGACCAGCGAGAGGCCCTTGAGGATAAGCATCATGCCAAGAGTGGCAATGAAGGGCGGGACCTTCAATTTGGCGATGATGGTGCCGGAGATGAGCCCACAGACAGCGCCAGCGAGGATGGCGCCGATGACGCCGAGGGGCAAAGGCAGGCCAAGATAGGTGAGGATGACGCCGGCAATGACAGCGCAGAAGGTCATCAGCGTGCCGACCGAAAGATCGATCCCGCCGGTGATGATGACGAGCGTTGCCGCAATGGCGAGGACGCCGTTGACCGAGGTTGCCTGCAGGATGGCTAGGATGTTCTGGGTCTGCATGAAATTGGGCGAGGCCAGCGAGAAGGCGACGACCAGGGCGATGAGACCCGAAAAGGCCAGCAGCCGATGGAAGGCGCCGGAAATACGCGGGCCAGACTTGGCTGCGGGGGCTGCGGTATCGGTCATGCCGTCCTCCTTTGGGTGGCGCTTTCGGCCACGCTGCTCTGGCGCTGGGTCGCCAGACGCATGATTTCTTCCTGGCTGGCGCCACCGGGCAACATGCCGGTGAGACGCCCCTCGCACATCACCGCGATACGGTGGGAAAGGCGCAGCACTTCGGGCAGTTCGGAGGAAATGACGATGATCGCCTTGCCTTCGGCCGCCAGTGCATTGAGCAATTTGTAGATTTCGGACTTGGCGCCGACATCGATGCCGCGCGTCGGTTCGTCAAAGATGAGAATGTCGCAATCGCGCAGCAGCCATTTGGCGATCACAACCTTCTGCTGGTTGCCGCCCGAGAGGAGGCGCGCTTCCTGCGTGTCGCTGGGTGTCTTGATGGAAAGCTGGCCGATATAGCCGACGGCTTCCTTCTGCATCGAGGCTTCGTCGAGCACGCCACCGAGGCCGGTAAAGCGATCAAGGCTCGCCAGCGCGATATTGTTACGCACGTCGAGCCCGGTCGCGAGACCAAAATGCTTGCGGTCCTCCGAGAGATAGCCGATGCCGGCTTCCACCGCGTCCTTGGGCGAGGAAATGCCGACGCGCTTGCCATGGACCCAGATTTCGCCGCTCTCGCGCCGGTCGGCACCAAAAATGGCGCGGGCGACTTCGGTGCGGCCGGCACCCATGAGGCCGGCGAAGCCGAGAATTTCGCCCTTTTTCACCGCAAAGCTGACATCGCGGATTTCGCGGCCGCGATTGAGGCCTTTCACTTCCAACGCGACAGGGGCGTCGGTGGTGTTGGGGATGACGAGCGCCTCATTGCTGAGGGTACGGCCGACCATCATGGAGATAATGGTTTCGATGGGTGTATCGGCGCCGGGAACCGTGCCGACATATTCGCCATCGCGCATGATGGTGACGCGGTCGGAGATGCGTTTGATCTCGTCCATCTTGTGCGAGATGTAGACGACGCCGACGCCTTCGGCCTTGAGGCGATTGATGATGGTGAACAGCTCGGCGATTTCGGCATCGTTCAGCGCCGCAGTCGGCTCGTCCATGATGAGGACGCGCGAGCGATAGGAGAGCGCCTTGGCGATCTCGACCATCTGCTGCTTGGCGATGGTGAGGGTTTCGACCTTTACGGTCGGCTCGAGTTTGAGGTTCATCGAGGCGAAGATGGCGGCCGCATCGCGGTTGAGCTGGCCTTCGTCGAGGATGCCAAAGCGGCGCGGTTCGCGGCCGATGAAAATGTTCTGGGCGGCCGTCAGGTCGCGCATCAGCGCCAGTTCCTGGTGGATGATGCCGACCCCGAGGGCCTGGGCCTGGCGCGGCGAGGTGATATCTACCGGCTGGCCATCGAGCAGCACGGTACCGGCATCGCGGGTGTAAACGCCGGAGAGAATCTTCATCAGGGTCGACTTGCCGGCGCCGTTCTCGCCCATCAGCGCATGGACTTCGCCGGGGCGCAGCTCGAAGCGCGCCTTGGACAGAGCCCGAACGCCGGGGAACGACTTGTCGATGTCGGTCATCTCGACCAATGGCAATGCCGCATCCGCTGCGGATGCCGGCCCAGAGTGCCCAGCCATGTAAAAGTCCTCCCGATGCGTATGGCGGCTCCCTGCTCCCGAGCCGTCCTCGCAATGTGGGAGGAATGAATGGCAAAACGATCAGGCTGTCAAGTGGTCAGACCAGTGGACAGGCGACGAGCGGGGGGCTATGGGTTGAACAAGGGAACGGCGTAGCCGCCCTCGGGGAGAGAATGAAACTTCAGGCCGTATCCAACCGCAAACTTTACATCCAGATTGCCGACCAGATCAGGGATCAGATCCTGGCGGGCGAGGTCGAGGCTGGGCGGCAATTGCCCTCGGAGCGCGACCTGGCGGTGAGCCTCGGGGTTTCTCGCCCCACGGTGCGCGAGGCGCTGATTGCGCTTGAAGTCGCAGGGTTCGTGGAAGTGCGCGTTGGCGTTGGCGCCTTTGTGCGCGACCAGAGCAAGGGCAGCGCGGCCCTGCCTGACGAAGGCCATTCGCCCATTGAAATCATGCGGGTCCGGCGCTTGCTGGAGCCCGAAGCTGCGGCGCTGGCGAGCCAGAATATTTCGCCCGAAGGCACGGCGCGGATGGCCGAGGCTATGCGGCGCATGCAGGCCGAGACGGCGAACAATCGCTGGTCTTCGGAAAGCGACCGCATGCTGCACCTGACGATTGCCGAAGGCTCGGGCAATTCCATGCTGCGCGAAGTGCTGGACCTGCTCTGGAACTCACGCTTCGAAGTCGTGGATACGAAATTTCACGAGCATCTCGCGAGCATGAGCGCGGTGCGGACGCATATCATGGACGACCATGCGCGGATCGTTGCGGGTATCGTGCAGGGAAATGCGGAGGTAGCCCGCGAAGCCATGGCGGCGCATCTGGATTTTGTCACCGCGTCGATGCTTGGGGCTTGGGACTAGTCTTCACCCTCCCGTCTATCGTCACTACCGGGCTTGTCCCGGTAGTCTACGCGGAGGCGAGATGGATTGCCGGGACAGGCCCGGCAATGACGACGGAGCGGGAAGATGGTGAGAGTTAGAACTTCACCAGAATCTTCGTGAAATCACCCGGCCGAGCATGCCAATCAGCAAGTGCTTCGGCGGCTTCATCCAGCGTGGCGGTACGCGTGACAATCAGATCGCCCGCATCCGGACGCTTGCGCAGTTCGTCGATGACATCGTCGAAATCCGAGCGCAGCGCGTTGCGGGAGCCGCGGATGTCGAGTTCCTTGGTGATAAAAATCTTGGTTTCATAGGCGATGGGCGCCTTGGCGTAGCCGATATAGACGACGCGGCCGGCTGTCGCGACGAGGTCGACGGCTTGGAGGAACGTGGCTTCGGCGCCGACTGCTTCGACGACGACATCGGGGCCCTCCCCCGTCCGTTCGGCGACCCGGGCTCTTACATCCGTTGAGGCATTGATGACCTCGTGGGCACCGAGCTTTTTGGCGACTTCCAGTTTGGCGTCGCTGAGATCCACCGCGATGACCTTTGCCCCCTGGCGCAGGGCGCCGAGGATGACGCCGAGGCCGATCATGCCGCAGCCGAGGACGACGACGGTTTCGCCTGCTTTCAGTTCGGCGCGACGCACGGCGTGAAAGCCGACGGCGCAGGGCTCGACCAAGGCCAGATCGCGCTGGGAAATGCCGGTGACCGGAATCACTTTTGCGGCGGGGACGACGACACGGCCGGTCATGGCGCCTTCGCGCTGCACGCCCATGGTCTGGTTATTGGGGCAGGCATTGGCCCGGCCGGAACGGCAGGCGCGACAGGTGCCGCAATTGAAGTAGGGGAGCACGGTGACGGCGGTGCCAATGGCGAGAGTGTCGACGCCAGCTCCAAGTTCGGCAATCGTTCCCGAGATTTCGTGGCCAGGCACGCGCGGATAACTCACGAGCGGATTGAGGCCGCGATAGGAGGTCAGGTCGGAGCCGCAATAGCCGACAAAAGCAAGATCGATGGCGACTTCGCCGGGGCCGGGCACGGGCACGGGCTTGTCGGTGAGTGCGGCTTCACCGGGACGCAGGATAGTCAGGGCTTGCATCGGTCGATCCTTCATCACCGTAACATGTTAGTGCCTTATATCTTCCATACATGACGAGTGACAAGAGAAGCCTCGGCGAGTA
>NZ_JBEVLL010000071.1:0-26777 GCF_040509215.1 Devosia sp.
AGATCTCCAACATCATCGGCATGATCGACGACATCGCCTTCCAGACCAACCTGCTTGCCCTCAACGCTTCGGTGGAAGCAGCGCGCGCTGGCGAAGCAGGCAAGGGCTTTGCCGTGGTCGCCGTCGAAGTGCGTCGCCTGGCACAGTCCGCCGCCAATGCCTCGTCCGAGGTCAAGGCGCTGATCGAGCAGAGCGCGCAGGAAGTCGGTACGGGGTCGAAACTCGTGGCCGATGCCGCAGGCAAGCTGACGTCCATGATGGAAGCGGTGCGGGCCAATACCGCGCTTCTCGATGACATCGCCCGCGCCAGCCGCGAACAGGCTTCGGCCATCGACGAGGTCAATACGGCCGTCAGGCAGATGGACGAGATGACCCAGCACAATGCGGCGCTGGTGGAAGAGATCAACGCCGCCATCGAGCAGACCGAGAACCAGGCCGGCGAACTCGACCGCATCGTCGATGTGTTCCTGATCGATCAGGGCAGGGCGGCACGGCCTGCCGTTTCTGCGCCGCGCCAGCCGGCAAAACCCGCCGCGCGGGTCAAGGCAGCGGCCTCCGCCTATCTCACCCAGGGCAGTGCTGCCCTCAAGGAAGACTGGTCCGAATTCTGAAATCCAGAGCACGAACGAAAGGGGCCCCAGCGGCCCCTTTTTTCTTTGACGAAAATAACTTCCGGTTCGGTACGTCCTTTACGCCCGCTTAATCACAACCACGCATTTTTAGTCCCATGGAACCACCGAACTGCCGTTGCGAGTGCCGTCAGCTTAGGGTGTATTGAATAGGGGACCCCAAGTGTTGGGTTGGCTTACGGGTAGTTTGTCGCGCAGGCTTTATGGTTTGCTTGCGATCTTTGCTGTCGGAATGATGGGTGTCGTCTCCTATCAGCTCTACAATCAGCGCGTAAATCTTGAGGACTTCAAGCGCACGGAATTGCAGAGCGTGGTGCAGACCGCGGTCTCGACGGTTCAGAGTTTTTACGACCGGTCGCAGGCCGGGGAATTCACCGAAGATCAGGCCAAGTCCCTGGCGCTCGAAACCCTGCGCGGCATGCGCTATCAGGGCGGCGAGTATTTCTTCGTCGATACCTATGATCTCGTGATGCTGATGCATCCCACCAAGCCCGAGAAGCAGGGCTCGGATCGCGCCATCGAGAAGGACGGCCGCGGCACGCTCTACATCAAGGAATTGGTGGAGAACGTGAAGGCCAACGGCTCGGCCTTCCAGACCTATCTCTTCAAGAAGCCCGAGGGCGGTGAAGCCGACAAGATCTCCTACGCGCAGGGGTTTGATCCCTGGGGCTGGAGCATTGCATCGGGCATTCTGTTCAATCAGGTCGATGCGATCTTCTGGCAGTCCGCGCTCGAAGGCGGCGTGATCACGCTCGCCATCATCATCGCCATCCTGGCTGTGGGCGTCGTGGTTGCCCGCTCCATCGCCAAGCCCATGGTTTCCCTCAACAAGGCCATGGTCCAGGTCGCCGATGGCGCCTATGACACGGTGATCGACGGCACGGCCCGCCGCGACGAAATCGGCGCCATGGCGCGTGCCGTGGAAGTCTTCCGCGAAAATGGCCTCAAGGTTGCCGAAATGACCGAGGCGGAAGCCGCCCGCATCATTCGCGACCAGGAAGCCCGCCAGAAGATGATGGTTGAGCTGCAGCGCTCGTTTGGCGACGTGGTCAACTCGGCCGTCGAGGGCAATTTCAGCCATCGCGTGCCGGCCCGCTTCCCCGATGCCGAACTCAACGATCTCGCCAATTCGGTCAATCGCCTCGTCGACAGCGTCGACCAAGGCCTGACGGAAACCGGCTCGGTCCTCTCGGCCCTCGCCAATACCGATCTCACGCAGCGCATGGTGGGCGAGCATCGCGGCGCCTTCGGCAAGCTCAAGATCGACATCAACGCGGTGGCCGACAAGCTTACCGACATCGTCGGCCAGTTGCGTGGCACTTCGGGCACGCTGAAAACGGCGACCAGCGAAATCCTCTCCGGCGCCAACGACCTCTCCGAACGCACCACGCGTCAGGCCGCGACCATCGAAGAGACGTCGGCCTCGATGGAGCAACTGGCCCAGACCGTTACCGAAAACGCCAAGAAGGCGGCCGATGCCAGCCAGAAGGCGGGTCTGGTCTCGCGTTCCGCCGAAGAAGGCGGCGCCGTTATGGAGCAGGCCAATTCGGCCATGGAGCGGATTACCCAGTCTTCGTCGAAGATCTCCAACATCATCGGCATGATCGACGACATCGCCTTCCAGACCAATCTGCTTGCCCTCAACGCGTCGGTGGAAGCCGCGCGGGCCGGCGAGGCCGGCAAGGGCTTTGCCGTGGTCGCCGTCGAAGTGCGTCGCCTCGCCCAGTCGGCTGCCAATGCCTCGTCCGAGGTGAAGGCACTGATCGAGCAGAGCGCGCAGGAAGTTGGTTCGGGTTCCAAGCTCGTGGCCGATGCTGCCGGCAAGCTGACTTCGATGGTGGATGCGCTGCACGCCAACACTGCGCTGCTCGATGACATCGCCCGCGCCAGCCGCGAGCAGGCTTCGGCGATCGACGAGGTCAACACCGCCGTTCGCCAGATGGACGAGATGACCCAGCACAATGCGGCGCTGGTGGAAGAGGTCAATGCCGCCATCGAGCAGACTGAGAACCAGGCGAGCGAACTCGACCGCATCGTCGACGTCTTCACCATCGACGCACGCCCCAGTGTCGCAGCCCGCCCGGCGCCAAGCAGGGCCCAACCCAAGGTGAAGGCTGCTGCTGCCGCCTATCTCACCCAGGGCAATGCGGCCCTCAAGGAAGACTGGTCCGAGTTCTGATCAGCCGGACATTTCGAGAGTTGCAAAGGGGCCGCGAGGCCCCTTTCGTTTATGTTCGGTAGCGGAATTTTTACTGTGTTTGTGGTTACTGGAGGCGAGACGTGGATGGACGGCCACTGCTCGAAAAGTGCGGGGGCACATCGGTTCGGACACGGCGCGGAGAAACCGCGTTCCGTCTCTTCTTGCCTTCATCCCCGCGCATGAGCGTCACGGATAACGGCACACCAGAAGGTGTGAGAAGGCATAGGAATGTTTAAACTCAACATCGCGGGCCGCATCTATTTGCTGGTCGGCCTCGCTGTCGTGTCGCTGGTCGTCATGGGCTGGATGAACATGCAGCAGATCAATGCGACGCGTGACCAGCTACGCGCTGCCGAACTGCAGTCGATCACCGATTCTGCCGTCTCCATCGTCGATGGTTTCTACAAGCGCGCCCAGGCTGGCGAATTCACCGAAGACGCCGCCAAGGCCGGCGCCATCAGCGCCCTGCAGGCCCTGCGCTATCGCGGCAACGAATACATGTTCATCAATGGCATGGACGCCATCATGGTCATGCACGGCGCCAAGCCCGAAATGGTCGGCATGGACCAGTCGGAAATGGCCGACCCCACCGGCAAGAAATTCGTCGCCGAGATGATCGAGATGGCCAAGAAGAGCGGCTCGGGCTTCATCGAATATCAGTGGGCCCGCACCCCTGACACCCCGCCGGTCGACAAGCGCACCTATGTAAAGCTGTTCGAACCCTGGGGTTGGGTCGTCGGCACCGGCGTCTATATCGACGATCTGCGTGCCGCTGCCCAGCGCAGCCTGATCGAAACCGGGCTCATCGCGCTCATCGTCGCCCTGGTTGTATCCGGCGTCGCTTTCCTCATTGCCCGCACCATCACGAACCCGATCGCCCGCCTCACCAATGTCATGGACAAGGTGGCCGATGGCCAGTTCGAGACCGAAGTGGTCGGCGCCAATCGCAAGGACGAAATCGGCGCCATGGCGCGCGCCGTCGAAGTCTTCCGCGAGAATGGTCTCAAGGTCGCTGAAATGACCGAGGCGGAAGCCGCCCGCATCATCCGCGACAGCGAAGAGCGCCAGAAGATGATGGTCGAGCTGCAGCGTGCCTTCGGCAATGTGGTGGATTCGGCCATCGATGGCGATTTCAGCAAGCGCGTGCCGGCGACCTTCCCCGATGCCGAGCTCAATGGCCTCGCCAAGTCCGTCAACAACCTCGTCGACAGCGTCGATCGCGGCCTTGATGAGACCGGCTCGGTTCTCTCCGCGCTCGCCAATACCGACCTCACCCGTCGCATGGAAGGCCAGCATCGCGGCGCCTTCGCCAAGCTGCAGTCCGACGTCAACGAAGTGGCCGACAAGCTCACCTCCATCGTCGGCCAGTTGCGCGGCACTTCGGGCACGCTGAAATCGGCAACGAGCGAAATCCTCTCGGGCGCCAATGATCTCTCCGAGCGCACCACGCGTCAGGCAGCGACCATCGAGGAAACCTCGGCCACTATGGAGCAACTCGCCCAGACCGTGACCGAGAATGCCAAGAAGGCAGCCGATGCCAGCCAGAAGGCCAATGCGGTCTCGCTGGTGGCCGAAGATGGCGGCCGCGTCATGAGCGAAGCCAACCAGGCCATGGAGCGGATCACCCAGTCCTCGGCGAAGATCTCCAACATCATCGGCATGATCGACGACATCGCCTTCCAGACCAATCTGCTGGCCCTCAACGCTTCGGTCGAAGCGGCGCGTGCCGGCGAGGCAGGCAAGGGCTTTGCCGTGGTGGCCGTGGAAGTGCGCCGTCTCGCCCAGAGCGCTGCGACCGCTTCTTCGGACGTGAAACTGCTGATCGAGCAGAGCTCGCATGAAGTGGGCACCGGCTCCAAGCTCGTTGCCAGCGCGGCCGACAAGCTTTCGGCCATGCTCGAAGCGGTGCGCGCCAATAGCGCGCTCCTCGACGAGATCGCCGGCGCCAGCCGCGAACAGGCGTCCTCGATCGACGAGGTCAACACCGCCGTTCGCCAGATGGACGAGATGACCCAGCACAATGCGGCGCTGGTGGAAGAGGTGAATGCCGCCATCGAGCAGACCGAGGCTCAGGCAACCGAACTCGACCAGATCGTCGACGTCTTCACCATCGACTCCTCGCGCGCCGCCCGCGCGGCCGTTGCGGCCCGTCCTGCGCCTGCTGCTCGTCCGAGCGGCATCAAGGCACTTCAGGGCAAGGTCAAGCAGGCTGCGTCCTCCTATCTCAGCCACGGCAATGCCGCGGTTAAGGAAGACTGGTCCGAATTCTGATTTCAGTCGTTCTCGATCACATTACTCCCCGGCCAATGGCTGGGGAGTTTTCGTTTGGGCCGAGGAGTGGCAGAATCAATTGGCCGCCGGATTGCCCACTGGTAGCTAAAAGCTGACCTGTCGAGCCCGAACAGGCCCGAATGGTTAACAAATCGTTTCTAGTTCGTTCTCGGTCAAGCGGTTCCTTCGCGCTTTGCCCGCAAAGCACAGCCATAAGGACTCTTTTTCCCGATTCGCACCGTCGGTATGGTGAGGCGATTCGGTTGTCGGGGGACACGTAACCGGTTCGGGGGCACCTGGAATCCTCATCGAGGGTTTCCGCGTTTGGGCGCCTGTCTGATGTGCACGCGTACCGGCTCTGCCGGACTTGCCGCGAAACAAAGAAGAGAGGGCTGTCTATGGCGCCGGATCAACTCCGGAAGCATTGGAGATTCGCAGTTGCTGCGTGTGCTCCATTGACCGTGATGATGGCTGTCCCAGCCTTCGCTCAGGGCGCTTCCACGGCAAATCTGGGCGGCATTGTTCCCCTTGCAGTGGTGATCGGCGCGGGCGGTTTCGCCCTTGTCGCGGTCTCCGTGCTGCGCAAGCTTTTGCGCGACGGCCGCCTGGCGCAACGCCAGGCCAAGGAGCAGATCGCGGATCTGAGGGCCCTCGTCGACGACTATGAAAATCTCATCGGCGGCAGCCGCGAACTGACCGTCATCTGGCCCGAACAACCGGGCACGACGCCGCGTCTTCTCGGCCAGAGCGCCGCCGTGCTGCCGCCGGGGCGTCAGCCTCAAAGCGTCCTCAATTTCGACACCTGGCTTTCGGGCAGTGAAGCCGACAATCTCGCCCAATTGGTCGAACAGTTGCGCGTCGAAGGTCGTCCGTTCAGTGCCAGCGTCAAGGCGCTCGATGGGCGTCTGATCCGCGCCACCGGCTGGCTTGCCGGCGGCGGTGCTGCCCTGCGTCTGCGCCCTGCCTTTTTCCAGCCCAGCACGGATCAGGAAGAACCGATTGCAGGCGCCGGCAGCGACCGGTCCAGCGTTCTGGCTCTGCTCGAACATTCAAATCGCCCCGCATTCCTCCGCGATGGTGCCGATCGTCTGGTTTTTGCCAACAAACCCTATCTCGAACTCTGCGAGACCCTCGGCAAACCCGTCAACGCCCAGGCGCCGGCCGAACTGCTCGATGCCAAGCAATTGCGCATCCATCTCGCCGATTGCCGTGCCAGCACCGAGCCGGTGCGCCAGAAGGTCACCCTCGGCAAATCGGGCGATTTCGAACTGGTCGAAGTGCCGGTCGCCGAAGGCCGCGCGGGCTATCTCAACCCGCTCGCCGTCAGCGACGAAAAGGCGGGCGAGCCGAGCTTTGCCCACATCGCCGGCATCATCGATGCGCTGGCCACCCCGATCGCCATCTTCAATGCGCGCCGCGAACTGATCCAGTTCAACCCCGCCTACGCCGCGCTCTGGGACCTCGATCCGAAATTCTTGACGCTTGGCCTCGACGAGCGCGCCATTCTCGACAAATTGCGCACCGAGGGCATGCTGCCGAGCCAGGTCGACTACCACACCTGGCGCGCCAAGCATCTCGAGAGCTACAGCCGGAAAGCGCCGTTCGAGGCCGATCCCTGGCACCTGCCCGATGGCCGCACCATCAAGGTGATCTCGGCTCCGGCTGGCACGCAGGGCGGCGTGATCTATGTCTTCGAAGACCTGACTGAACGCCTGGAACTGGAATCGGCCAACAAGGCCATGACCAATGTGCAGCGCGAAACCATCAATTCGCTCTCCGAAGCCGTGGCCGTGTTCGGCACCAATGGCCGCCTGGCGCTGTCCAATCCGCGGCTTTCCGCGCTCTGGAAGCTGCCGATGAATACGCTTGGCGCCAATCCCCATATCGACCAGATCGCCGATGCCTCAGGCCAGGTGCTGCAGGATGGGGCCAAGATCTGGTCCGATCTCAAGCGCAATATCATCGACCTCAACCCCACCCGCACCGACAAGGCCGGCCGTATCGAGCGCACCGATGGGCGCCTGCTCGATTATGCGACCACCCGCCTGCCCGACGGGCAGACCATGATGACCTTCCTCGATGTGACCGAGAGCGCCAGCTACTCAAAGGTCCTCAAGGAACGCAACGACGCGCTGGTCACCGCCGACCGCCTCAAGGACGCCTTCGTCGAGAACGTCTCCTATGAATTGCGCAGCCCGCTGACCAATATCATCGGCTTTGCCGACCTGCTCGCCGGCACCGAGGGCGACACCCTCAACGAGCGACAAACCGCCTATATCGAATATATCCGCGCTTCGTCGGTGACCCTCGGCGTGCTCATCGACAATATTCTCGATCTCGCTTCGGTCGATGCCGGCATTGCCGAGCTCAATCCCGAGCCGCTCAGTGTGCAGGTGCTGATCGACAAGGCACGGGCAGGGCTCTCGGCTAGCTTCCCGGAAGTCTCGGGCAATTCCACCAATCTCGTCGTCGAGATCGAGCCGAACCTGCCCGAATTCATCGCCGACGGTACCCGCATCGTGCAGGTGCTCTACAATCTCCTCTCCAACGCCGCGCGCTTCTCGCCGCCGGGCGGGGAAATCCGGCTTTCGGTGTCGCACCGTGCCGACCGCATGCTCTTCATCATCGAGGATGAAGGTCCGGGCCTGACCGACGAATTGCGCTCCGCCATCCTGACGCGCTTGGACACGCCGAGTGCCGGCGGCCGTCTGCGCGGCGCGGGTCTGGGGCTCTCCATCGTCCGTACCTTCGTCAATCTCCATGGCGGCACCATCTCGGCCCAGCAGCGCGAGCCGCGCGGCAGCCGTATCGTGGTCAACCTGCCGCGCGACAGCGCGCTTGCCGGCGTCGCCGAGTAATGCAGCGGTTCCTTCCCGACGATGAGGCGACCATCGCCTTTGGGCAGGAACTTGCGGACCTGCTCGAACCCGGCGACATCGTCAGCCTCGAGGGCGAACTCGGCGCCGGTAAATCGGCACTCGCCCGCGCCACCATCCGCGCTCTTGCCAGCGATCCCGACCTCGAAGTGCCCTCGCCCACCTTCGCGCTGGTCCAGCCCTATGACACACCGCGCGGCCCGGTGCTCCATGCCGATCTCTATCGGCTGGGGGACGCAGCCGAGGCGGACGAGCTCGGTCTCCTCGACAATCCAAATTCCTTCGTGCTTGTCGAATGGGCCGAGCGCGCGGCCCATGTCGCCGAGGCCGCCAATATCGTTATCGCTCTTGCCATTCCGCCGGGTGGATCGGGGCGAAACCTGGTGCTGACCCGCCGCTAGACGGCTGCCGGGCCCGACCGGGCCGGTTTCCCAGATATTTACCAAGCGTCCAATTGCGCATGTCTGGTAAGGAACTGGTCAATTCCCACCCACTACTATGGCTCAAGAGACCAGTACTGGTCCGTTAGGCATATGGGCAATATGGGTTTCGGCGGGGCCAAGCAAAAGAACCGGGAATGGCGGCGGACGAGCTTTCTGCCCGCTCTGCTTGCGCTTCTCGTGGTCGTTATCGCCGGGCTCGTGCTCGACCGTCAGGCCGAAACCATCAATCAGGAACGGGTCCGGTCCGAAGTCCTTGGCCGCATCGCCGTCATCCGCGCCAAGCTCGAAGGCCACGTCGCCAGCAATGTGCAACTGGTGCGGGGCCTCGTTTCGGTCATTTCGACCGAACCCGATATGGACCAGCCCCGCTTTGATGCGCTGGTCGGCAATCTCTTCGAAGAGGACAGCCAGCTTCGCTCGGTCGCCGCCGCGCCCGATCTCGTCATCCGAATGACCTATCCGCTCGAAGGCAATGAGAAGGCAATCGGTCTCGACTATCGCCAGACGCCCAACCAGTGGGACGCGGTCCAGCAGGTGCTGTTCACCGGCCGAATGGTGCTGGCCGGCCCGGTGGATCTTGTCCAGGGCGGCCGCGGGTTTGTCGGCCGCTTCCCGGTCTATACCACCGAGGGTGGCTGGAGACGCTTCTGGGGCGTCGTGTCCGCCGTTATCGATGTCGAGCGCCTCTATCAGGATAGTGGCCTCCACGATCCTTCGGTTGCCGATCTCGATATTTCCATTACCGGCCATGACAGCCAGGGCCGCCATGGCAAGCTCTTCTATGGCGATAGCCTCAGCGGTCGCCAGCCGGTGCTCGCCAATGTCACCTTGCCCAGCGGGAGCTGGCAGATCGCTGCGGTACCCAAGGACGGCTGGCAATCGAGCATGATGAGCCAGTTCATGCTGCGCGCCGCCATCTTCATTGCCGGCTGCCTCATCTTGCTGCCCTTCATTATCGCCGGCCGCATGATCAGCCAGCGCCACGACTATATCGCCCAGTTGCGGGCTCGCGAGACCGAGCTGACCCAGCAGACCCAACGGCTCAATCTCGCCCTCGAAACCTCCAAGGTGGGCCTTTGGGAACTGGACCTGGCGACGGGCGAGGAAGTGTGGGACGCGCGCACCAACGAAATCTACGGCATGTCGGCCGATAGCGGCGGACGCACTCATGACCATTGGCAGAAGGTGGTTCACCCCGACGACAAGTCGCGGGCTGAAGGGGAATTCCGCACCTCCATCGCCAATGGCCGCTACCAGTCCGACTATCGCGTCGTGCTCGCCGATGGCACCACGCGCCACATCCGCTCCATCGCCGTGCTCTATTCCGCCGCCGGCGAGGATGACCGGGTCATGGGCATCAATTGGGACGTGACCGCCGACGTGGCGCTGAGCGAGGACCTGCGTCGCGCCAAGGCCCTGACCGAAGCCCGCAATTCCGAGCTCGAAGCGGCGCGCGTCCGCATCGAGCACAATGCGCTCCATGACAGCCTTACGGGCCTGCCCAACCGGCGCTATCTCGACGAAACGCTGCGCAGCAATGCCAGCGGCGGTTATGGCAATACCGGCACAATCGCGCTGCTGCATATCGATCTCGACCGTTTCAAGCAGATCAACGATACCCTCGGCCACGCTGCGGGCGATGCCATGCTCATCCACGCCAGCAAGGTGCTGCGCGAAAGCTGCCGCGACACCGATTTCGTCGCCCGCATCGGCGGCGACGAATTCGTCGTTGTCTCAAGCAATGATCACGGCGAAGAAGGCCTGGCTCGCCTTGCCGGGCGCCTTGTGGAGGCCATGCGCAAGCCGGTCATGCATCAAGGCCACGAATGCCGCTGCGGCGTCAGCGTCGGTATCGCCACGGGCATGGTGCCGGCCATCGATGTCGAGCAATTGCTGATCAATGCCGATATCGCGCTCTATCGCGCCAAGGATCGCGGCCGCAATCGCTTTGAATTCTTCTCGGCGGCACTGCAGGCCGAGGTCATCAATACCAAGCGCGTGGCTGATGAAATCCTCAACAGCCTGGAACATCACGACTTCATCGCTCACTACCAGCCACAGTTCTGCGCCAAGACGCTCGATGTCGTGGGCGTCGAAGCCCTGGCCCGCTGGCGGCATCCGACGCTGGGGCTACGCAGCCCCGACAGTTTTATGGAAATCGCCGAGGAACTGAGCGTCGTTGCCGCGATCGATCATGCAATCCTCGAGCAGAGCCTTGTCGACCTCGAGCGTTGGGATCGCCTGGGACTTCGCGTGCCGCGCGTTTCGGTCAATGTCTCCCAGCGCCGCCTTCATGACGAAAACCTCGTCACCGCACTGCGGGAAATGGACCTCCCCGAAGGCCGCATCGCCTTCGAGCTGGTCGAATCCATCTATCTCGATGAAAGTGACGGCGTCATTGCCTGGAACATCGAGCAGATCAAGGCGCTCGGCATCGATGTCGAAATCGACGATTTCGGCACCGGCTATGCCTCGATCGTGTCCTTGCAGAAGCTGCATCCGCGCCGCCTCAAGATCGACCGCCAATTGGTCGATCCGATCATTACCGAACCGAGTCAGCGCCGGCTCGTCGCCTCTATCGTCGATATCGGCAAGGCCATGGATATCGAGATCGTCGCCGAGGGCGTCGAGACCATGGAACATGCGCGCATCCTGCGCGATCTTGGCTGCGATATCCTCCAGGGCTATGCGTTCGCCAGGCCCATGTCACGCGATGCGCTCGAAGCCTTCCTCCTCGCGCAGAGCTGGCGCCGCGCCAGTTGAGAACAGGCGACAAGCTCCGCAAACTTCGCTAAATGCTCCCCGACGATCTTGTATGGAACAGCTTTAGGGAGGGCGGAAATGGCGCTGGGCAGGAAATTTGGGCTGGGTGTAGTGGGCGCCGGCATGGCGGCAAAGCCGCACGCTTTGGCATTGGATGCCCTGCGCGACAGCGTCGATGTCCGCGGCGTCTGGCGTCGCGATGCCGAAGCCCTCAAGCAATTCTGCGATCTCTATGATTTCCCGGCCGCACAAAGCTACGAAGCCATGCTGGCCGATCCCGATCTCGATGCCGTTCTCATCCTGACCCCGCCCAATGCGCGCGAGCCCCTCGTTGCCGCAGCGGCTGCCGCCGGCAAGCATGTGCTGATGGAAAAGCCGGTCGAGCGCACGACCGAAGCCGCCGCCCGCATCGTCGAAATCTGCGACAGGGCCGGCGTGACCCTGGGCATCATCTTCCAGCACCGTTTTCGCGCGGCCTCCAAGGCGCTGGCTGCAAAGGTCGCAAGCGGCGAACTTGGAAAACTCTTTGCCGCTCACCTCGTCGTGCCGTGGTGGCGCCCGCAGCAGGGCTATTATGACAAGCCCGGTCGCGGCAGCTTCGCCCAGGATGGTGGCGGCGTGCTCATCACCCAGGCCATTCACTCGCTCGACCTGATGCTGAGCCTCACCGGCCCGGTGAAGTCGGTCACGGCGCTCGCCGCGACGACTGGCTTCCACCAGATGGAGACGGAAGACTTCGTTGCCGGCGGGCTCGAATTCGCCAACGGCGCGGTGGGCGGGCTGATGGCGACCACAGCCAATTTCCCCGGCGGCGCCGAGAGCATCACGCTCAATTTCGAAAAGGCCAGCGCGACCCTTGCCGGCGGCAACCTCAACCTAAAATGGTTCGATGGCCGCGAGGAGAATGTGGGCGAGGCCAGCAATTCGGGTGGCGGCGCCGACCCCATGGCTTTCCCCTTCGATTGGCACATGGCCCAGATCGCCGACTTCGCCGATGCGGTCCAGCAAGGCAGGCAGCCCGTTTCCACTGGCCACTCGGCGCTTGCCGTCCACAAGCTGATCGATGCGCTCATCGCCTCATCGCGCGAAGGCCGCCGCGTCACCGTCTGACGATATCCTCGCTGGCCGGCTGTTCCTTGGCGGCTTCTCCGCCCTTTGCCGGCCAGCGTCCGCCCACCGTATCGGCGACATAAGCGCCGCGCTCGCCCATGGGGCGTGGCTCGCCAGTGGTTGAATCGACCGTCGTCTGGTGCTCGATCTCGGAATTGAGCGCGCCGCCCAGGATGACGATGGTCACCGAAAGCCATATCCAGGACAGAAAACCGATCAGCGCCCCGAGCGAGCCATAGGTGGCGTTGAAATTGGAAAAATTGGCCGCATACCAGGAATAGCCCGCCGACATCAGCATGATGCCAACTGTAGCGAAGAGGCAGCCCGGCGTGATCCAGCGCCACCTGGCCTCTGCCCGGCTTGGTCCCCAGCGATAGATAGCCGAAAGCGCCACCAGCAGGCTCAACAGCATGAAGGCATAGGCCCCGAGCCGCACCAGCCATTCATAGCCGCCGAGCGAAAGGATCTGGAGCACCGCGGGAACAACCAGCATGACGGCCAGCATCAACACGAGCATCAGGAGGCCCCCGAGAATGAAGCTCAGGGCCAGCAGGTGGATTTGGACGATATTGCGCTTTTCCTGCTCGCCATAGACGACGTTCATGGCATCGAACAGCGCCTTGATCCCGGCGCTGGCGCCCCAGAGCGCCACGACCAGCGAAATGACGAGGGCAATCCCGAGTTCGGCATTGTCCTGGCTGGTCAAGCGCACCAATTGCTCGCGCACGATATCGAGGCCGCCCGAAGGCACTATGCCATCGAGAAGGCTAAGCTGGTCGACGACGCCCACCGGATCATTGAGGAGGCCATAAAGCGTCACGAAAAGGCTCAGCGACGGCACGAGGGCAAACAGCAGGAAATAGGTGACGCCGGCTGCGGTAAGCAGGATGCGGTTTTCGCCGAAGCCGACGAACAGCCGATACGCAATGTCCTTCCAGCCGCGCCAGGGAATGGCGATCGGCGCCGCGGCCCTGCGGCCCCGGTCATGCTGTCTGGATCTAAGTTCTTGTGTACGCGTCGGCATTCCCTGACAACGCCGGCGCGGGCCGCTTGGCTCCGCGTCGGCGCTGCAACATTCCGATCAGGCCGCCGATGCCTTCTTGCGCGCGATGCGGGCGCGGATGTGCTCGACATCGGTCTGCGGCGTCGCGGCAAAGAGCGTCTTGGTATAGGCGTGCTGCGGGTTCGAAAACACCGCCTCGCGGCTGCTATGTTCGACCACGTCGCCAAAGTACATGACCATGACTTCATCGGCGATATAGCGCACAACCGACAGGTCGTGGCTGATGAAAACATAGGTCAGCCCGAACTCGTCCTGGAGATCCTTCAGGAGGTTAAGAATCTGCGCCTGCACCGAGAGGTCGAGTGCCGATACCGGCTCGTCGAGCACGAGGAAGCTGGGGTTCAGCATCAGCGCCCGCGCAATGGCGATACGCTGGCGCTGGCCGCCCGAGAACATGTGCGGATAACGGTTGTAGTGCTCGGGCTGCAGGCCGACCTTGGTCAGCATGGCCATGGCCTTTTCGCGCCGCTCGGCCGCCGACATGTCGGTATTGAGCAGCAGCGGCTCGGCCAGCACGTCGCCGATCTTCTGGCGTGGATTGAGCGAGCCATAGGGGTTCTGGAAGACGATCTGCACTTTCTGGCGCAGTTCCCTCGTCACATGCGACGCGCTGGCCTTGATGCCGTCGATCAGGATTTCGCCCGAGGTTGCTTCGTCGATCAGCGTGATCATGCGCGCCAGGGTCGACTTGCCGCAGCCGCTTTCCCCGACAACGGCCAGTGTCTTGCCCTTTTCGAGCGTGAAGCTGACGCCCTTGACGGCATGCAGCACCTTGGCGGGCTTCAGGAAGCCGCCGGAGGTGACATAGTCGCGCTTGAGATTGCGCACTTCGAGAACGGGTGTCGTCATTGGGCAACTCCCGGGGCGGCGGTAAACAGCATGTCGGAAACGGTCGGCAGGCGATCGCCCACGGCATTTTCCGGCAGGGCCGACAGCAGCGCCCGCGTATAGTTCGACTGGGGATTTTCAAAGAGGGAGAGCACGTCGGCCTCCTCCATCTTATGCCCCTTATATTGCACGATGACGCGGTCGGCCGTTTCTGCGACGACGCCCATGTCATGGGTGATCATGATCAGGCCCATACCGGTCTGCTGCTGCAGTCCGACGAGGAGATCGAGGATCTGCTTCTGGATGGTCACGTCGAGCGCGGTGGTCGGCTCGTCGGCAATCAGGAGCTTGGGATTGCACGAAATGGCCATGGCGATCATGACGCGCTGGCACTGGCCGCCCGACATCTGATGCGGAAAGGCCTTCAGCTTGTCCTCGGCGTCGCGAATGCCGACCTGGTTGAGCAGTTGCACAGCCCGATCATGCGCCGCGCGCCCCTTGAGGCCGAGATGCTTGTCGAGCACTTCGCCGATCTGGAAGCCGACCGTGAAGCACGGATTGAGGCTCGCAATCGGCTCCTGAAAAATCATGGCAATGTCCTTACCGATGATTTTCCGCTTTTCGCTGTCGTTCATCTTGAGGAGGTCGCGACCCTCAAAGCGCATGACATCGGCGGTGACGCGAGCGCTGGCCGGAAGCAGACCCATGGTGGCGAGCATTGCCACCGACTTGCCCGAGCCGCTTTCGCCCACAATGGCGAGCACTTCGCGGTTGTCGACCGAGATGTCGATGCCGTCGACGGCCTTGAAGAGGCCAACCGAAGTATCGAAGGCGACAGTGAGGTTTTTGATTTCGAGAAGGGACATGGGGTCAGCTCCTCTTCAGCTTGGGATCGAGCGCGTCACGCAGCCCGTCGCCGATGAGATTGATGGCCAGCACCGTGATCAGGATGGCAAGACCGGGGAAGGTTACGACCCATGGCGCCTTGAGGATGAATTCGCGGGCCGAAGCCAGCATGGTGCCCCATTCGGGCGTTGGCGGCTGCGCGCCCATGCCGAGAAAGCCGAGCGCGGCGGCTTCGAGAATGGCATTGGAAAAGCTCAGCGTCGCCTGGACGATCAGCGGCCCCAGGCAGTTGGGAAGAATGGTCACCATCATCAGGCGCAAATGGCCTGCGCCGGAGAGCTTCGCCGCCGTCACATATTCACGGTTCTTCTCGGCCATCACCGCCGCACGCACGAGCCGCGCAAAGTGTGGCTGCAGAACCAGGGCAATGGCGATCATGGCATTGAAGAGGCCCGGGCCGAGAATGGCCACCAGCACCAAGGCCAGCAGCAGCGGCGGGAAGGCGAGGATAATGTCCATGATGCGCATGATCAGCACATCGACCCAGCCACGGAAGTATCCGGCGAGAACGCCCAGCACCACGCCGACGATCAGTGCGCCGACGACGACGAAAAAGCCGATGAACAGCGAATAGCGCGCGCCATGGATGAGGCGCGAAAGCATGTCGCGACCCACCGGGTCGGTGCCCAGAATAAAGCGAGGATCGGCAGCGGCATCCCAGATCGGGGGCTTTAGCAGCGCGTCGCGGAACTGCTCGTCAGGCGGGAAGGGGGCAAGCCACGGCGCGAAAATCGCGACGAAGACCAGGATGGCAAAGACGGTAAGGCCGATGACGGCGCCGCGATTGACGGAGAAATAGAACCAGAATTCGCGCAGGCCCGAAGCCGGTGCACTGGCAGGAGTGTTGGTCGTGGCCATGTTTACTGCACCCGGATGCGCGGATTGATGAGCGCGTAGAGGAGGTCGACGATCAGGTTCACCGACATGACGATGAGGGCGATGATGAGCAGCCCCGACTGCACCACGACATAGTCGCGCTTACTGATGGAATCGATCATCCACTTGCCGATGCCCGGCCAGGTGAAGATGGTTTCGGTGAGAATGGCACCGCCGAGGAGGAGGCCCACCTGCAGGCCGATCGTGGTCACGACCGGGATCAGGGCATTGCGCAGGGCATGCACGTTGACGACGCGATTGGGGGACATGCCCTTGGCGCGGGCCGTACGCACATAGTCTTCACCCAGAACTTCGAGCATGGCAGAGCGCGTCTGCCGCGCGATGACGGCGAGCGGAATGGTGCCGAGCACGATCGCGGGCAGGATCAGGTGGCGCAGCGCCGAAACGAAGGCCGCCCAGTTTCCATAAAGCAGCGTGTCGATCAGCATGAAGCCGGTAATGGGCTTGAGGAAGAACGTCAGGGCAATGCGGCCCGAAACCGGCGTCCATCCGAGATAGCCTGAGAAGAAGATGATGAGGAGGAGACCCCACCAGAAGATCGGCATGGAATAGCCGGTCAGCGCCACGCCCATGGTGACCTGGTCGAACCACGAGCCGCGCTTGATGGCGGCAAAGATGCCGGCGGGAATGCCGATGAGGACGGCGAAGAGCAGGGCCACGAGAGCCAGCTCCATGGTCGCGGGGAACAGCGCCATGAATTCGTTGATGACCGGGCGCTTGGTGGCGAGCGAAATACCGAAATCGCCCTGCATCACGCTCCACAGATAATCGAAATATTGCTGCCAGATCGGCAGGTTGTAGCCGAACTGCTCGCGCAGGACTTCGTAGCGTTCCGGCGTCACGCCATGTTGCCCGGCCATGGCCAGGATGGGGTCGCCCGGCAAAACGCGGACAAACGCAAAAGCGCAGATGGAGATGCCGATGATCGTCGGCACCAGAAGCGCAATCCTGCGCAAAACATAGTTCAGCATGAGAGGGTCTTGCCTCTTGGGTGCAGGCCCGCCGCGCAAGTGCGGCGAACCCACTGGTCCCGTTTCCTGTTAGCGGGGCGCGTCCGTGGACCGTTTGCCGGCCCATCCCGATGAAACGTTCTTCGTTTCATCCAACCCCGCCTGTTCTTAAAAGGCGGAGCCCCGATCCGGCCTTTGCCGGACCGAGGCCCCTAATCGTGAGAAAGCTTGTAGCCTTACTCCTGGACGTCCACGCCCTTGAAGGAGTGGCTGCCGAGCGGGCTCATGACGTAGTTGAGCACGGTCTTCTTCATCGGCATGAACACGCGGCTGTGTGCCAGGGTGATTGCAGGTTCTTCAGCCTTGAAGATTTCCTGGGCCGTGGTGTAGAGCGCGGTGCGTTCTTCCGGGTCTGCCGAAGTCTTGGCAGCCGAGATGGCAGCTTCGAAGTCTTCGTCACACCAGCTCGAATAGTTCGAGACGCCGATGGCCGAGCAGGAGAACAGGGTCGCAAAGAAGTTGTCCGGATCGCCATTGTCGCCGGTCCAGCCGATCATGAACGGGCCCTTGCGGTCGGGCTGCTTGCCGCGCTCGCGATATTCGGTCCATTCGTAGGTCACGATATTGGCGGTGACGCCGACCTTGGCCCAGTCGGCCTGGATCAGTTCGGCAACGCGCTGGCCGTTCGGGTTATAGGGACGCGACACCGGGATAGCCCAGAGATCGGTCGTCAGGTTGGTCACGCCAGCAGCTTCCAGAGCAGCCTTGGCAGCTTCCGGATCATAGACGTCAGCGGCGGTCGCATCGTCATAGGACCACATGGTGGGCGGGATCAGGTTCTTGGCGTCCTGGCCAGCACCCTGGTAGACGGCCTCGATGATGGCCGACTTGTCGATCGCCATGGTCAGGGCCTTGCGCACTTCCGGATTATCGAACGGCGCTTCGGTGGTGTTGTAGGAGATGTAGCCGATATTGAGGCCTTCCTGTTCCTGAACGGTCAGGTCTTCGTCAGCCTTGAGGGCTTCGAGATCGGCCGGAGCGGGGTAGGGCATGATATCGCATTCGCCAGCGAGCAGGCGCTGTGCACGCACCGAAGCGTCGGTGGTGATGGCGAAGATCAGATCGTCGATCGGCTGCTTGCCATCCCAGTAGTCGGGGAATGCAGAGTAGCGAATGACGGTGTCGAGCTGGTAGTCGACGAGCTGGAACGGACCGGTGCCGACAGGCTGGGTCGAGAACGCGGCGAGGTCACCGGAAGCGGCGAGCTGGTCGGCATATTCCTTCGACACGATCGAGGCGAACTGCATGGCAAGGTTTGCCAGCATCGGCGCATTCGGTTCGGTCAGCGTGAGCTTGACAGTCAGGTCATCGATCTTGTCGATCGAGGCGATGTACTTGGGCATGTCCATGCCCTGGAAGTAGTCCCAGGTCATGCCTTCGAGATAGGCGTGCCACGGATTGTCTTCCTTCCACTGACGCTCGAACGAGAAGATCACGTCGTCGGCGTTGAGGTCGCGGGTCGGGGTGAAATAGGGCTGGGTGTGCCACTTGACGCCGGGGCGCAGGTGGAAGGTGTATTCCTTGCCGTCTTCCGAGACGTCCCAGCTTTCAGCCAGGGCCGGAATGACTTCGGTGCTGCCGGGAGCGAACTCAACCAGGCGTTCGAAGATCGTGTGGGCGGAGGCGTCGAAGTCGTTGCCGCCAGTCACCGGGCCGGGATCGAAGTGAGCCGGCGAGGCTTCCGAGCAATAAACCAGCTGCTTGGCCTGAGCGGCGCCGGCGGCAAGAGCCACCATCGCAGTCGCGGCCATCAGGGTTTTCATCAATTTCATGATTGTTGTCTCCCGAAGTAATTCATGCTCTCCAGCGTTCCCGGCTGGAGGCTTGGGCGACACCAAAGCCTAGTTTTTTAGGAAGTGCAATGACGAAGTTGACCATTTGGTCAATCGTGTGACGGCCCAAAGGCTTTCCACAGAAATGGACGGATGATTCCAAATCCGTTCGGCAAGTAATCATGGCTTGACCGCACCTTATCGGTAATGAACGATAGAGCCATGACGCAGAAGATCGCCACAATCGCCCTTGTCGTCGCCGACTACGACGAAGCCATCGAATTTTACCGCGACAAGCTCGGTTTTTCCCTCGTGGCCGATACGCCGCTCGGGCCCGGCAAGCGCTGGGTGCTGGTCGCCCCGCCCGGTGACAATGGTGCGCGCCTGCTGCTGGCCAAGGCCGATGGAGCCGAACAACTCGCCGCCATCGGCAATCAGACTGGCGGTCGCGTCATGCTCTTTCTTGAAACCCAGGATTTCGCCGGCGACTTCGCGCGCATGTCCGAAAAGGGCGTCACCTTTCTCGAGGCGCCGCGCCACGAGCCCTACGGCTCGGTCGCCGTCTTTGCCGATCTTTATGGAAACAAATGGGATCTCATCGAGCCGCGGGGCTGATCGCTTGTCTGATCCTTACCCAGCCGGCTCTTGCCCAAACTTCCGGCTGGCAATTCTCCCCGCTTTCCGGCGAGGGCGATCGCGCCGCCATGGGCTGCGCGCGTGACGCAACACCGGAAAACTTCACCTGCCTCGTCGTGCGCTGCGAGGACGATTTCTCGACCGGAATTCATGTCCATTCGAGCCGTTTCGGCGGCGATGCCGGCGCCTGGGACATGACGCTCGACCGCGAAGACCGCCGTTTTGTCGCCGAAGAATCCGACGGCCCCTATGGCGCACGCATCAATAAAGACGCCGATCTGCTGCTCGATCGCCTGCGTCACGGAACATTCGTCTACCTCCGCCATAGCGGGGACGAGCATGCGCCCTTCGCCTTCATCGACCTTGCCGGTTCGATGAATACCATCGCCGAGGCGCTCTATTGGTGTGCGCCTCGCGTCCCGCCCACAGAACAAAACGCAGCGTCGGACGTTGACCACGATCAAAGTCTGGGTCCGTCCAAAATTGGAGAAGTACAATGAATCGTCGCCCCCTCGGCCGCAGTGAACTCGTCATCGAACCGCTCGTTCTGGGTGGCAATGTCTTCGGCTGGACGGTCGACGAAAAGCTCGGCTTCGAAATTCTCGACGCCTATGTGGATGAGGGGTTCTCCGCCATCGACACCGCCCAGGGCTATCCCAACTGGGTGCCGGGCAATCCCCCGGGCATGAGCGAAACCATCATCGGCAAGTGGCTCAAGGCGCGCGGCAATCGCGACAAGATCCATGTCATCACCAAGGTCAATTCCGCCCATCAGCCCCAGGGCCTCAGCGCCGAGGCGATCAAGACGGGCATTGAGGATTCGCTGCAGCGCCTCCAGACCGACTATATCGACCTCTATTTCAGCCACTGGCCGGCGACCGAAAATACCCACGAGGAAACCCTCGCCGCCTATGACGTGCTGATCCGGGCCGGCAAGGTTCGCACCATCGGCGCCTCGAACTATGATGCGGGCATGATGAAGGCGGCGCAGGACACGGCCATCGTCAAGTCGCTGCCGCGCTACGAAGTCACCCAGCCACTCTATAATCTCTATGACCGGGAAAAATTCGAAGAGCTGAAGCCCTTCCTCCTCGAAAACCAGGTGGGCGCCATTCCTTATTACAGCCTTGCCGCTGGCTTCCTCACCGGCAAGTACCGCTCCAAGGACGACCTCGGCAAATCGCCCCGCGGTGGCGGCGCGGAAAAATACCTCAACGACAAGGGTTTTGGCATCCTCGCCGCGCTCGATGCCGTCGGCCAGGAACTCGACGCGACCCCCTCTGAAGTCGCGCTTGCCTGGCTCGTCGCCCAGCCCGGCGTCAGTGCACCGATCGCCTCGGCGACTTCGGTCGAACAGGTCAAGAGCCTTGCCCGCGGCGTGCGGCTTGCCCTCGGTGACGACGCCAATGCGCGCCTCACCAAGGCGGGCGCCTAAAGCAAGATCGGCGCCTTTCGACGCGGTTCCACCGGGCTTGTCCCGGTGGTTTCCGTCCGTCGGCAATGGCGGGGGTGAACGCCTCCGGCAAGGCGTGGTGAATGCAGCGGCGAAATGGCAGCTTGCGCTGCTGCGCCGCATCGCCATGATGCCGCCAGCGAACAAGCCAGAATCGGCACCGGCCCCATGGTCGCTCCTTCCCAGGGAGCGCATCGCGGGAGCCTATTCGCTCTGCCATATTCAGACCCTTGTGACGGATAGACCAGCGTGAGCGATTCCGCAGTCCCGACGATCGATCTTTTCAACCTTGGCGCCAAGGGCCTGCAGCACCACGGCCTACGCCGGGCCAATGAACGCGCGGTCCTGACGGTCGTGGGCTTCAATCCCGGTCTTTCCAATGCCGAGATCGCCCGCATGTCGGGCCTTGCGCCGCAGACCGTCTCGGCCATTCTCAACGATGTGGAAGCCGCCGGTCTCATCGTGCGCGGCGAAGTGCTGCGCGGCCGTCGCGGCCAGCCGGCGACCCCGATCTTCCTGCGGCCCGAAGGCGCCTATTCCATCGGCATCGAAATCGGCTGGCGCCATGCCGATGTCCTTGCCATCAATCTCCACGGCGCAGTGGTCGCACATCGCCATCTCGACTATGCCGAGGCCGATCTCGCCACGCTTGCCCCGCAACTGACCACCCTGATCGAAGAGATGACCGGGGACTGGCCCAAGGAACAGCGCGAGCGGCTCGCCGATATCGGGGTCGGCATGCCCGGCTCCATTCATGCCGCGACCTGGCCGCTGGAGCAGGGAGCCGGCAGCAAGTCCGGACCCTCACCAAGCGATTTTGCCGCCGATCTCGAAAAACGCACCGGCCTTGCCGTGACGCTTTTCAACGATGGCAATGCCGCCTGCTGGGCCGAACTGATCGCCCAGCCCGCGCCGCGTCCGGCAAGCTTCATCTATCTGCTGGTTTCGACCTATCTGGCCGCCGGCCTGATCGGAGAGGGGCGGCTGTGGCAGGGGCCGACGGGCCATTCGGCCGATCTTGGCGCCATATTGGTTGATCGCGATGAACGGGGGCCGCTTTCGGCCCATGCAATCGCCTCAGCCTCGGCGCTCGTCGAACGGCTCGTAGCCGCCGGCTTTGCGGTCGATATTGGCGATATCGAAAACTGGGATTGGCCGGCTTTCGAGCCGGTTGTCGAACCCTGGCTCGAAGACTGCGCTGAGGCCCTGGCACTGGTTGTCTTCAATACCAATGCCGTGGTGGAGGCGAGCCTTGTGGTGCTCGATACCATTCTGCCCACGGCGATCACTGCCCGTCTCGTCGAGCGTCTGGCCGTCCATTTCGATCGCCTGCCGGCCCGGCGCAGGGTCAGCATCGCGGCGGGGCATATCGGCCGCTTGGCGCCGGCTCTGGGCGCGGCCGAACTGCCGCTTTACCATCGGTTCTTCTCGCGCAATCTCTTGGAAAAGCCGCGGGATTAGTCCCGACTGCATGGCCAAACAAAATCCCGCGAAAGCGGGATTTTTTGTTCGTTCAATGCGGCTGTTCTGGCCCGAAAAGCCTAGCTCTCCGCAAGCTCATCCAATGCTTCGCGCAGGCGCGCGCTCGGCGTGAAGGTGACGGTATGGCGTGGGGTGATCCTGTGCTCGGTGCCGGTGCGGGGATTGCGCCCCACCCGTTCGGCTCGGGAGCGCACGGCAAGAGTGCCGAAGCCGGTCAATTTGACCGTTTCCCCGGCCTTGAGCGCATCTCCGATCAATTCGAACATGCGCTGGCCAATCGCGGTGACATCGTTCTTGGCGATGCCGGTGGCTTCAGTGGCTGAGGCGGTGATGATGGCCCGCGTAACGGTAGTGGACACTGCGGATATCCTCCTAATAATTTCATATTCCGAAGTTAAGTCGCTGTCCAGTCCGGTTTTTATGGTCTTAAATATGATTAGTCGGTTCAGGATATGGTTGACATTTTTTAGAATGGTTTTAAATTAGCTCTCGTGCCATGGGTAGGGTCGAAGCCATGGCAAGCTGCCAAAGCCAAAGGATCGTCCGCCCGTGAGACTGACACGCCAATCCAATTACGCCATCCGCACCCTGGTTTACTGCGCCGTCAACGATCCTGAACTGAGCCGGGTTGCCGAGATCGCCAGAGCCTACGGCATTTCCGAGCTGTTCCTGTTCAAGCTGATCAAGCCGCTGGTGGAAAACGGCCTGCTGCAGACCGTGCGCGGCCGCCACGGCGGGATCAAGCTCGGCAAGCCCGCCGAACAGATCACCCTGCTCGAGACGATTCGCCTGACCGAAGAAAACTTCGCTCTGGCCGAATGTTTCGAGGAAGGCGCCGATTGCCCGCTGATTGGCGAGTGCGATCTCAATGGCGCACTGCGCGAAGCCCTTGGCGCCTTCTTTGAAGTGCTCGCCGGCTATTCGATTGCCGACCTTGCCAGCAAGAAGCGCTCCATTCGCCAGCGTCTGGGCCTCTCCACCACCGAGGCTGTCAACGCCGATTCCGCCGGCAATATCGTTGGTGACATCGTCGCCGCGTAAATCTGACTAGAAAACTCAAATATGAGTTTGACAATCAAGTTTGCCCATGATTAGTAGACTGCATTGGTGCAGCGCCCCCGTGGGGCCTGTGGGGTGCAGCGCCAAAACGACGGGGCTTGCTGCTGCCGTCTCCCCGGGCCGATCAGGATCCTCAACGTCCTGATCGGCCTCTTTGCTTTTCCCTCACATTGATATGTCGCCGGGCCTGTGCTCTATCCGCGGCAAATTCCCGGATTTATTGCCCATGGCCCCGCCCCCCCTTCTTTCCCTGCCGAATATTCAGCTCACCGTCGGCGGCACGCAGTTGCTCGAAGCCGCCGAGCTGATCGTTTCGCCCGGCCAGCGCATCGCGCTTGTCGGTCGCAATGGCTCGGGAAAATCCACCCTGCTCAAGATCGCTGCCGGCATGGTCCAGCAGGATGGCGGCAAGCGCTTTGCTGAACCGAGCGCCACCATCCGCTACTTGCCGCAGGAGCCGGACCTTTCGGCTTACGCGACGACCCTCGCCTATGTCGAAGCCGGCATGACCTCGGGCGACGATGAATACCGCGCGCAATATCTGCTCGAGGCCCTGGGTCTCAAGGGCACGGAAGATCCAAAAACCCTCTCGGGTGGCGAGGGCCGCCGCGCCGCTTTGGCGCGCGTTCTCGCCCCGCAGCCCGACATCTTGCTGCTCGACGAGCCGACCAACCATCTCGATCTGCCCGTCATCGAATGGCTGCAGCAGGAATTGGATTCCATGCGCTCGGCCATGGTCATCATCAGCCACGACCGTCGCTTCCTCACCGATCTCTCCCGCTCGACCGTCTGGCTCGACCGCGGCCTCACCCGTCGCATCGAAAAGGGCTTTGGCGCTTTCGAAGGCTGGCGCGATGAAGTGCTGGAGCAGGAAGAAAAGGATCGCCACAAGCTCGACCGCCAGATCGTGCGCGAAGAGCATTGGCTGCGCTATGGCGTCACTGCCCGCCGCAAGCGCAATGTCGGCCGCCTCGAACGCCTTGCCGGCCTCCGCCAGGATCGCCGCGACCAGCGTCGCGTTACCGGCGCGGTCAACATGCAGGTCACCGAAGGCCGCACCTCCGGCGCGCTGGTGGCGGAAGCCGAAAACATTTCCAAGAGCTTTGGCACGCGCACAGTCGTTCGCGATTTCTCGACCCGCGTCCTGCGTGGCGACCGCGTCGGCCTCGTCGGTCCTAATGGCGCCGGCAAGACCACGCTGATCAAGATGCTGAACGGTCTCCTCGAACCCGATAGCGGCACGATCAAGCTCGGCTCCGCCATCGAACTCGCCATGCTCGACCAGGGCCGCGCCCGTCTCGATCCTGATACGCGCCTGAAAGACGCGCTGACCGGCGGCGGCAGCGACACCCTCAAAATCAACGGCGAGAACAAGCACGTCGTCGGCTATATGAAGGACTTCCTGTTCACCCCTGAACAGGCCAATACGCCCATCGGAAAACTCTCCGGCGGCGAACGCGCCCGCGTCGCGCTGGCCCGCGCCCTGGCGCTGCCGTCCAACGTGCTGGTGCTCGACGAACCGACCAACGATCTCGATCTCGAAACCCTCGATCTTCTCGAGGAGATGGTTTCGGACTATGCCGGCACCGTAATCGTCGTCAGCCACGATCGTGACTTCCTCGATCGGGTCGCCACCTCCATCATCATGGCCGAAGGCGATGGCAACTGGCTCGAGTATGCTGGCGGCTATTCCGACATGGTGGCCCAGCGCGGGGCAGGGGTTTCGGCCCGCGTCGTCGAAAAGGCGGCCTCGGCAAAGATCAAAGCCGGCGCGTCCGCCGTCGCTTCGAGCGCCAAGCGCAAGATGAGTTTCAAGGAAAAGCACGCCCTCGAAACCCTGCCCAAGGACATCGCCAAGCTCGACGACCTGATGGTCGTCATCAACCGCAAGCTGGCCCAGCCCAACTACTACACCCGCGACCCCCAGGGCTTCGCCAAGGATTCGGCGGCGCTAAGTGAAGCGGCGACCAAGAAAGCCAAGGCCGAAGAGCAATGGCTGGAACTGGAAATGCTAAGGGAAGAGATCGAAGGCTAAGAGCCGACGCTCGAATGGCGGGGCCCTGACCCCACCCCCATCGTCACCACCGGGCTTGTCCCGGTGGTCCATGCGGCGGCGAGATGGATTGCCGGGACAAGCCCGGCAATGACGACCCAACCACCACGTCATCCCCGCGAAAGCGGGGATCTCTGTTTCTGGCCGTGAGATTCCCGCTTTCGCGGGAATGACGCAGCAACGAAATGGGTCAGGCCCGCGACGGACCCTGCCCAGCCCCCGTCGCCTCAATCGCCTTTGCAATCACCTCGATATCCCCTGCATCGAGCTCGAGGCTCGCCGCGTCGATCCAGCCATCCACCTGCGCCGGCGACCGCGCGCCAACAATCGTCGCCGTCAGCCCCGGCCAGGCATGGCACCAGGCCAGCGCCACGCTCGACACACTGGTCCCATGCTTTTCCGCAATCGGCTTCAGGCTCTCGGCCAGCTTGAGATTCGCCGTCAGCTTCTCCCCCTGAAATTCCGGGCTATTCTTCCGCCAGTCATTGTCCGGCATGGCCGCAACGCGCTCGGCCGTCATCGTGCCCGTAAGCAGCCCTGCCTGCATCGGCGAATAGCAGATCGTGCCCGTGCCATGCGCTGCGCACCAAGGCAAAATCTTCGCCGCGCTATCGCGCCGGATCATCGAAAACGGCGGCTGCAGCGTCTCGACTTGGCCAATCGCCTCGGCCCGCGCCAACTGTCCCTCGTCATGGTTGGAGAGCCCGACATGGCGAACCTTGCCCTCGGCCTTGAGCTCCAACAGGCTCGCCCAATAGTCTTCCAATGGCACGTCGTCCGAAGGCCAATGCATCTGGTAGAGATCTATCACATCGACCTTCAGGCGCTTCAGCGAATTTTCCAGCTCCTGCCGCAGATGCTTCCGCTCGCCAATCCGGCGCGGATTCTGCCCGTTCTCGTCGCGCACGATGCCGCCCTTGGTGAACACCAGCGGCCGCTTGTCGGCAGGCAGCCCCGCAAGCGCATCGCCAATCACCGCCTCGGAATGCCCATTGCCATAGACGGCCGCCGTGTCGATCCAGTTGATGCCGCTGTCGATCGCGTGGCGAATCGCGGCCATCGATTCCTGGTCGTCCTGCGGCCCCCACATATTGCCGCCCATGGCCCAGGCGCCGATGCCCAGCTTGGTGATTTGCATTCCGGTCTGGCCAAAGGCCCGTGTCGGCAGATGCGTCTTCATCGCGTATCCTTCCAAATCTGCTGGCTTTTCCATGGTCTACTCGCCGAGGCTTCTCTTGTCACTCGTCATGTATGGAAGATATAAGGCACTAACATGTTACGGTGATGAAGGATCGACCGATGCAAGCCCTGACTATCCTGCGTCCC
>NZ_JBEVLL010000072.1:0-29425 GCF_040509215.1 Devosia sp.
CGATTGGCGTGCGCAATCGGGTGGCGCCGTTTCGGCGAGCACAGTTCCAGAGCCTGGGGCGGCTTGTGCGATCGGTCGAGGAGCACGAGGCGGTCGTGTCGGCCATTCTCGCCGGCGACGCGGAAAAGGCGGCTGCGACCATGCGCGACCACCTCGGTTATGTGCGAACGAGCGTTGACAAGGTGGCCCCGGCGCTTGGGGCCTAGGAGCCTGAAAGCGAAATCCCCGCTTTCGCGGGGATGACGCAGTTTTTGGGGTGTTTGGGTTGGCTTAGCCGACTGCGCTGACCGGCGTCAGGCTGGCGATGAAATTGCGCCAGCCGCCAAAGTCAGTGATGTCGCGCGCGCCGTCGATGGCGACGGCTTCGACGAGAAAGCCCTTGGCCGTGTCGCCATCTTCGAGCTGCAGCGTACCGATGCCGAGGGGGCTCGGGATGCGCGAGACGAACAGCCCAAAGGCCTCCGCTGTCAGCGCCCAGACTTCGACATCGACGCTTGCGCCATCGGTCGCGACGCGCAGCAGGCCCGGCTTGGGCGGTACGGTGCCGGCCAGGGCATAGAGCTTGTAGTTTGGTGCGGTGCGGGTGGTCTTGATCAGCGTTGCGTCAAGCGCCTGCAATTCCTTGTTGAGGGGCATGCCGCTCAAATGGGCGCCCACGACGACAAGCGGAATCATCTCCGGCGAAGCGGAAGTGGAAGTCATCAAAATCTCCGATTGGGAGGGGGTGGGGAGCCGCCGCGGCTCCCCGTTTTGGGTTACTGCGCCGAGGCGACGTCGAGGCCATCCCAGGCTTTGACGACGATGTCGTCGGTGAGGACGGTCGACAGATCAACCGGGCCGGCCAGCGCCTGCTGCTCGCCTTCGCCAAGCTGCAGATAGGTCATGTAGAAATCCCAGGCCTCGGGCAGGAAGGTGCCGTGCTGGGTGACGCTTTCGGGAGCGGTGTAATAGGATTTCACCAGTTCCCAGAATTCGGGAGCGACGGGATTGTCGCCCAAAGATGCGGCGGCATATTTGGTCTTGAGGAGTTCAAAGGCTTCCTCGTCGTTGGCCATGCCCCAGGCCCAACCCTTGAGCGTAGCGCGGACGAATTTGACCAGCAGTTCGGGATCGCTCTCGAACGTTTCGGCGCGAACCGAGAGGGCATCGCCGGGGAAGCGGGCGATGGCTTCGGGCGTGATCGAGCGAGTGGGAATGCCCTGCGCCGGGATCAGCAGCAGATCGCGCTTGGCGCCGGCATAGGCCTGGATGCGGCCTTCGGTGAAGGAGCGGATGGTCGTCGGATCGCCTTCGCCGGCAACCACCAGCTTTACTTCAGAACCTTCCTTGAGGCCCGTTTCGACGATCGAGGCGCGGGTCATCGGCACTTCGCCGCCAGCGAGGTCGGAGAGGCCGATGGTCTTGCCGGCCATATCGGCCATGGATTGCACATCGCTATCGGCGGGTACGACGATGTCGAACGTGTCGGGGTAGTAGATCTGCATGATCGACTTCAGCGGAAAGCCGCGCTGCACGGTCTGCATGGTGGCGGCCGAGGAGAAAATGCCCCAATCGACATTGCCGGCGGCGAGCTGGCGGGCGGCGTCGGAAGAGCCCTTGGAATAGTTGAGGACGACGTCGAGCCCTTCCTCTTCATAAAAGCCCTGTTCCTGGGCCATGAAGATGGGGAACATCTGGGCGGTCGGGCCGCCCTGGGCGGTGACGCCATGGAATTTGACCAGGTCCTGGGCCGAGGCCGAACCCATCAGCATAGCCAGCGCGAGGCCGGTGGCGAAAAGTCGAGTGTGAGCAGTCATTCGTTTCTCCATTTGACCAGTTGTCTCCCTGCCGTGCTTTGACCCGGAATGCCGGACCGCACGGTCTTGATGCCTAGAGTTGCTTCCAGAAAATGATGCGGCTCTCGAGCCATTCGATGAGCTGGTAGACGACCAGCGTGAACACCGAGAGCAGGATGATGAGCGAGAACACGCCGGCGATATCGAGCTGGAAATTCATCGCGTAGATCAGGTAGCCGATGCCGGCCGAGGCGCCGACGAATTCGCCGACGATCACGCCGAGCACTGCAAGGGTCCAGCACAGCTTCACGCCTGCCATCATGATCGGCAGGGCATTGGGCAGCAGCAGGTAGCGGAAAGTCTTCCAGCGGCCGGCCGTCAGCGAGCGCATCAGCTTGACCGCATTGGGATCGACCGATGAGAGGCCCGTCAGCGTGTTGAGGAACATGGGGAAGAAGCTCATCACCACGGCGATGGCGATCTTGCTCGGCTGATCGAAGCCAAACCAGGTGACGAAGATCGGCGCGAGCACGATCTTTGGCGGGGCCTGCAAGGCGACGAGATAGGGATAGATGGTCGCGCGCACTGTATCGAACATGGCAACGAGCACGCCGAAAACGACGCCGCTCGACAGCCCGATGGCAAAACCCCAGGCGATTTCGGAGAGCGTGACGCCGACATTGGGCCAAAAATATTCGGCGCTCATGACGCGGCCGGTGGCCCAGAAGGTGTCGACGGGCGAGGGAATGATCAGCCGGTGCACGAAGCCGTATTCGGTCGAAATGTGCCAGATGGCAATGACGAGAAGACCAAAGCCGAGCGCCAGGAGGCGATTGCGGATCAGGCGTTGCTGGGCCGTGCGTTTTTCCGCGGCAATGAAGCGGGCGACAGCGTCATCGCGGGCGATTGTGGAAGTGCCGGGCAGTGCCGGGTTGGCTGACATGTCCATGGCGCTCTCCTTAGTGGTCCACGCCGAGCATGCGGCGGATGTCGTAGACGTGTTCGGTGTAGCGAGGGTCGCGCATGACCTCGGTGGTGCGCGGGCGCGGCAGGTCGACTTCCACAATGCCTTCAAGGCGGCCGGGGCGCGGGGTCATCACGAAAATGCGGTCGGAGAGGAAAACGGCCTCGCCGATATTGTGGGTGACGAAGACCACGGTCTTGCCGGTCTTTTCCCAGATGCGGAGCAGTTCCACATTCATGGTTTCGCGGGTGAATTCATCGAGCGCACCAAAAGGCTCGTCCATGAGCAGCACGCGCGGATCGTGGGCGAGGAGACGGGCGAGGGCGACGCGCTGTCGCATGCCGCCGGAGAGCTCGCCGGGATAGCGCTCGCCAAAACCATTGAGGCCAACGAGATCGAGCAGTTCATCGGTGCGCTCGGCCTGCTGTTTCCGGTCGAGGCCGAGGATTTCACCGGGGAGGCGCACGTTCTGGCGAATGGTGCGCCAGGGGAAAAGCACCGAGGTCTGGAACATCATGCCGATATCGCGGCGCGGGGCATCGTGATGCTGGCCGGCAAGGACCAGGTCGCCATCGGTTTTCTGTTCGAGGCCACCGAGAATGGAGAGCAGGGTCGACTTGCCGCAGCCGCTGGGGCCAACGAGCGAAATGAACTCGCCTTCGTTGATGGTGAAGGACACATTGGTCAAAGCCACCAGCGGGCCGGTGGCGGTCGAATAGACCTTGTCCAGATTGGCTCCCTCGATCAGTCCCATAAGCGCATCTCCGATTGCATGCAATTTTGAATGCAACTGACGTGCCAAAGGCTGATTTGTTGATTTTTAAGGGATTTTTGGAGGGCGGTGGGCGAGGCTTATCCGTGTGTGCTTATTTTGTGAACAAACGGACTTCGTGTGATTAAGAAATAAACAACCGCAGCCTAACCGTCCGGAACGTCATCCCGAGGATGACGTCCTGCGGCGAAAGTGCGCCCCAACTTGAAGCCGTTGGCTCTTGCACTCCACGTCATAAATCAGCATATAGGCCCTCGGGAGGTTGGCGCGGACGTGTTCCTCGCCAACCGGGTCAGGTCCGGAAGGAAGCAGCCCCAACGAGATCCTCACGGGTCGATGCCAGCCTCCTACTTCCATTTTTTGTGAAGACGGCGCAAAAAGCCGGGCAAGACTGGCAAACGGCCATACGCTTCCCCACTTGATGGCTTATGATCGTTTTCATGATCCACGGCAGATTCCCTCAAACGCGACGATTGGACGGGCTCGATGGCTGACGCTCAGACCACGCCCTATCTGGTTCTGGCGCGCAAATATCGCCCGCGCGACTTCTCGACCCTCGTCGGGCAGGACGCCATGGTGCAGACGCTGGGCAATGCCTTTGCGCAGAACCGCATCCACCACGCTTTCATCATGACCGGCGTGCGCGGCGTGGGCAAAACAACGACTGCCCGTATTCTGGCGCGCGCCTTCAACTATGAAGACGAAAACGGCCGTCGCCCGACGCTCGATCTCGAAAAAGAAGGCATGCACTGCCGCGCCATTATCGAGGGTCGGCATGTCGACGTCATCGAAATGGACGCTGCCAGCAATACCGGCATTGGCGACATCCGCGAGATCATCGACTCGGTGAAATATGGGCCGGCTTCGGCGCCCTACAAAGTCTATGTCATCGACGAAGTTCACATGCTGTCTACCGCGGCCTTCAATGGGCTGCTGAAGACGCTTGAAGAGCCGCCGCCATATGTAAAATTCATCTTTGCGACGACCGAAATCCGCAAGGTGCCGGTGACGATCCTGTCGCGCTGCCAGCGGTTCGATCTCCGGCGTATCCCCGCCGATATCATGACGGCCTATCTCGAAAAGATTCTCGGCTTGGAGAACATCGGCTTTGAAGCCGATGCGCTCGCCATGATCGTTCGCGCCGGCGAAGGCTCGGCCCGTGACTCGCTGTCCCTCCTCGACCAAGCCATTGCCCATGGCGGCGGCTCGGTCACGGCGGCGACTGTGAAGACCATGCTGGGGCTGGGCGATCGCGCTCGTATCATCGATCTCTTTGAAGATGTGATGGGTGGCCGCGTCGCCGAAGCGCTGACGGCTTTGCGCGAGCTTTATGATCTCGGTGCCGATCCGCAGACATTGCTGGCTGATCTGGCTGAATTCACCCATCTCGTGACGCGCATAAAGGTTGTGCCGGCGGCGGCGGACGATGCCTCGCTGACGCCCGACGAGAAAAGCCGCGGCCGCGATCTGGCGCAACGGCTGCCGATGCGCGCGCTGACGCGCGCCTGGCAAATCCTCTTCAAGGGCAATGAAGAAACCGGCCGCGCCGGCAATGCGCTGCAGGCAGCGGAAATGACGCTGATCCGGCTGGCCTATGCAGCCGATCTGCCGAGCCCCGATGAAGTGATTTCAAAGCTCTCGGGCCAGGTGCTGGCCAATGCGCCCCTGCCCTCGCCCACGCCGCGCAGCTTGCCGCCATCGGGCGGTGGCGGTGGTGGCAGCGCGTCTGCGCTTCGGGTTGAGGCGCCGATGCCCGTTGCATCAGCGCAGCCGCATGCTGTCGCGACACATGCGGTGGCTACGGCGCAGCCGCAGGCTGTTGCCGAGCCAATGACGACGGCTGCACCCCAAGCCGTGGCGCAGCCGGCCCTCGCTACTGTCGCCAGCTACAAGGACCTTATAGCCCTCGCGACGGCCAAGCGCGAAGTGCTGGTAAAGCTGGCGCTCGAATCCCAGATGCGTCCGATCTCGTTCGAGCAGGGCCGCATCGAGGTGGCGCTCGCCGATAACGCTGATCCCGGCATGATCGCGACGCTTTCTGCGCGTCTACAAGCCTGGACCGGGCAACGCTGGCTGGTGATGGTTTCGACCAAGCCGCCGGAAGGCAAGACCATCCGGCAGGAGCGCGAGCAGCGCAAGGAAGAGGCGACCGCCGCGGCGCACGAAGACCCGCTGGTGAAAGCTATTCTTGAAACCTTTCCGGGGGCCAAGCTCGTTAACGTCTCCGTGCGCGACGAAGAAGCCGCCACACCCGAAATCGCCCCCGCACCAATCGAAGAGGACGACGAATGAAAGACATCATGGGAATGATGAAGGCCGCCAGCGAAATGAAGGGCAAGATGGAGGCCATGCAGGCCGAGCTTGCCGACATGATCGTGGAAGGCCGTTCTGGTGGTGGTCTCGTCACCGTCGCGCTTTCGGGCAAGGGTGACCTGCGCGGGCTCAAGATCGACCCGACGCTTGCCAACCCGGCCGAGATCGAAGTGCTCGAAGACCTGATCGTTGCCGCTTTCAACGACGCCAAGGGCAAGAGCGAGAACGAAGTGCAGCGCCGCATGTCGGAAGTGACAGCCGGCCTGCCGATCCCGCCGGGAATGAAGTTCCCTTTCTAAGGGGAACGCTGCACTATTCCCGCGCAAGCGGGAATCCCTATACCTCTCCAAACTGAGATCCCCGCTTTCGCGGGGATGACACCGTGGGTGTCAGTACCTGCAGAGCCAAGTCGCAAAATGCCTTCCGGCGGACCTGAAATCGAGCAATTGATCCAGCTTCTGGCCCGCCTGCCGGGCCTGGGGCCGCGTTCGGCGCGGCGGGCTGTGCTGCATCTGATCAAGAAGAAGGAGCAGCTCATGCTGCCCCTTTCGGCCGCGCTCGATCGCGCCGTGGTGGCGGTCAAAACCTGTGAAATCTGCGGCAATGTGGATACGATCAGCCCCTGCTCGATCTGTTCAGATCCCCGCCGGGGCGATAGCGGCATTCTCATTGTCGTGGAAGATGTTTCCGACCTCTGGGCGATGGAACGGGCGGCGCCGGGCCAGGTGCGCTATCACGTGCTCGGCGGTGTGCTCTCGCCGCTCGATGGCATCGGGCCGGACGATCTCAGTCTTGATATGCTGATTTCGCGTGCGCCCGATTACTCCGAAATCGTGCTGGCCATGAACGCCACGGTCGATGGGCAAACGACCGCGCACTATATCACCGACCGCCTGGGGCCCGGGACCAAGGTGACAAGGCTTGCCCATGGCGTGCCGATTGGCGGGGAACTGGATTATCTCGACGAAGGCACGCTGAGCCAGGCGCTGCGGGCGCGGACGCAGATTTAGGTTTTTCGCGTCTGAACGTCCGGTGCTCCAACAACCAGCGGACATCATCCTGGGGCCTGCCCCGAAGACACTCGCTCGGCCAAGTCGCTGCAAGTGCAGGACCCTCGGGTCAAGCCCGAGGGTGACGACTGTGTTTGATCGAAGAATTTTGTCTTAGGCGCTAGCTCGTCAACACGATCCGCATCAGATCCGCCGTGTTCTTGGCGCCGAGCTTTTCCATGACGCGGGCGCGGTGCACTTCGATGGTGCGGGGCGAGATGCCCAGTTTTCGCCCCGCTTCCTTGTTCGATTGCCCATTGGTGATGAGCTGGAGCACTTCGCGCTCCCGCGGGGTTAATTGGGAAAACCCCCGCACTTCGACGGGCCTCCGCCCACCCTGCATGGCGCCCAGATGCACATCGCGGCGCAAAGCGTCGCGGATGATGCCGAGCAGATGCTCGCTATCGATGGGTTTTGGCACCACATCGGTGGCGCCCAGTTTCATGGCGGTGACGGCCGCTTCGAGCTGAGGAGAATTGGCCAGCATGACAACCGGCGTGCCGGTATGCATCGACTTGATGCGCCGCAGGAGCGGCAGGCCGCTATCCCCGCCGATAGCCAGATTGACCACCGCGACGTCGACCCGTCGCCGCTCGAGCGAGGCGAGGAAATGCCCGGCCTCGAGCGAGAACATGGTCTGAAAACCCTCGAGGCGGAACAGAACGCTCAGCCCCTCGCAGATGGCAGGATCGTCATCGACAATGTGGACGAGACGGTCCCGATTGAGAAATGAATGATAGTAAGTGTCGTCGCTCATCGTGCCCAAAGCCCCTTTTGGCAAGGTTCGCATTACCTTTGGGCCGGAGCCGCGTGACAGCGGAGAAAACGCATCCGCCACCCTCCGTCCCACTCACCCCGGTAGTTTGCTCTAAGTGATCATGCCGTCCGATAGGTGGAGTACTTAAGTGTCACTACGCACTTGTTAGGTATATTTGCCTATTATCTTTCTGTCAACAGACATCATTCCTACACTCTAGGCACAAAAAAGCCGGCTCGTAAAAGCCGGCTTTGGTAGGGCGTCAGACGCGCGGATTGGCGCGCAGGGCGTCGCGAATTTCGGTGAGCAGGACTTCTTCCTTGCTCGGAGCGGGCGTTGATTCCACGGGCTCCTTGGCGGCTTCGCGCTTGAGCCGGTTGATCCCCTTGACCACCATGAAGAGCACGAAAGCGATGATGGTGAACTTCACCACGGCATTGATGAAGAGGCCGATATTGAGCGTTGCCACCCCGGCAGCCTGGGCCGCAGCGATGGATGGCACGGGCACTTCATTGGGATTGTTGAGCACGATGAAGAGGTTGGAAAAATCGATACCGCCGATGATCAGGCCGATGAGCGGCATGAAGATATCATCGACGATGGAAGAGACGATGGCGCCGAAAGCGGCACCGATGATCACGCCGATGGCGAGGTCGATCATGTTGCCCTTGACGGCAAAGTCTCGGAATTCTTTAAAAACGCTCATAGGTTCGACCCTCTTCGACTGTTAAGCGGCCTCCGCTCAGGACGTTAACGGAGGGATAACCAACATTTCCGACTTGGCGGCAATTTGCAATGGTCCCTCTGTCGAACTTGCACGCGTCAATGTTGGGGCCGATAAGCACTGACGAGATCAAGAGCTTTACCTGAAACCATGGCGCTTTCTTCTGCCGACAGTGCAGCCAGCCTCAGGCTGGCCATCGACTATCTGCCCCAGGGCGTGGCCGTGTTCGATGCCGGGCTGCGGCTCGTCGTGTCGAACCGGCGCTACAACCTGCTGCTTGCCCTCCCCGAGGACCTGACGCGGGCGGGCGCGGCGCTGTTCGATATTGCGCTGTTCCTCTCCGAACGCGGCGATCTGGGGCCGGGCGATCCGGCGCGCCTGGCCATCGAGCGCATCAACCTTCTGACGGAAGCGCCGATCACCGTGACCCAGCGCCTCGGCAATGCCGGGCAGACGCTGGAATTCCAATCGAGCCGATTGTCCGATGGCGGTCTCGTCATCAGCTTTTCCGACGTAACGGCGCGGGTAAAGGCGGAGCGCGAGCTTGAGCGGGTCAATTTCTCGCTCGAAGGCCGGGTCGAGGAGCGCACGGCGGACCTGACGCGGGTCAATGCTGAACTCGAGATCGCCCGCGCCAAGGCCGATGCCGCCAATCACGACAAGACGCGCTTTCTCGCGGCCGCCAGCCACGACCTGCTGCAACCGCTCAATGCGGCGCGGCTCTATACGTCCACGCTGATCGAGCGGGCCAAATCGACGGCGTTTGGCGAACTGGCGACTTCCATCGAGGCCTCGCTGACGGCGGTGGAAGAGATCATGTCGGCGCTGCTCGACATTTCGCGCATCGATAGCGGCGCGCTGAAGCCGGCCCCGGCCCCGGTCGCCGCCCAGGATCTGCTGCGCAAGGCCGAAGTGGAATTTGCTCCCCTCGCCCGCGAGCACGACGTGACGCTGCGTATCGTCAAGACGGCTGCAACCGTGATGGCGGACCGCTCGCTGGTCGGGCGTATCGTGCAGAACCTTGTTTCCAACGCGATCAAGTATACCCCTGCGGGTGGCAAGGTACTAGTGGGGTTGCGGCGGCGCGGTAATCGCCTGCGGCTCGATGTGATCGATACCGGGATCGGCTTCAATCGCGACCAGCACCGGCTGGTTTTCGCGGAGTTTTCGCGGCTCGACCGGGCCGCGCGCATGGCGCAGGGGCTCGGGCTCGGCCTTTCCATCGTGCAGCGCCTTGTCACGGCCATGGACCTGACGCTGGAACTCGACAGCAAGGAAGGGCGAGGATCGCGCTTTTCGCTCTACCTGCCCGTCGTGCGCAATGCACGCCCGGCCCAGGGCGAAGCCTGGCCGATGGTGGAAAGCAATGTCGGCACGCTGAATCTGAAGGTGCTGTGCGTCGATAACGAAAAAGCCATTCTCGAAGCCATGCAGGGCCTTTTGGAGCATTGGGGATGCGACGTGCGCGTGGCGCTCTCGCTCAAGCAGATCGACCGGGAGCGGCTTCTTGAAGGCTGGTATCCCGACATGGTGCTGATGGATTATCACCTCGACCAGACCTCGGGTCTCGATGCCATCGAATGGCTGCGGCACAATCTGGGGGGCCATCTCCCGGCAGCGCTGGTCACGGCCGATCGCAGCCCGGCTGTGAGGGCGCTGGCGGAGGATCGCGGCATTCTCGTCGTGACCAAGCCGGTCAAGCCGGCCGCATTGCGGGCGACGATCAGCGGGCTCGCCAACCAGTCCGGACGCGGCACGCGCCCCAGCTAGAGCAGCAAAAACGAAAAAGGCCGGCACCCGCAAGGGGCCGACCCGATACAATATCATTTGCTTGAAAATGCCTGCCTGGAAATTGGCTGGTGCTGAAAGCATGGTGGCGCCCGGGAGTTTCCCGAGCGCCAGAAATGTTAGATCCAGTACGGCGTCACGCCATAATAGTCGTAGACGCGGCGACCGTTTTCTTCGGTCCAATATTCATCTTCTTCGCGCTCGTAGCGCGGGGCGCCTTCGAGCTGGGCCTTGGTCACATCGACGCGGTAGCCGCCGAGGCTTTCGTCATAATTGAGCTTGGACCAGGGCAGCGGATAGTGTTCATGCCCCATGCCGAGGAAGCCGCCGAAGCTGAGCACGGCATAGGATACCTGGCCGGAGCGCTTTTCGACGAGAATGCGTTCAATCGAGCCAATGTGCTCGCCCGTGGGATCGTAGACCTTGGTGCCTTCGACCTTGTCCGAGGCGATCAGATCGTGGGTTTCCTTGATGCTGGCGTCAGCGTTGCGAACGTCATCATAAGCCATTTCGGGTCTCCTGGATTGTTCCATGGCCGACCAACGCGGCGTAACCGGAAGCGGTTGCCCGGCTTGAAACAAATGTGATCAGGCAACCAAACGCGGTCGAGCACTTGGGCGTGGCCCGCGCTCGGCGATGAAACGGGCAAAGGCATCGCGATCAAGGGGGCGGGAAATGTAGTAGCCCTGGGCGAAATGCACCTTGCCGCAGGCCTTGAGCGCGGCAAGGCGGGCGGCGGTCTCGACCCCTTCGACCACGACCCGGCGGCCAGAATCCTGCACCATGTCGATGGCGTGGTCGAGCATGCGGGCCATGACGGACTCGTCGGGGGCCATGGCAAAGCTGCGGTCGAGCTTGACCCCATCGACCGAGAGGCCGGCAAGGGTATGCATGGAGGAATAGCCGGCGCCGAAGTCGTCGATATAGATGTGGACGCCGGCTTCGCGCAGGCGCTCGATCTGGACCTGGGCCGTGTCGAGCTCTAGTGCGCCGGTCTCGACGATCTCAATGGTCAGATCAAAGCGCGAGGCGGAGCCGAGGAAGGGCGCGAAGATATCGAGCAGCGCGGCAGCCTCGAGGTCTTGCGGGAAAATGTTGAAATTGACCTGCATGCGCTTGCCCAAGGGCACGAGCGGCAGCAGTTCGGCATGGGCGCGATCGACCACAAGGCGGGTGAAGGGCTTGGTCAGGCCATGCTTTTCGACGATGGGAATGAACCGGTCCGGATAGACCAGCGTACCATCGACATCATGCCAGCGCGCCAAGACTTCGCAGCCGGTGACCAGATCCATGTCGAGATCGAGGAGGGGCTGATAGGCGCAGGCGACGCCCTGCGACTGGAAGCGGCGGAGGAAGCGGGATTCGAAGGACCAGTGGCGCGCCAGTTGCGCATAGATCTTGTTCGACAGCCAGGCGGCCAGGATGGCGCAGACGATCAGGCTCAAGCCGAGAACGGCGCCGCCGACGACCAGCAATTGCCCGAGCGTGACGCGTGCGGCAAGGCAGTGGAGCCCGGCCAAATCGCACTGAATGGTGGTCAAGGCGCCATCGCGGAGGCCGAAGGGACCATTGCTCTGCGCCAGGCTTCGCGCATAGAGGCCCGGCTCGCCCGAGGTGTGCCACCAGCGCCCATCCGGGGCGCGCAGGACCACCTCGAATTCGAGCCATTTGGAAATGCCGGTGGGAATGGGCGTTGCCGGAACCACCATGCCGTGATTGCCACGCACGGCAAAACTACCCCTCAGGCCGGCCAGTCCCAGGGCATCGAGATTGCGATTGATCCAAAGTGTGACCGTGAAGGGATTGGATGCGGCGATATCGGGCTCGCCGAGATCGATCGGCTTGGGCAGGAGGCCATTATTGGCCGTACAGATGATCTTGCCGTGCTCGAAAAAGAACAGCTCATTCATGCCATCGGGCAGGTAGGCAATGCGGCGCTGCTGGGTGGCATAGTCTGCCGAACAGGGATCGGCGGTGAGCTGGCGATCCATGACGTCGAGCGTTTCAACCACCGAGCTGCGCACCTTGGTATAGGTTTCGAGTGCCCGGGAGACTTCGTTATTCATGCTGGCATTGAGCTCGCGCAGCATGAACCAAGAGCTGGCCGCCAGAAGGGCCAGGAAGCAGACCAGCCACAGGCTGAATTGCACCTTGCTCTGGTGCTTTGCCGCTATGAGAAACGATACAACTGAGTTCATCGGCATCCCCTCGCCGTCAGTAATGATGCGCAGGGACCTCTCAAGGCCACGTTAATCCGAAGTCTCCCCGATTGCGTGCAAATGGAACTTGTCGGCTGCGACAAGCATTTTTCTTCGTGGTCTTAAGCGCTGACACGCGGAGGGAAAAATGGCTTTCGGCAATCTTGAAGGACAGATCATGGGCCGAGACAACCTGACCCCGATGCAGATTGCTCAACATAGCCTCTTCACCGCGCGCGAAAAACTCGACCTGCTGCATCAGCTCCGCGCCGATGCGGCGGGCGCCGAGGCGGAGGGCCATGCATTTGGCTTTGCCTCGGACGAAATCGACGAGGCCATCGCCCATGTGCACCGCGGCGTGCAGGACGGGGTGGGAACAGAAACCGCATTCAAGGGAGATTACTGATGGCCAACAACACTGAAGGGCCGGCGCCCAGCGTCGCCAAGGTGGACTTTCTGATCGACGAAAAGGGCTCGAAGATCGATGTGCCCGATGGCTCGGATCTGCGGCCGACGGGCGATATCGAAGCGGCTATGGGTGGCACGAGCCCCGGCCAGTGGTGGCTCTATGGTGTCGTGGCCATTGCTGTCGTCGCGGCTATTGTGCTCGCCATGCAGATTTTCTCCGGCGCGCCGGGCACCGATGTGCAGCCGGGGACACCGACGGCAGCGCCGGTGACCGAAACCACCACGCAATAAAAAAGCGGCCCCGAAGGGCCGCTTCTGATCTGGCGAAATAACCGAGTTAGCCGCGGATCGGCGAAATCTGGATTTCGACGCGGCGGTTCTGCGCGCGGCCGGCTTCGGTGGCGTTGGAAGCGATCGGGCTCGAAGCGCCCTTGCCCTCGATGAAGAAGCGGCGCTGGTCGATGCCCTGATTGGCAAGGATGGTAGCGACCGAAACGGCGCGACGCTGGCTGAGTTCGAGATTGTGAGCCGCACTGCCAGTGGAGTCGGTGTGGCCATAAACGTCGACGATGGTCTTGTCGAACTTGCGCAGCACGAGACCGACGGAAACCAGGGTCTGGTTGAACTGCGGCTGCACCGTTGCCTGGTCGGTGGCGAAGGTGATGTTGGACGGCATGTTCAGGATAACCTGGTCGCCGACGCGGGTCACCGAAACGCCAGTGCCCTGGAGCTGGGCGCGCAGTTCGGCTTCCTGCTGATCCATATAGGAACCGATAGCCGCGCCGCTGAGGCCGCCGACACCGGCGCCGATCAGCGCGCCAACGCGCGGGTCGCCACCGACAGCCGCACCCACGATAGCGCCCGCAATGGCGCCGCCACCGGCGCCGATCAGGGTGCCACCAGCAGTGTTGGACAGCTGGGACTGGCCGGTAAAGGGATTGGTGGTGGTGCAGGCAGAGAGCGCCAGCGTGGCGGCAAGCGCGACGAGAACCTTGGTCTTCATGTTTTCCCCCGAAGGAATCTGAACAGTGGCCTTTGATTGACCCTTCATTACGGCAGGAGCGTGATGAGGGAAAGATGCTGAACGATGGATGAATAAAGACACGAATATTGAGACTACGCAGCTAGCTTCTTTTGTCAAAGACCTGGCGAATGACGCCCCGCGTCTTTCTCGTATCGGTCAGGAGCGGGGTCAGGTCGCTGACCTGATCGATGGCCCCGACGACTGGAAGCGCCGATAGCTCGGGATCGGCAATGGCCGCCATGGCACTCGTAACGGCGTCGTCAGTATTGATGGTGACGAAGGGGCGCTCGAAATAGAGCCCGATAACGGGTTCAAACGGCGCGATGTCATGCGCCTTCTGCCATTGCGCCAGCACCATATAGGCCGCCGCCAGCGCCTCCCCACGCTCCTGCCACGCCTCGGCACGCAAGGCCGCTTCGAGATGGGGGGTGAGAGCGGCGGCAATGGGCAGGCGCGCAAAACCGCTGCCGAACCATTTTGGATAGGGCGCATAGCGCCGGGACAGCAAGAACCCCATGCCCATCACGTCGCGGCACAAGCGGGCGGCGATGACGCGGGAGCCGAGATCATCGCCCGCCTGTCCGGCCCGGCCGACAAAGGCCTGTTCTTCGGCGATCCGGCGCCATTGGCAGGCAATCTTGTAAAGCCAGACATCGCGGGGGAAGTAGGCAAGAGCCGTTCGCCTGGCTTCGAGGCGGCCGCCATCGTCGTGGAACACGGCGCCTGCGGTGAAGGCGAGGAGGCTTTGTTCGGGCAGGCCCAGCCAATGAACTGAGGTCAGGTTTTCGACCGAGCGCTGGCCGATATGAGCTTCCAGCCGGCCCTCGACGGTGTGAAATTCCAGCCCATGCTCCATGGCTCCCATGGCGTCGGGACCGCTGGCGGCCGGATGCGGGCGGCTACGCCAGCCGGCCGGCTCGCCAAGGAAGGTCTCGGGCACGATGCTGGCGAAGTCGGCCAGGAGGCGCGACGCATGCGCTTTGAAATCGGCCTCGCTGAGATAGATATGCACGCGAGGGCCCCAATTGTGGTCCCTCGACGTCTCATCGTCAAAACCGAGCAGTTCCGAGCCATAGCCGATCAGCGCGGCGGAATAGGGCAGGTCCGGTGCGACCCGGGCAAGCCATGGCGCCACCACATCAGCGTAAAAGTGGCGCGAAAGCTCTATGCCCTGCAACTGCGCCGGCCCTCAGCTCAGCCGCTCTACCGAGGGCATCATCTTGTGCGGGGTGACGTCGCGCGCTTCCACCTCGTCGAGGAGACGCGCGATCTTTTCGACATTGGCGATGTGGCGCTGCTCCATGGAGAAGTTGAGCGTCACGTAATCGCGGCCCGGACAGAAGGTGCAGATGTTCACCGCCGCATGCCAGGCGCCACAATAAAGCGGCTCGATCATGCCATGGGTCATGGGGCCATAGGTGCGATGCGGCGGCACGAGCGTAAGAACGATGTGCATGCCGCCATTGAAGCGCCAGAAGCGCTTGTTGGGCAGGCCCGGGAAGATGCGATTGAGCGCGCGCATGGCGCGGAACATGGCCATGATCATGACCTGGAAGGAGGTGATATCCTTCTGCTCGATGCCGGCCACGGTATCGTCGACGGCGCGGACATAGGCGACGAAATCGTCCATGACCCTGAACTTGGCTTCGAGCGCGCGGACGCGGAAGAAGTCGTCGTCGGTATTGTTCCGCTTGGTGTCGAGCATGGTATAGGCCGCGCCGATCACCTTCTTGCTCATATGCTTTTCGGCGCCATCGCCATTGAGGGCGTGGGTGACGAGCGCGAACATCAGCGAGCGCTGGCGCACACCGAGCTTGTTGGCGAGTAGGCGCAGGCGATGGCGCTCGATCGCCAGCGTCTTGAAACCCCAGGGCTGTTCCTTGGGCGCAAAGACATTGGCAAGCGCGAGATAGATCAGGGCGGTAAAGCCGCCGCGAAGCGCGCTCTTGATCCGATCAAAGAGCGGCAGTTTGTTGCCCTTGTCGGACTGGACGCCATGGCCGGCCGAGGCCGAGCGCGTCAAAAGGGCGGAGTCCGAACCTTCGAGCAAGGCGTGGCTCGAACGCACCTGCAGCACGGCGGCGCGACCCTCGGCATCCGGACCACCGCGGCGCACGGCGGCCATCAGGCGAAAGAGCGGCAGATCCTTGCGCTCAAAGATGTCGTCGGACTTGCTCAGCCACTTGTCGGGATAGCCGTCGAACTCGTCGACCATTTCGACCGAGGTGATGGCATCGAGCAGGTGTTTTGGGAAAGGCTGGCCAGGCTGGGCGCCGACAAAGCCATGGGTGAGCTGCGGGGCCAGCGCGACCATTTCGGCCACGACATTGCCAAGACTATCCTTGTCGTAGCTCTGGGTCGAAAAGGCGGTGAAGAAGACCGTGTCCTGGCCTTGATAAAGGAACCACTGGAAATCGGTGAACAGAGCCTGCGGATTGCGCTTCACAGCGGCGCTGGCGAGGGCCATTGCATCAGAGTGCTGGCCTGCAAAAGAAGAAGACGAAAAACTCTTCACTTGATTACCCCCTCATGCCGTATCCCCCCGGCACATCGATCTAAACGCAGTCTTTATTAACCGGCAATGACTCGGAACCGCGCCGGTTAATGCGCCGCGGCACAAAACGCGCGATTTTGTCTCTCTGTGACATTATTTCCGAACCGCTTCCCCGTCCGAACGGAGGGGAGCGCGCGGCGATCTGCTGATGGCAGACGCTGCGATCTGCAAGCGCAGACGCTGCAATCTGCCATTGGCAGATGCGTGATGAAACTTTAGAATGGTTCTTGAAATCGTCGCCGGGGGAATGTCCGGCTGCGCGTCGAATTGACATATATCAATGCGGTTGCCGTCCCAATAAGTAGGGTGCGATGCAGCCACATTGGCATTCCTGCCAGTGCCAGCGGCAGGCGTAAAGGATCGGCCCCATGGACTATCGTGGTATCTTCGAGGATGCAGTTGACACGCTGCGGGCAGAAAAGCGCTATCGCGTCTTTGCCGATCTCGAACGTGTCGCAGGCCGTTTTCCCAAGGCGATCTATCGCGATGATGCGGACAATGCCCGCGAAATCACCATCTGGTGCTCCAATGACTACCTGGGCATGGGCCAGCACGACAAAGTCGTGACGGCAATGCAGCAGACGGCTGGCGCCATGGGCGTCGGCGCCGGTGGCACGCGCAATATTTCGGGCACCAACCGCCCGCTGGTCGAGCTTGAGCGTTCGCTCGCGGACCTGCATCGCAAGGAAGCGGCACTGGTTTTCACGTCCGGCTTCGTGTCCAACGAGGCGGCTATCTCGACCATTGCCCGCCTTCTTCCCGATTGCATCATCTTCTCGGACCAGCTCAACCACGCCTCGATGATCCAGGGCGTGCGCCAGTCGGGCATGGAAAAGAAGATTTTCCGGCACAATGACGTGGCGCATCTGCGCGAACTGCTGAGCCAGGTCGATCGCAAGCGGCCGAAACTGATCGCCTTTGAATCCGTCTATTCGATGGATGGCGATATCGCCCCGATCAAGGAAATCTGCGACCTCGCCGAAGAGTTCGGCGCGCTCACCTATATCGACGAAGTTCATGCCGTGGGCATGTATGGCCCGCGCGGCGGCGGCATTGCCGAGCGCGAAGGCCTGATGGATCGTATCGACGTTATCGAAGGCACTTTGGCCAAGGGCTTTGGCGTCATGGGCGGCTATATCGCCGCCAACAAGGCCATCATCGATGCCGTGCGCTCCTATGCGCCCGAGTTCATTTTCACCACCGCCCTGCCCCCAGCGCTCTGCGCTGCCGCTCGAGCGTCGATCGAGCATCTCAAGGGCAATGGCCACGAACGCATGATGCACCAGCGCCAGGCGCGGCTGACCAAGGCGATCCTCGCCGATGCCGGCTTGCCGGTGATGGAGACCTCGACCCATATCGTGCCGCTGATCGTGGGCGATGCGCGCGCCGTGAAGGCCGCGAGCGACATGCTGCTTGAAAAGCACAATATCTACATCCAGCCGATCAACTACCCGACCGTGCCCAAGGGCACCGAGCGGCTGCGCATCACCCCGACCCCGCTCCATACCGACGAGATGGTGTTCGAACTGCGCCATGCGCTGGTCAGCGTCTGGACCAGCCTCGAACTGCCGCGCGAAAAGGCCGATGCCGCGATCACCGCGAGCAAGCTGACCTCGGGCGATCTGACGCTGCCAAGCCTCGGCGGCTGACGCCTCGGAACCCATTCCAAACACGGTGTCATCCCCGCGAAAGCGGGGATCTCTGTTTTGGAGAAAGCGCGCCCGCATCCATTGAACGTCATCCTCGGGATCGACCCAAGGACACTTCACTTTTTCAACACGGCGAGTGCAAAGCCCTCGGGTCAAGCCCGAGGGTGACGCGTTGCGGGGGATGCGTTTCGGCCCCTCTTGACGAAAAACGCAAGCGACGACAATTATTTGTCATGATGCATCCCACGCCCAAACTCCGACGTTGTGGCTTCCAGTCCCATGTGGACGGGGGCTTTGCGCCTGGGCGACGAAAAGGCTGAGTTTTATCACGCCGTCATCGACTCAACGCATACCTGCCTCCGCCCGGTTGGCAGGTTTTTTGTTTTCGGATTTGTGATGCCTCCTCATTTCGTCGCCTTCAAAACGGCCACCGCGGCAGACGTACCGGCCATTCGCGCAGTTGTGCGCGCCGCCTATTCAAAATGGACGCCCATCATCGGCCGCGAGCCGCGCCCCATGCTGGCGGATTATTCCGAGGCCATTCACGATTTCCGCTTCGATCTTCTGACCGTCGACGGGCAAGTGGCGGGGCTGCTGCAGACCTGCCTTTGCGCCGACCATCTCTGGATCGAGAACGTCGCCGTGCACCCGCACCACCAGCGGCGCGGCCATGGCCAGGCGCTGCTGGTCCTCGCCGAACAACTGGCGCGCCATGCCGGGCTCGGCGCGCTGCGCCTCCTGACCAATGCGGCCTTTGCCAGCAATGTCGCGCTTTACCAGAAGCTCGGCTACGAGATCGAACAGAGCGAAGCCTTCATGGGCGGCACCACGCTCTACCTGACGCGGAACCTCACCCCCGCCGCTCCCATTCGCCCAGCGCATGGCTGGAATAACGAGAGCCGCACTACCGCTCGGGCCTCATAAGGATCATCTAGGGGTCATGGAAGCGATCTGGGATTGTCCCGGGTCCGACAGAGGAGACCACCATGAGCACCCCGCGCAAGAACAAGTTCTTTGCGACCCTCGACACCTTCGTTACCGTTTTCGGCAGTGCCGCAGCGGTTTCGGCAGCAGTTGAGGCTGGCCGGGCGCCCAAGGCGAAGCACCTGTCGGCTCTCGGTATCGAACCCAACGCCTTCCGCTCGATCGGCCGCTAACAGCCGCGCGGGCCGCGCCCCTCCCTCCCGGCGTTTTGCCTCCCAAAACGCCTGCGGCCTGATGCGCTAGAAGCCGACACAAAAGCCCGGATGCCAGTTTCCCTCCCTGGCCTCCGGGCTTTTTCTATTTTTGGGCTTTTTGCTATGCGCCCGCCGCATGAGCGGATGCAAATCTCTCGTTCGTCGTCATTGCCGGGCTTGTCCCGGCAATCCATCTCGCCTCCATCAGCCATTCTTGCGAATGGCTTGGGACCACCGGGACAAGCCCGGTGGTGACGATGGTGGGGATGACCGAGCCCTTAGTCCTCGTCGCTCGCCAATTGTCCGAGGACGGCGCCCTTGCCGCGCATGCGCATGATGATGGGCAGTACGACCGCGATGATCGCGACGGCGTAGAGCACCAGCGAAATCGGCGAGTGGAACAGTACGGCCGGGTCGCCCTGGCTGATCGAGAGAGCGCGGCGCAATTGCTGTTCGGCCATGGGGCCGAGGATGAGCCCCACCACCACCGGCGCGATCGGATAGCCGAAGCGGCGGAGGAGATAGCCGAGCACACCGAACACCAGCAGCAGCACCAGCTCGAACGAGATGCGCACCGAACCAAATCCCATGGACATGGCCCCATTGGCGCCCAGCGTGCCGAGCGTCGCAAAGGTCAGGATGCCGGCATAGAGCCAGGGTTTTGGGATGGTGAGCAGTTTCACCCAAAGCCCGATTAGCGGCAGGTTGAGCACCAGCAGCATGAAATTGGCAATGAGGAGGCTCGCGATCAGCGACCAGACGAGGCTGGCATTGTTGGCGAACAGAAGCGGGCCGGGCTGGAGACCGAATTGCTGGAAGCCGGCCAGCATGATCGCGGCGGTCGCCGTGGTCGGCAGGCCGAGCGTGAGCAGCGGGACGAGCGTGCCGGCGGCCGAAGCATTGTTGGCAGCTTCCGGACCGGCAACGCCTTCGATGGCGCCGTGGCCGAACTCTTCGGGCTTTTTGGCAAAGCTCTTTTCGGCGCTGTAGGACAGGAAGCTCGCAATATCGGCGCCACCAGCCGGCATGGCGCCGATGGGGAAGCCGATAAAGGTGCCGCGCAGCCAGGAACCCCAGCTCCGCTTCCAGTCATCAATGGTCATCCACACTGAGCCCTTGATGGCCATGACCGAGGCCTCAACCTGTTCACGGTCGGCGGCGGTCTTCAGCGTTTCCCCGATGGCAAAGAGCGCGACGGCAAGCGTCGTCACCTCGATACCGTCGAGCAGGTCCAGAACCCCGAATGCGAGGCGCGTCTGGCCGGTCTGCTGGTCGATGCCGATAATACCGAGCCCAAGGCCGATGAAGAGCGCTGTCAGGCCGCGCAGCGGGCTATCGCCAAAGGCGGCCGAGACCGTCACAAAGGCGAGCACCATGAGCGCGAAATAGTCGGCCGGGCCGAAGGACAGCGCGAATTTCACGACGAATGGCGCAACGAATGCGAGGCCCAGCGTCGCGATCAGGCCGGCGATGAACGAGCCGATGGCGGCGGTGGCGAGGGCGGGCCCGCCTCTCCCCTGCCGGGCCATCTTGTTGCCTTCGAGCGCGGTGACGATCGAGGCGCTTTCACCGGGCGTGTTGAGCAGGATCGATGTGGTCGAGCCGCCATACATGCCGCCATAGTAGATGCCGGCGAACATGATGAGCGAACCGGCCGGATCGAGATTGTAGGTGACCGGCAGCAGCAGGGCCACCGTGAGCGCCGGGCCGATGCCGGGCAGCACGCCGACTGCGGTGCCGAGGGTCACCCCGATCAGCGCATAGAGCAGGTTCTGCACCTGGAGGGCAGCAATGAGGCCCTGGCCGAGAAGTTCGAAGGTGTTCATCTCAGAAGCTCCCCGTCACGATGAAGCGTTCCACCGGTCCCTGCGGCAGCGACAATTGCAGGCCGCGCGCAAAAATGAACCAGACGATGAAAGAGAAGACGATGCCGATGGGAATGGTCTGCCACAGCGGACCGCGCCCGAAACCCCTGGCCGTCAGCGCGAAGAGCACGCCGGTCGCCACGGAGAAGCCGGCCGTCGAGAGCAGCAGGATCTGCGCCACGAGGCCGCCGACGATCCAGGCGATGGGGCCGTAATCGTCCTTGCTGCGGGCCGGGAAACCATTGCGCAGGGCCGAGATCAGCGTGCCGATGGCGAGGAGCCCAAGGCCGGTCGCCACGATATGGGGAAAGACGGTCGGGCCGACGCGCTGCTGGATGGGCGGCACGCGCATCTGGCTCGTCTGCCAGAAGATGATGATCGAGATAGCGGCGAGAATGACCGCTATGACGAGCGCCGCCCCATCGGGGCGGCGCGTGCTGTTGGACTGGCCGGTGCTCATTGCACGAGGCCAATGTCTTTCAGGATGGTTTCGGTCGCTGCGATGTCGGCAGCAAGCTGCGTATCGAAGGCCTCGCCGTCGAGATAGGTATCGACCCAGCCCTTGGTTTCGAGCGCGGTCTGCCAGGAAGCCGAGGTCGCCAGCGCCTTGATGTCGGCGGTGATGGCAGCCTTCTGCTCAGGCGTGATGCCGGGAGCGGCAGCAACCATGCGCCAGTTCTGCACGGCGAGATCAACGCCGGCTTCCTTGAGGGTCGGGCCATCGACGCCCGGCACGCGCTCTTCGGACGACACGGCAAGGAGACGCAGTTCACCGGCCGAGATCTGCGAAGCGAATTCGCTGATGCCCGAAATGCCGACAGTCACCTGACCACCGAGAATGGCGGCGAGCGCTTCGCCACCGCCGGAATAGGCGATGTAGTTGACCTGGGTCGGATCGACACCAACGGTCTTTGCGATGAGGCCAGCCGTGATGTGGTCGACGCCACCAGCCGAACCGCCGGCCCAGGAAACAGCGCCGGTGTTTTCCTTGAGTTTTGCCACAAGGTCATCCAGCGTCTGGATATCGGAAGCGGCGGGCACGACGATGGCCACGGCTTCGCCGGTGAGGCGGGCGATCGGGGTCACGTCGGCGAGGGTCACGGGCGACATATTGGTCAGGATTGCACCGACCATCACATAGCCACCGACGATCAGGGCGTTGGGGTTGCCGGCATCCTGATTGGCGAACTGGGCGAGACCGATGGTGCCGCCGGCGCCGGGAACGTTGGTGACCTGCACATTGCCCGAAATGCCTTCGGCGGTGAACGCCTCCTGCATGGTGCGGGCAGTCTGGTCCCAACCACCACCGGGCGCAGCGGGCGCCAGAATGGTGTAGTCGGCAGCAAAAGCGGGCATGGAGAGGGCGCCGGAAACCAGCGCCGCGAGAAGCAGCTTGTTCAAAAAATCCTCCCAGAACAAAGGCGAACGTCGTTGCGTTCGTGCCCTTACTGTAGGGACGCTCCCTGTCATCGTCCTGTCACGGCACTTTTAGGCTGTTTTGAGCCGAAAACTCAGGCGCGGCGGCGGCTGGAATTGTCGGCTTCGCCCTGGCGGCCCTGGCCATAGGCATTGAGCAGGACCGTCGTCTGGCGCGCTGAAACCGGCCGCGAATAGAGGTAGCCCTGGGCCAGCCGGCAGCCGAAACGGCGCAGGGCTGACGCCTGTTCCTCGTATTCCACGCCCTCGGCGACGATGCGCATGCCGAGCTTCTTGACGATATCGACGAGACCGGAAACCACCGTTTCGCTTGGCCCGTCGACACCGAGCCGGGTGACGAATGAGCGGTCGATCTTGATGATATCGACGGGGAAGGTGAGCAGATGCGTCAGCGACGCGAAGCCGGTGCCGAAATCGTCGAGCGCGACGAGAATGCCGCGGCTGCGCAGCGCTTCGACGGCATGAGGCACGAGCTTGTCGCTGCCGCCCATGAACACGGCTTCATTGACCTCGAGCACGATGTGGCTGAGCGGCACGCCGGCGCGGCCGAAAATGTCGATGATGCGTTCGGCAAGGTCCCCGCGCTGGAAATCGCCCGTCGTGACATTGACCCCGACATGCTGGAAATCGATGCCCGCATCGAGCCAGGCGCGCATATCCTCGGCCACCTGTTCGAGCATTTTTCCGGTCAGTTCGCAGGCGAGACGCGGATCGGTGAGGGCGGTGTGAAATTCTCCCACCGACACGACCTCGCCGCCCATGCGCAGCCGCGCCAGCGCTTCGAGCCCGACGATCTCGTTGGTCTCTAGATTGACGATGGGCTGGTAATAGGGCTCGACGCGATTTTCGGCCAGGGCGAGATCGAGCTGACGCACCAAAGCGATGCGATGCGTCATTTCGGTGCGCAGGTCCGCCTCGAACGCCATGTAGCCGCCGCGGCGCGCTTCCTTGGCGTGATAGAGCGCGAAGTCGGCATTTTGCGAGAGCGTGTCGGCGTCGGTGCCATCGACGCCGAAAACCGCGCCGCCCATGGTGACGTGGGCTTCAAATGACTGGCCGGACATTTCCACCATGCCGGTGGTCGTATCGCTCACCAGGCTGGCCCAGTGTTCGAGCATGTCGTGGCTGCTGCACCCACGGGCGATGATGGCGAATTCGTCGCCGCCGAGGCGGCAGGGGATGAGTGTCGGATGGACGGCGCCGAGGCGCGCGCCGACGGTGGCGATCAGCCGGTCACCGGCCGCGTGGCCGATCGTGTCGTTGACCGATTTGAGATGGTCGATATCGAGCAGGATCAGTCCGAAGGGCTGGTCCATGCTGATATGCTCGCTTAGCAGCTCGTTGAACCGGCCACGATTGGGCAGGCCCGTCAGCACGTCATAGTAGGCGAGACGGAAATTGCGGTCGCGGATGCGCTCGTGCTCGATGGCGAGGGCGCAAAGATGGGCGCAGGTCTCGACGATATTGCGTTCGGTATCGGTCGGGCCACGGGTGGTGCGGAAATAGAAGGCGAAGGTCGCAATCACCCGACCGGCAGGGTTCTTGATGGGCGTCGACCAGCAGGCCTTGAGGCCGAGTGGCAGGATCAGGGCGCGAAAATCGTCCCAGAGCGGGTCGATGGCAATATCGGTGACCACCACTTCTTCGCGGCGATAAGCCGCCGTTCCGCAGGACCCGGCCTTGGGCCCCAGCTTGAGGCCATTGATGGCGGCCGAATAGAATTTCGGCAGGCTCGGCGCGGCCAGCGCCCGTACGGTGTCGTATTCATCGACCAGGAGAATGGAGCAGACGGCCTCGGGAGCAAGTTGCTCGGCGCGTTGGCACAACAGGCGCCCAATGGCCGGCAGGGCTTCACCCTGGGCCACGGCCTCCAACACTTCTGTCTGCAGCCGCAAAAGCTGCTCTGTCTCGCCGCCGGTCATCGCCGTTTCTCCGGGATTCCGGGGTAAAATGCGCGAGCCGAGTAAAGGTAGCGTTTTTCGACCCGGTGCAATTGCATAAAATCGTCGGCTTTTGCTGGGTCGCGACGTGGTGTCCTGAGAACGGGCTTGACTCTCAAATAGCCACAGAGCTATGAATTACATCAATAGCCAATCAGGTATTGATCCAATGCAAATCGGCCCCGACACGGTATTCAAGGCCTTGGCCGATCCCACGAGGCGGGCGCTGTTCGAGCGGCTTTGCCGCGAGGGCGAGCGGACGGTGGCGGTGCTGACTGCGGGGGCCGGGGTGTCCCAGCCGGTGGTCTCCAAACATCTCGGCGTGTTGAAGGATGCCGGGCTCGTGCGCGGACGGATCGATGGCAGGCAAACCCACTATAGTGCCCAACTGGCCGCGCTTGGGCCCCTGGTCGATTGGACCAAGGAAATGGCGGGGTTTTGGGAAGACCGATTTGACGCTCTGGAAGATATGTTGAGGAGAATGGACCAATGAGTGACATCACCACCAAACCACCCCGTTCGGCCTGGCCGCGCTGGGTCCGATCATCCCATCGCTGGATTTCGGTCGCCTTCGTTTTGAGCGTGATCGCGACATCGATCGCTTTGGCACAGGCCGAGCCGATCATGTGGATGTCCTATGTGCCGCTCTTTCCACTGCTGCTGCTGTTTCTGACCGGCACCTATCTCTTCGCCCTGCCCTATTTTGCCAAGTGGCATCGGCGCGGCAAGGACGCGGCGTGATGGCGGAGAGAAAACCGCTCAAGCCCAACAAGGACGGCGTCGTGCTGCTCTCGGGCGACAATCCGCAGATCGGCAAGGGTTTTGGCGATGAGCCGGTATCAGCCTATCTCGCCGCCGTGCCCGGCTGGAAACAAGCCATCTGCCGCGAGGTGGACGCGCTGGTGGTGAAAACCGTGCCGGCGGTGAAAAAGGCGGTCAAGTGGAACACGCCGCTTTATGGGCTCGATGGCGAAACCTGGATTTTGAGCATGCACTGCTTCAAGGCCCATGTGCGTGTGACCTTCTTCAAGGGCACCGAACTGAAACCCATGCCGGCCAAGGAATCCAAAGTTGCCGGCGTGCGTTATTATGACGTCACCGAGGAGGCCGGGATCGACGAGAAGCAGTTCGTCACCTGGGTAAAGCAGGCCGTGCTGTTGCCCGGCGAAAAGATGTGAGGGTGAAATGACCGAAAAGAGTGCATCCGAAAAGATCGATGCCCGCATTGCCGAACTCGGCGGCTGGCGCGGGGAAACGCTGGCAAGGGTGCGAGCGCTGATCAAAGAGGCCGATCCCGAGGTCGTGGAAGAATGGAAATGGGAAAATCCAGTCTGGTCGCATGACGGCATCATCTGTACCGGCGAAGCCTATAAGGCGGCGATAAAGACCACTTTCCCCAAGGGCGCTGCCCTTGCCGATCCCTCCAGCATTTTCAATTCGAGCCTGACCGGCGGCACGCGCAGGGCCATCGATTTCAAGGAAGGCGACGAGATCGACGAAGCCGGTTTCAGGGCGCTGATCCAGGCCGCTATCGTCCAAAATCATTCCAAGTAGGCCCGCGCATGGTTGAGACCACGCCCGAAATCCGCACCGTCGTTATCGAGCGCGATTTTGCCCATAGGCCGGAAAAGCTCTGGCGGGCGCTGACCCAGCCGCACCTGATCAAGGAATGGCTGATGAGCAGCGACTTCGCGCTCGAACTGGGCCACAGCTTCCGCTTCACCACCGACTGGGGCGGCATCGACTGCAAGGTCAGGGAGATCGAGCCCAACCGGACGCTGTCCTATTCCTGGGACGCCTATGGGCTTGAAAGCGTCGTCACCTGGACGTTGACACCCATCGCGAGCGGCACGCAATTGCGCATGGAACAGACCGGCTTCCGCCCCGACCAGAGCCAAGCCTATCACGGCGCGCGCATGGGCTGGCAGGACTTCTTCGGCAAGCTCGATGATGTGCTTGGCCGGATGGAATAAGGCGGCGCCCGAGCGCCGCCTTTTGCTTTAGTCCGGCAGCTTGAAGGCCACGACCTTGGTCGAGAAGCGCGACTGGATCGCGCCCTGACCACCGGCAACGACGGCGATGTATTGCTTGCCATCGAGCGTGTAGCTGATCGGCGCGCCACCGGCGGCCGGCAGTTCGGTCTTCCAGACTTCCTTGCCGCTCGCCAGTTCATATGCCCGCAGCATGTTGTCCTTGGCTGCAGCGATGAAGACGAGGCCGCTGGCGGTGATCATCGAGCCGCCATGCGTCGGCGTGCCGAGGGTCAGCTCGAACGGCAGGTTGATGCCGAGCGCGCCGCTGCCCTTGGAGGTGCCGAAGGGCTGGGTCCAGAGCATCTTGCCCGTGTTCAGATCGACCGCGCTCAGGTAGCTGTAGGGCGGATCGATACAGGGCACGTTGAGCGCGGTGAGCCAGAAATAGGGCGCCGCGGCATAGGGCACATTGGCCTGGGCCACGAGGCCGCCGACTTCACGACGATCGCCCCATTCGCCCTGCGGCTTCGCCCCACGAGCATCCGCATCCTCGCGGGAAAGCAGTTGGACATAGCTGGCGAAGCGGTTGGAATTGACCACCATGATGCCGCGTAGGGGATCGACGGAAACGCCACCCCAGTTCATCGCGCCAAAGGTGCTGGGGGTCTGGATCGAGGGCGTCAGGCCCGGCGGGGTATTGGTGCCCTCGTAGCGCGCTTCCTTGAATTTCACGCGGCAATAGAGCTGGTCGAAGGGCGAGACGCCCCACATGTCCGCCTCGGTCAGCGTTGCCATGCGGAAGGATGGCAGGCTGTTGGAGAAGGGCTGGGTGGGCGAGTTGCGCTCTTCGGGCACGACGCCATCCTGCGGCATCGGGGTTTCGGTGACCGGGAAGATCGGCTCGCCGGTCGTGCGGTCGAGCACGAAGACCTCGCCGGCCTTGGTGGGCTGCACCAGCGCTTTGCGGATCGTGCCCGAAGCATCAGGCAGGTCGATAAGCGAGGCGGGTGAAGCGACGTCATGGTCCCAGATATCATGGTGCTTGGTCTGGAAGGACCAGCGCAGACGCCCGGTTTCGGCGTCGAGCGCAACGACCGACGAGTTGAACTCATCGTCGAATTCGCGGCGCTGGCCACCGAAGAAGTCGGGGGTCGCGTTGCCCGTGGGCAGGTAAACAAGGCCCAGCTCTTCGTCGGCCACGGCCGGCGCCCAGCTATTGGGCGTTGCGACCGTATAGCTTTCGCCATTGGGCGGCAGGCCGGTGCGGTCCTGGCGTCCAAGGTCCCAGGCCCAGGACATGTCGCCGGTTACCGCGTCAAAGGCGCGGATGACGCCCGAGGCTTCGCCCCAATATTGACCGTCGGTGACCCAGCCACCGACCACGACCTTGCCGCGCACGAAAGTGGGCGCCGAGGTGATGGAATAATAGCCGCCGATGATCTTGCCTTCAAAATCGTGCATGCCGACCAAGAGGTCTACACGGCCGCCCTCGCCGAAATCGGCGCAGAGTTCGCCGGTGCGGGCATCGAGCGCGATGAGCTTTGCCGTCGCCGTGCCATAAAGCACGCGTTCGGCGCAGGCGCCGGTCATGCCCGGAACCTTATAGTAGCTCACGCCGCGGCAGGTGCCGCCATGGCCTTCCGAGCCATCATACATCCAGCGCTCGGCGCCGGTTGCCGCATCGAGGGCAAAGGCCTGGCTGAAGCCGTTGCACATATAGATGCTGTCATCGATCTTGAGCGGGGTCGAATTGTTGGCGGGAATGCGACCCACATCCACCGACCAGGCGACTTCCAGATTTTTGACGTTGTCGAGCGTGATCTCCTCGAGCGGGGTATACTTTTGGCCGCCCTGATCGCCGCCGAAATACGGCCAATCGGCACCGGTCTGTCCCAGCGCCGCGGCGCCATTGGGCTCGGCGGGATAGGCGCCAAAGCCGGTCTGGAAGCGCGGGTCCTGCGGCAGGCTCGGGGCGCTGATGGCATAGAGCCCGGCGCCGAGTGCCACCGAAACAACCGCCGCCGAAGTAATCAGGCCCGTGGAGCCAAAAGGCACACGCTTGGCAAGATCCAACGTGCCGGAAAGGGCATGCTGGCTCCAGGGCAGCAGCAGCCAGATGCCGAAAGCAACGGGGATCATTAGGCGCGGCAGGAGCGCCCAGCCATCAAAGCCGACTTCCCAAATTGCCCAAATGACGGTGACCGCCAACGTGAGGCCAAAGACCCAGGCGCCGAGGCGCTGGCCGCGGAACAACAGCACGGCGGCCACGAGGAACAGCAGGCCGGAAACCAGGTAATAAAGCGAGCCACCAAGGGTCGCGAGATAGCCGCCACCGCCCACAAAAATCAGGGCCATCACGCCCAGAACAACGGCGAACAGGCCCATCAGGCCGCGTTCGACGATGTGAGGCGCCCTCGCCCCACCCCCACTAGTCATAGTCTTTCCTCCAGAGAATTGTTGGTATCGTTATTGGCTACGAGGCCACCTTGATCGGGGCCTTCGGTGCGTAGAGCGCCTCGTTGAGTTCAGCCGAGAGCGCTTCGATGCGATTGAGAAACTTGGCGATGGCTTCGAGATCGGTGTCCGAGAACTCGGCCGTCCCCACCTGATATTCGGCCTTGATGTGCTCGTGCAGCGCCAGCGGTTCGGCCGCCGCTTCCGGGTCGAGCACGATCAGCACGCTGCGCCGATCGTCGGGGTGGCGCGTGCGGGTGATGTAGCCGGCGCTTTCCAGCCGATCGAGCAGCGCCGTGCCTGCGCCCGAGGTGAGGCCGAGATGGCTGATGATGTCGCCGGGGCTCACTGGTTCGCCCCTGAGGTGAAGAAAGCCAATGCAGCGGAAATCGGTGGGGTGCATGCCCTGCGCCCGCGCAGCGCGTTCCTGCGCTTCTTCGGCCCGGCGGATCATGTGGATGAGCGCTGCCCCGACCCGGTTTTCCAGCTCTACGCGCGTGTCCATCATTATCCCCATGACAAAGAATCTTGATGGCAAAGATATTTTGTCGCGAAAGTTCTGACAAGCGGGGATGACAAGCAAAAGGGCGCGGTTTTAGCCGC
>NZ_JBEVLL010000073.1:0-7705 GCF_040509215.1 Devosia sp.
CGGCAGGTTGATCTGCGGCCGGCCAACTTGTCTTGAGGCAGAGATTCCCGCTTTCGCGGGAATGACGCCGCGGTGGGCTTAGGGCAGCAGTGCCTTGAGCCGGAGCAGGGCGATGCGCTCGACCTGGGCGCAGGCGGTGGCGAACTCTTCCTCGGCGCTGTTGGCGCTCCGCTTCTCGAAGGCTTCGAGAATACCGGCCTTGGTGTTGTCGCGGACGGCGATGATGAAGGGGAAGCCGAATTTCTGCACATAGGCGTTATTGAGCGACGTGAACTTTTCGCGCTCGTCATCGGTCAGGGCGTCGAGGCCGGCCGACGCCTGCTCCGCGGTGGAATCGGCGGTCAGGCGCTTGGCGGCGGCGAGCTTGCCGGCCAGGTCGGGGTGGGCGCGAAGTACGGCGAGGCGTTCTTCGGGCGTGGCGGCGCGGAACTGGGTGCGGAGGGCAAAGTGGAGGCCGACGGCGGTGTCATTGGCGGGGGCGAGTTCACCATCCCAAGCGCGTTCGGCGATCCAGTGGGAATGTTCGAAGATGGAGCCATAGCGGGTGACGAAGTCGGCGCGGTCGAGTTGGCTGGGGATGACTTGTGGCGCCACATAGGGGTGCTGCTCGGCCCAGTGGAGAGCGATGTCGAGACGAGTCGGAACCCAGACTTTGTCGAAAGTCCTGATGTAATCCACGAACTTCTTGAGGCCCTGGAAACGACCTGGCTGACCGACGAGGCGGCAGTGGAGCCCGAGCGACATCATCTTGGGGCTGCCGGCCTGGCCTTCGGCATAGAGGCAATCGAAGGTGTCCTTGAGGAACTGGAAATACTCCTCGCCATTGTCGAAGCCGGGGCCGGTGACGAAGCGCATGTCGTTGGTCGAGAGGCTATAGGGGATGATCAGTTGCGGCTTGCCGTTGATGACCTTCCAATAGGGCAGGTCGTCGTCGTAAGTATCTGAAATGTAAGCGAAGCCGCCGTGATCGGCGACAAGATCGACGGTGTTGAGCGAGGAGCGGCCCGTGTACCAGCCGAGGGGGCGTGAGCCGGTTGCCAGGGTGTGGATACGGATGGCCTCGGCAATCTGGGAGCGCTCTTCTTCGGGCAGCATGTCCTTGTGCTGGACCCACTTGTAGCCATGGGAGGCGATTTCCCAGCCGGCTTCCTGCATGGCAGCGAGCTGTTCGGGCGCGCGCATCAGGGCGGTGGCGACGCCGTATATCGTGACCGGAAGGTCGGCTTCGGTGAAGAGACGGTGCAGGCGCCAGAAACCGGCGCGGGCGCCGTATTCGTACATGGATTCAACATTGGCGTGGCGTTGGCCGGGCCAGGGAGCGGCGCCGAGCACGTCGACGAGAAAGGCTTCGGAGGCAGCGTCGCCGTGGAGGATGTTGTTTTCGCCGCCCTCTTCGTAATTGAGCACGAATTGCACCGCCACGTGGGCGCCGCCTGGCCAGTTCGCATTGGGAATATTGCGGCCATAGCCTTGCATATCGCGGGGGTAGCGGTTCATCGATGTCTCGTTTTTCGAAGGAGTCGGCGTCAACGTAAGCGCAAGTCCGGTGATTGCGCTAGATGGCTCCCGGCAATTGCAGCTCTTCGAAATAGCCCTTGGCGTGATCGAAGAAGATGGCCGGCGCCAGATGCAGCGAGCTGCCGGCACGGACCAGGATGCCGAAGCGATTTGTGGGGAGGCCATTGTCGGTGAGGGGTTTGAAGACCAGACGGCCATCGGCGATTTCGTTTTGCGCGCCGATGGGCGTCATGATCGAAAGGTAATGGCCGCCCAAAGCCAGTTCGACCAGCATGCGGATGGAATTGACTTCCACCATCGGCGGCAGGGTGACGCCCGAGCGGCGGAGGAAGGGTTCGATGACCTCGCGGATGGAGATTTCCGGGCGCGCCACGGCGAGAGCGTGATCGAGGCATTGGTCCATAGTAAGGTTTTGGGCGGATGCCAGCGGGTGGTCGGGTGTCATGATGGCGCCGATATGCACGTCGCGGCGGAAGGCGATGTCGACCTGACGGGGCTGCTTGGCGATGAAGCCGAAACCGATGTCGACCCGCTCTTCGACGAGGCGCTCGACAACCTCGCTGGACGAGACGATCGACACATCGATGGTCAGGCGCGGATAGCGCTGGCCGAAGTCGCTGATGAGGCGGGGCAGGAAGGAGAGGCCGACGCTCTCGACGGTGCCAATGCGAACGACGCCGGCGCGGACGCCGCGGAGGAGTTCGATTTCCGACACCGCGGCTTCCATGGGTGCGGTGAGGCGGCGCGAATGGCGGAAGAGGATTTCGCCGGCGGGGGAGAGGCGCATGCGGCGCTTATCGCGGAGGAAGAGGGTGATGCCGAGGGCATCTTCGAGCTGGGCGACTTGGCGGGTTACCGCTGAGGAAGCGACGTTGAGGCGGCGGGCGGCTTCGCGGATCGACAGATGGGTGGCGACGGCGTTGAAGTAGAGTAGCGAAGGCTGGTGGAAGACGCGGGCGAGGAGGCCTGCGGAAAGCGCGTGTTCGCGGGGGCGGTCGGCGGTAGGGCTCTTGTCGGTCATTGCGGGACTTGCTGTTGCCGTTTCGGCAGCATAGTGCTCCCAATTTGAGAGTATCAAGAGCAGAATCGCGGTTCTATGGTGCTCTTCGGGGAAACGAATTGCGCATGCTGCTCCGAAACGGCCCCACGTTCGGACAGTATGCATAGGAGCAGCATATGGCCGGTGGACGCCTTACCACTCACGTTCTCGATACGATGGCGGGCAAGCCGGCGCGCGGCATGCGCTTGGAACTGCACTTCGTGCATGGCGACCACACGCATCACCTGGGCGACAGCTATACCAATGCCGACGGTCGGGTAGACCAGCCGCTGCTGGCAGACGATCAGTTTCAGCAGGGCGAGTTCGAGATCCGTTTCCATGTCGGGCAGTATTTCGAGCGGATCGGGGTCGAGATCGAGACGCCGTTCCTCGATGTGGTGCCGATCCGTTTCACTATTTCCGAGGACAAGCACTATCACGTGCCGCTGCTCGTGAGCCCCTTCGCTTACTCCACCTATCGGGGGAGCTGAGCCATGGTTGAGGTTACTGATGCCATTCGGTTCCTCCTCAATGGCGAAGAGATTTCCCTCACCAATGTCGCGCCTGACCTGACGCTGCTCGATTGGCTGCGGCTGGAGCGGCGGCTGCGTGGCTCGAAGGAAGGCTGCGCCGAGGGCGATTGCGGGGCTTGCACCGTGCTGGTTGGGCGGCTGTTCGGCGATGAGGTCATTTATGACTCGGTGACGGCGTGCATCCGGTTTGTCGGTAGCCTTCATGGCACGCATGTCGTGACCATCGAGCATTTGCGCGGCGAGAATGGTGCGCTGCATCCGGTGCAACAGGCGATGGTGGACCACCATGGGTCGCAGTGCGGGTTCTGCACGCCCGGTTTTGTGATGAGCCTTTATGGGTTGTGGATGCGCAACCCCAGCCCGACCCGGCCGGCAATCGAGAAGGCGTTGCAGGGCAATCTTTGTCGTTGCACGGGATATGCGCCGATCATTCGCGCGGGCGAGGCGATGGGCACCTACGGGCAGCCGCAGGGCGATGTGCTTTGGGCCGAACGTATTGCGGTCAAGGACACGATCAAGGCGCTGAATGATGGGCGGCGCGTGGTCGTCGGCGAAGGTGATCAGCAGATCATCATCCCGGCCAGCCTCGATGATTTTGCGGCCGTCTATGAGGCCAATCCCAATGCGCGGATCGTTGCCGGCTCGACCGATGTCGGGCTGTGGGTGACGAAGTTCATGCGCAATATCGGGCCGGTGATCTTTATCGGCCATCTGCAGGAATTGAAGCGCATCGCCGAGAATGCCAGCGAAGTGCGGTTCTATGCCGGGGTGTCGTACTCGGAAGCGCTGCCGATCATTCAGGCGAATTTTCCGCAACTGGGCGAGCTCTGGAACCGCATCGCCGGCGAGCAGATCCGCAATATGGGGACGATTGGCGGGAATATCGCCAATGGGTCGCCGATTGGCGATACGCCGCCGCCGTTCATTGCGCTCGGCGCAAAACTGCATCTGCGGCGGGGCGAGCATCGGCGCGAGATCAAGCTCGAAGACTACTTCGTCGCCTATGGCAAGCAGGATCGGCAGCCGGGCGAGTTTGTCGAGAGCGTGACGCTGCCGCTGCTGCCGGCGGGCGAGAAGTTTGCCACCTACAAGATTTCCAAGCGCCGCGAGGAAGACATTTCGGCGCTGTGCGGATCGTTCCGGGTTTTCGTCAACGATGCCGGGACGGTGGGCATGGTGCGCATTGCCTTTGGCGGCATGGCGGCGACGCCGAAGCGGGCCAAGGCAGTTGAGGCCGCGCTGGTTGGCAAACCCTGGACGATGGATACCATCGAGGCGGCGCTGCCGGCCTTTGCGGAAGACTATCAGCCGATCAGCGATATGCGCGCTTCGGCGGAATATCGGCTGCTGACCGCGCAAAATCTCCTAAAGCGCTTCTTCCTCGATATGGCGGGGCAGAGCGTGCGGCTGAAGCGTGAGGTGGCGTGATGAACAAGCATTCTGCGCCGATCAATCTGGCTGTGATGCATACCAATACACGGCACGATAGCGGGCCGAAGCACGTTAGCGGTACGGCCGAATATATCGACGACATGATCGAGCCGGTGGGCACGATGCATGCCTATCTGGGGCTATCGACCAAACCGCATGCCGAGATCGTCGGCATGGATTTTTCCGCGGTGCTTGCGGCGCCAGGTGTCATTGGGGTGCTGACCAACGACGACGTGCCGGGCGAACTCGATATCAGTTCCGCGCATATGCATGATGAGCCGGTTTTTGCCGATGGCGTGGCGCATTTCTGGGGACAGCCGGTTTTTGCGGTGGTCGCTGAAACGCGCGACCAGGCGCGACGTGCGGCGCATCTGGCCAAGATTGAATACAAGGATCTGCCGTTTTTCACCGATGTGCGTTCGGCTCAGTCGGCTGGTGGCAAGCTGGTGACGCCGCCGCTCAAGCTTGAGCGTGGCGATGTGAAGGCGGGGCTGGCCGGAGCGCCGCGTCGGGCCAAGGGCGCCATCACCATTGGCGGGCAGGACCACTTTTATCTCGAAGGGCAAATTGCCCTCGCCATTCCGGGCGAGGACGAGGATGTGACGCTATTCTCGTCCACCCAGCACCCCAGTGAAATCCAGTTGATCGTCGCCCAGGCCCTGGGCATCCGGCACAATGCGGTGACGGTCAATGTGCGCCGTATGGGCGGTGGGTTTGGCGGCAAGGAAACGCAGGGCAATCTCTTTGCCGTGGTGGCAGCGCTGGCGGCGAAGAAATGGAACCGGGCCTGCAAGATCCGCCCCGATCGCGACGACGATATGAGCGCGACCGGCAAGCGGCATGACTTTGTGGTCGACTATGATGTTGGCTATGACGAGACCGGCAAGATCCATGCGGTTGACGCCGTTTATGGCGCGAGGGCGGGGTATTCGTCGGATCTTTCAGGGCCGGTGACGGATCGCGCGCTGTTTCACTGCGACAATGCCTATTGGTATCCGGCGGTGCGGGCACGTTCTGAGCCGCTTTATACCAATACCGTGTCCAATACGGCCTTCCGTGGGTTTGGTGGCCCCCAGGGCATGGTGGGGGCGGAACGCTGGATCGAGGATATTGCCTATGCGCTGGGCAAGGATCCGCTCGATATCCGCAAGGCCAATTTCTATGGCACTGATACCGACAATGTGACGCCCTACCACCAGGTGGTGGAGGACAATATCATCCACCGGATCGTGGACGAGCTGGAAGCGTCGTCGGACTATCAGGCGCGGCGGCAGGCGATTCTCGAATTCAACAGGACCAGTGCGGTGCTCAAGAAGGGCATCTCGCTGACGCCGGTAAAGTTCGGAATCTCCTTCACGGCGACCTGGTACAATCAGGCCGGCGCGCTGGTGCATGTCTACAAGGATGGGTCGATCCATCTTTCTCATGGCGGCACCGAGATGGGGCAGGGGCTCTATATCAAGGTGGCGCAGGTGGTGGCCGACGCGTTCGGGGTGAACCTCGACACCGTCAAGATCATGGCGACGTCCACGGGCAAGGTGCCGAATACGTCGGCGACGGCGGCTTCGTCAGGCTCTGATTTGAACGGCATGGCGGCTTATGATGCCTGCCGGCAGATCAAGGAGCGGTTGCTGGCACACGCGGCCAAGTTGCACCAGGTCGAAGAAAGTGCCTGCGAATGGGTGCAGGGTGGCATTCAGGCGGGGCCGAAGTTCGTCACCTTCGGTGAGCTGGCAACGTCGGCCTATATGAACCGTGTGCAGCTTTCGGCGGCAGGCTTTTACCAGACGCCGAAGATTCACTGGAATCGCGCCACCGGGCAGGGGCATCCGTTTTACTACTTTGCCTATGGCGCTTCGGTGAGTGAAGTGACCATCGATACGTTGACGGGTGAGTACACCGTTGATCGCGTTGATATTTTGCATGACGTGGGCAAGTCGCTGAACCCAGCCATCGATTTGGGTCAGGTGGAAGGCGCCTTTGTGCAGGGCATGGGGTGGCTGACGACGGAAGAGCTGGTTTGGGACGCCAAGGGGCAACTCCGGACGCATGCGCCGTCGACGTACAAGATCCCGCTCGCGAGTGATGTGCCGCCGGTTTTCAATGTGAAGCTGGCTGAGTGGTCGGTGAACAAGGAGCCGACGATTGGGCGCTCCAAGGCCGTGGGCGAGCCGCCGTTTATGTTGGCGATGAGTGTGCCCGAGGCGCTGGGGATGGCGGTGGCGAGCGTGGCGGATTACGCGATTGCGCCGCAGCTCGATATGCCGGTGACGCCGGAGCGGGTGCTGATGGGTGTCGAGCGGTTGAAGAAGGAGGCGCGGGGGTGAGATTGGTGGTTGCGTCTGTAGCACCCCCACCCTCAATCCCTCCCCACAAGGGGGAGGGAGGCGCAAGCTTCAGCCGTCTCGGCTCTATCAATGCCGCTTTTGTGGGGAGGGTTTTGTGACCACTTCCTCCACTCTCGAAACCTTCCTCTCCGCCAACTCCGATGTGATCGCGTGCGAACTGACCTCCGTCCGTGGCTCCTCGCCGCGCGAGGAGGGGACGTTCATGCTTGTCGCGCTGGGTGCGATTTTTGGGACCATCGGGGGTGGGGCGCTCGAATATATGGTCATCGACCATGCGCGGCGGTTGATTGCCGAGGGGCGGGCGGAAGAGGCCATGGATGTGCCGCTGGGGCCGGAAATTGGTCAATGTTGCGGTGGGCGGGTGAAGGTGGGGCTGCGTTATGCCGATGCCGTTATCCGGCGTGACTTGACGGCGCGACTTGAGGCCGAGATGGCGTCTATTCCGCAGGTCTATGTGTTTGGCGCGGGGCATGTGGGGCGGGTGTTGGCGCAGATGCTGGCGCTGCTGCCGGTGCGGATGGAAGTCATCGATACGCGTCAGGATGAGCTTGACCAGTTGCCGCCGGGGATTGCGCATCGGCGGGTTGCCATGCCCGAGGCGGTCGTGCGATCGGCGCCAAAGGGCAGTGCCTTTCTGATCATGACGCATGACCATGCGCTGGATTTTCTTATAGCCGCCGAAGCGCTGAACCGGCTCGATAGTCCCTATGTCGGCATGGTGGGCTCGAAGACCAAGCGCGCAAAATTTGCCAGCTGGTTTGTGGAGCAGGGGGGCGACAGGGCGCTGTTGTCGCGACTGGTGCTACCTATTGGTGCGCAAGGGCTTGGGGATAAAC
>NZ_JBEVLL010000074.1:0-14020 GCF_040509215.1 Devosia sp.
GTCCTACGGCTGGGGTGTCATTCCGGTCGAGGCTGTGATCGGTGGGGTCGTGTTCCGCACTTCGCTCTTTCCCAAGGAGGGTGGCTATCTATTGCCGCTCAAGGACGCGGTGCGCAGGAAGATCGACATTCCAGAAAGTGGCCTGTTTGAGATCAGCATGGTCGTGGGACCGGCCTGACGGCAGAAGGCCCCGCCGGAGCGGGGCCCTTGGTGTGGAGGCTGCACAAGGGAAAACCTCAGGCAACGGCGCGGAGCTGCGGCTTGCCTCCGCCAGCCTGGGCTACGGCCCAGTTGAGGGCCATGTCGGCAACCTGTTCCCAACCCTTGTCCATCAGCGTCCAGTGCGAACGATCCTCGAAGATGTGGAGGTCGGTGCGCGTTTTGGCCTTGCGCTGCTTCTTGTAGATGGCGCGGGTCATCGAAGCATCGGCGATAAGGTCCTTGCCGCCGCCGATCAGGAGGAGCGGGGCGCGGTTCTGCTTGGCCCAGTCGATCTTGATCGGGTTGACGACGCCGTTCCAGTAGACCCGGCCGGGGGTCGGGACGATGTAGCGATCATAGTTGGCGTCGACATCGGCGATATCCTGGGTCTGGGCGAAGCGACTGGCGAAGAAGTCGCGGCTCATCACCTTGGCCTTCTTCCACGAGAAGAGATCGGAAAAGACCGGCAGGGCAGAGACGATGGCATTGGGGCCAAGCGGCACGCCAGGCGTTGGTGCGGGGTTGATGGCGACGCCGGCAACACCGAGACCGCGGGACAGCAGATGCTGGACGAAGACACCGCCGAGCGAGTGACCGATCAGGATCGGCTTTTCAGGAAGAGCGCGGATGATGGCTTCGTAGTGGTCGAGGATCTGGTTCTGGCCGAGGGTGGCGAGTTCGGCGGCCGGGGCAGCGCGGAGCTGGGCCGGGCTGCGATTGTCAAAGGGCCAGTCGGCGGCGATGACATTGTAGCCCTGGGCTTCGTAACGGGCCTTCACCTTTTCCCAGGAAAGAGCATTGAGCCAGGCGCCATGGATGAGAACGATCGTGTTGGTCATTTTAGTCTCCTCAGTGTTTGGCGAACCCCTTGTTCGCCGTTCATGAGGAGAGACTAGGCTCGATTTGCCGCTGTCGGGATTGGCGGATATGACATTAGCAGGTCCAAAAGTGACAAACGCTGCGAGGTTCTCATGAAGACCGTCGATGTGGCCCTGATGCTCTACCCCAATTGCCAGATGGCGTCCGTGCATGGGCTTGGGGATCTCTTCTCCGTCGCCAATCAATATGCGTCCGATCACGGGGGCGCGGTGCGCATCCGCTCTTATCAATGGTCCCTGGATATGGGGGCGGAGGAACGTCCGGCCTATGTGATTGTGCCGGGGCGGTTGACGCCGCCGATGGAGAAGGGCGAAGCGCGGGACATTTCCGCGTGGCTGCGCGATTGCCATGGGCAAGGGGCAACGATTGCCTCGGTCTGCGTCGGGGCCTTTATTCTTGGGCATAGCGGATTGCTCGATGGGCGGCGAGCGACGACGCATTGGTACTATACCGAGGCGTTCAAGGCGGCGTTTCCCGAGAGCAAGCTGGCGCCGGGCGATATTCTCATCGAGGACGGCGATATCATCACGGCGGCAGGGATGATGGCCTGGACCGATCTCGGACTGCGGCTGGTGCATCGCATTCTTGGGCCGACGGTGATGGCGGATACGGCAAAATTCCTGCTGGTTGATCCGGCGGGGCGCGAGCAGCGGCACTATTCGCGTTTTGCGCCCAACCTGACCCATGGCGACAAGGCGATCCTGAAGGTTCAACACTGGCTGCAGGCGCGGGCGGGCAAGGAAGTGTCCGTCGAGGCCATGTCGGCCGAGGCAGGGTTGGAGACGCGGACGTTTTTGCGCCGTTTTCAGAAGGCGACGGGCGTTCGCCCGACCGAATATGTGCAGGACCTGCGGGTGGCATTGGCGCGCGAGAAGCTCGAATTCAGCCGGGACACGGTGGAACAGATCGCCTGGGACGTTGGTTACAAGGACCCCGCCGCATTTCGGCGCGTGTTTCAGCGCATTACCGGGCTGGGCGTTGGCGCCTATCGCGAGCGCTTCAATGCCAATGCCGTGCTGGGAAACCTAGCCTAAAGACTCCAGGCGCATGCTGGGCTTGGGAGAGGGACTGCGCTGAACCAAGTCGACGTTTGCGGCGTTTAGTTGACGTTTACGTAAAGCTTGTTAGAGTGCGGTCAACAAATGCTGCGTCATGGTCTAGGGTGGCGTGAGGCATAAGGGCTGGTTCCGCTCAGATCGGTCCGGCGGTTTGGCATGGCGGGCGACGCCTCCAATCTTGGTGTCGCGCCGTCCGAGGAGGACAGTGCAGTGACCCTATTGCTTATCTTGATTGCCGTTGCGGTGTTCGCCACGCTGGCCATGCGCGAAAGCCCGCTCTGGCAGTGGGGCGCGGCGGCGGTCGCCATTGGTCTCCTGTCGGGCGTGCAGTTTGCAACGAGCGGAGCGACCTACGGCCTGGGCTTTGGCAGTTGGGTTCTCATCGTCTTTGGTGCGATCCTGCTGGCGCTCAGCCTCGAGCCGCTGCGCAAGGCCGTGCTGATCACGCCGATCTTCGGAGCCGTCAAATCCATCCTGCCCAAGGTGAGCCGCACGGAACAGGAAGCGCTCGATGCCGGTACTGTGGGCTGGGATGCGGAGCTGTTTTCGGGGCGTCCGGACTGGGACAAGCTGACCAAAATTCGCCCACTGACGCTGTCGGCGGAAGAGCAGGCCTTTCTCGACAACGAGACTGAAACTGCCTGCAGGATGATCGACGACTGGGATATCCGCCACAACCGCGCGGACCTGTCGCCAGAACTCTGGCAGTTTCTGCGCGACAAGGGATTCTTGGGCATGCTCATCGGCAAGGAGCATGGCGGTCTCGGTTTTACCGCGCAGGCGCAGTCGATGATCGTGTCAAAGATCGCCAGCCGTTCGGTGGCTGCTGGCATTACCGTCATGGTGCCCAATTCGCTCGGACCGGGCGAGCTGCTCGAAAAATATGGCACGCCGGCGCAGAAGGAGAAGTATCTCCATCGCCTCGCGACCGGTCAGGATATTCCCTGCTTCGCGCTGACCGGCGTGCATTCGGGTTCGGATGCTGGCGGCATGCGCGATATCGGCATTGTCACCAAGGGTATGTGGAACGGGCAGGAGACGCTTGGTGTCAACCTCACCTTCGACAAGCGCTATATTACGCTGGCGCCGATTGCGACGCTGGTGGGTCTGGCGTTCATCCTCAAGGACCCGGACAATCTGCTCGGGCGCGGCGAGGATGTCGGCATTACGCTGGCGCTTATTCCCAGCGAGCATCCCGGCCTTGATATTGGCCGACGGCATTTTCCGGCACGTCAGGCCTTCATGAATGGCCCGGTGCGCGGCACCAATATGTTCGTGCCCATCGACTACCTGATCGGCGGCACCGACTATGCCGGGCAGGGCTGGCGCATGCTGATGGAGTGCCTCGCCACCGGTCGCGCCATTTCGCTGCCGGCCATTGGCTCGATCTCGATCAAGGCGACGCTGCGCGCCACGTCGGCCTATGCCCGCGTGCGTCGGCAGTTCGGCATTCCGGTTGGGACCATGGAGGGCGTCGCCGAGCCGCTCGGCGAGATGATCAAGCGCGCCTATAGTTTCGAGGCGGCGCGGCGGCTGACGGCGTCGATGGTCGATGAGGGCCAGCGTCCGGCTGTTATCGCGGGGCTGCTGAAATACACCACCACCGAAGCCATGCGCGACAGCATGGACGATGCCTTCGATATCCAGGGTGGCCGCGCCATTCAGGATGGGCCGGGCAATTATCTCTTCGGCGCCTATCAGGCGCTGCCGGTGGCGATCACCGTAGAAGGCGCGAATATTTTGACGCGCACGCTGATGACCTTTGCGCAGGGCGTGTTGCGCGCGCATCCCTATCTCCTCAAGGAAGTGCAGGCGGCGCAGAACAAAGATCGCAAGGCGGGAATCGACGCGTTCGACAAGGCATTTGGCGGGCATACCGGCTTCATGCTGCGCAATATCGTGGCGAGCTTCCTCCATGGCCTCACCAATGGCGCCTTTGCCTCTTCGCCCAATGATGGGCCGATGGCGGGGTGGTATCGGAAGCTCCATCGCTATTCGCAGGACTATGCGCTGGTGGCCGATTGGACGACGGTGGTTCTGGGCGGAGCGCTGAAGCGTAAGCAGAAGCTGTCGGGCCGCATGGCCGATCTTCTGGGCGATCTCTACCTGATGTCGGCGACGCTGAAGCGGTTCGACGAAGAGGGCCGGATTGCCGAGGACAAGGAGCTGGTCGAAGCCATCATGGCCGACCGGATCGCGTCGATCGAAAAGAGCTTTGGCGAAGTGTTCGACAATTTCCCCAATCCCTTCTTTGCCTGGGCCATGCGCATTCTATGCTTCCCGTTGGGGCGGCATGCCAAGCGCGCCAGTGACCGGGTCAATTATCGCTTCGTGCGCGCCGTGCTGCGGCCGGGTGCTTTCCGCGACCGGTTGACGACGGGCGTCTATGTCACGACGGACCCAAATGACGTCACGGGCGTTCTCGAAGATGCGTTCATCAAGGTGACGGAGGCCGAGGAAATCGAGGCCCGGTTCATCAAGGCGTCGCGTCGTGGCGTGTTCGAGCGGCGGCTCGATCGCGATGCGATTGTCGATGCGGTCAAGGCCGGGGTCATCAATGACAACGAGGCCGGGATCATGCGGGCGGCGGATGAAGCGACGGAACGAGCGGTGCATGTCGATGATTTCGACAAGGACATCCTGAAACATACCGAGCCGCGCGCGGCAGCCGAATAAGAAGCCGGCGGATCGACAGGGAATACCGAGGAGCAAGCATGATCGCCCCACAGGCAACCGAGACCAAGCACTGGAGCTTCCATACCGATATCGAGAATATCGGCTGGCTCACGATCAACTCGCCCGGCGGGCCGGTGAATGTGCTGAGCCGCGAAGCCATCATGGAACTCGAAACGCTGGTGGCGCGGTTCGAGGACCTTGCCAATAGCAAGGAACTGGTTGGCGTGGTGCTGCTCTCGGGCAAGGAGAGTGGCTTTATCGCGGGGGCCGACGTTTCCGAGTTCGATGCGATGAGCGACTTTTCGGTGCTGCCCGAGGCGCTGCGGCGCACGCATGCGCTGTTCGCCCGGATCGAGAATCTCAAAATTCCGTTCGTTGCCGGTATTCACGGGTTCTGTCTCGGCGGCGGGCTCGAATTGGCCTTGGCCTGCCACTATCGCATCGCGGTCAATGACGACAAAACCCGCATCGGATTTCCAGAGGTCAATCTCGGGATTTTCCCGGGCTTTGGCGGCACCGGTCGTTCGATCCGTCAGGCGGGTCCGGTCGATGCCATGCAGATCATGCTGACGGGCAAGATGCTCAAGGCTGGCGCGGCGCGGGGGCTCAATCTCGTCGACAAGCTCGTAAGGCATCGCGACATGCTGCGCTGGGAAGGCCGCAAGGCGGTGCTGCAGAACCGCAAGTCAAAGCCGGCAGGTTTTGCCAAGCGCGCCATGGCCGGGCCGCTGTTGCGCGACTATGTCGCCAACAAGATGCGTGAAGAGGTCGGCAAGAAGGCCAATCGCGTCAACTACCCGGCGCCCTATGCGCTGATCGAGCTGTTCGAAAAGCACGGCAATGACTGGCAGGCTATGGTGCGCGGGGAGGTCGATGCCTTTGTGCCGCTGATGGGCTCGCCGACGGCCACCAATTTGCGGCGTGTGTTCTTCATGTCCGAAGGGCTCAAGAAGCAGGGGCTCAAGGGCGCCAAATTCTCGCGCGTGCATGTGATCGGCGCGGGCGTGATGGGCGGCGATATTGCGGCCTGGTGCGCCTATCGCGGCATGAGCGTCACGCTGCAGGACCTAGATATGGCGCGCATTCAGCCCGCGCTCGATCGGGCCAAGAAGCTGTTCCAGAAGCGCTACAAGAAGAAGCGCGAAGTCGACGCTGCCATGCTGCGGCTGACGCCGGACCCGCAGGGCAATGGCGTGCCGCGCGCCGATGTGATCATCGAGGCTGTGGTCGAAAAGCTCGGAGTGAAGCAGTCGATCTTTTCGGGGGTCGAAGCCAAGCTCAAGCCGGGCGCGATCCTTGCGACCAATACGTCTTCCATCGAGCTGGAGCGCATTGCCGAGGCGCTGAAGGAGCCGGGGCGGTTGATCGGGCTGCATTTCTTCAACCCGGTGGCGCAACTGCCGCTGGTTGAGGTGATCAAGTCAAAATTCAATTCCGATGAGGCCATCGGCAAAGGCGCGAGCTTTGCGCTGGCCATCGGGAAGTCGCCGGTGGTGGTCAAGTCGGCGCCGGGCTTTTTGGTCAATCGCGTGCTCATGCCCTACATGCTCGGTGCCGTCGAACGGGTCGAGCGCGGCGAGAGCAAGGAATTGCTCGATGCGGCGGCGGTGGCCTTTGGAATGCCGATGGGGCCGATCGAACTGATGGATACGGTCGGGCTCGATGTCGGCAAGTCGGTGGCGACCGAATTGGGTCATGCCGTGCCGTCGGATAGCAAGTTTGCCCGTTTGATTGCGGAGGGCAAGCTGGGCCGCAAGACCAATGAAGGCTTTTACAAATGGGAGAATGGCAAGACCGTCAAAGGTTCGACGCCGCCCCATGGAGATCTCGTGGCGCTCGGCCGTGAGCTGGTGAAGCCGCTTGTCGACATGACCGAGGTGGTGCTGAGCGAGGGCGTTGTCGCCAATGCCGATCTGGCCGATGTCGGCGTCATCATGGGTACGGGCTTTGCGCCATTCCTCGGCGGGCCATTGCGCGCACGCGCCGATGGCCGGGCTTGAGGGGAGAACAAAAACATGACTGAACTCAAGCGCGTTGCCATTGTCGGCTCTGCCCGTATCCCCTTCGCTCGCGGTGGCACAGCCTATGCGGATGAAACCAATCTCTCCATGCTCGCCACGACCCTTGGTGGGCTTGCGGACAAGTATGGTCTCAGGGGCGAAAAGGTGGATGAGGTGATTGCCGGCGCGGTGATCAACCATTCGCGTGATTTCAATATTGCCCGCGAAGCGTTGCTCGACGCGGGTTTGTCGCCGCGCACGCCGGGCACGACGCTGCAGATCGCCTGCGGCACCAGCCTTCAGGCGGCGTTGGTACTGGCCGGCAAGATTGCTTCAGGGCAAATAGATAGCGGCATTGCCGCGGGGTCCGATACGGTTTCGGATAGTCCCATTGTCTTTGGCTCGAAATTCCAGCATCGCCTGCTCGATGCCAATGCCGCCAAGACGACGGGTGGCAAATTGCAGGCATTCACCAAGGGTTTTTCCTTTGGTGAACTGGCGCCGGTGGCGCCTTCGGTCAACGAACCGCGTACCGGCATGTCCATGGGTCAGCATTGCGAATTGATGGCCCGCGAATGGGGCATCTCGCGCCGGGCGCAGGACGAGCTGGCAGTGGCGAGCCACAAAAATGCGGCGAAGGCCTATGACGAGGGTTTCCACGATGACCTGCTCGTTCAGTGTGCCGGGCTGGTGCGGGACAACAATGTTCGCGCCGACAGCAATCTCGACAAGATGTCGACGCTGAAGCCGGCTTTCGACAAGTCTTCGGGTCATGGCACTTTGACGGCGGGCAATTCGACGCCGCTGACCGATGGTGCTTCGAGCGTGCTGCTCGCGAGCGAGGAATGGGCCAAGGCGCGGGGTCTGCCGATCCTCGCCTATCTCACTGTCGGTCGTGTTGCGGGCAATGACTTTGCGCATGGCGAGGGCCTCCTCATGGCGCCGACCATTGCCGTTGCCGAAATGCTCCAGCGCGCCGGGCTCGGCTTTGCCGATATCGATTACTTTGAGCTGCACGAGGCTTTTGCGGCGCAGGTTCTGTGCACGCTAAAAGCCTGGAAAGACCCGACCTATTGCAAGGATGTGCTGGGCCGTGATGCTGTGCTCGGCGAGATCGATCCGGCCAAGATCAATGTGAAGGGCTCGAGCCTTGCCTATGGCCATCCCTTCGCCGCGACCGGCGCACGCATTCTCGGCGTTACTGCAAAACTGCTGTCCGAACAGGCAAACAAAAGAGCGCTGATTTCCGTGTGCACAGCGGGTGGCATGGGCGTCGCGGCGCTGGTAGAAAGTGCGGCATGAGTGACAATGTCGTAAAATTCCGGGTTCCGCCAAAGAAGCCCGAACCGCCCCAGCCCAAGCCGCCAAGGGGCCCAATGCCCAACTGGCTGCCCTTTGCCGTGCTCTTCGCATTGGCATTGGCAATCTATTTTGTGAGCCAGTCCGGCTTTATTGGCTGACGGACGCCCGAGCCGAAATCGAACATCCCAACTGGCCGCGCTCGCTCAAGGCGAGCGTGGTCTTTGGTGTTTTGCACAGGTTTGCGGAACGTCTTTGCCAAAAGACCCTTCGCCTGAGAATGTCTTGCTACGGTTGTCGAGATGTTAACAAAAGGTCGCACCTTTACGCTTAGGTCAATGTTTTGCTTGTCAGTGGACGCTTTCGCGAGATACCGTCCAGCCATCTTGGACGAGGGAGCTACCCTTTGTGCGAGGGGGTTGAGCCGTGTGGGCAAACACGCGGCCGAATGAATTCAAGAATTCCACCAAGAATTCCACAAGGAGATGGGACGAGAATGAAGTTCACCACTGCCATTAAGGCGATTGCGACTGCCGGCGCGATGGCGCTGATGATGTCGACGGCGGCTTCCGCCGTGACGCTGCAGCTCCACAATGGTGGCGATCCGGGTACGCTGGATCCGCACAAGGCCTCCGGCGACTGGGAAAACCGCGTTATCGGCGACTATATTGAAGGTCTGCTGACCGAGAATGCCAAGGCCGAGGCCATTCCAGGCCAGGCTGAAAGCTGGGAAATCTCGGAAGACGGCACCGTCTACACCTTCAAGCTGCGCGACGGCATCCAGTGGTCCGATGGCACTCCGGTGACCGCAGGCGACTTCGTCTTCGCCTTCCAGCGTCTGTTCGATCCCAAGACCGCTGCGGACTACGCTTACCTCCAGTTCCCGATCAAGAACTCGGAAAAGATCAACTCGGGCGAAATCACCGATTTCAACGAGCTCGGCGTCAAGGCTATCGACGACAAGACGCTCGAAATCACCCTCGAGGCATCGACCCCGTTCTTCCTCGACGCGCTGACCCACTACACCGCCTATCCGGTGCCGAAGCATCTCGTCGAGAAGCTTGGCGACGACTGGACCAAGGTTGAGAACATCGTCGGCAACGGCCCGTACCTGATCAAGGAATGGCTGCCGGGCTCCTATGTCCGTTCGGAAAAGAACGCTGACTATTACGATGCCGCCAATGTCCAGATCGATGAAGTGTTCTACCACGTTCTCGAAGATCAGGCCGCGGCGCTCAACCGCTACCGCGCCGGCGAATTCGACATTCTGACCGACTTCCCCGCTGACCAGTATCAGTGGCTGCAGGACAACCTGCCGGGCGAAGCGCATGTGGTGCCGTTCCTCGGTGTCTACTACTACGTGATGAACCAGGAAGAGGGCCAGGTGCTCTCCGACGTCCGCATCCGCGAAGCGCTGTCGACCACGGTCGTGCGCGAAGTGATCGGGCCCGATATCCTGGGCACGGGCGAACTGCCGGCCTATGGCTGGGTCCCGCCGGGCACCAACAACTATGTCGACACCGCCTATGCGCCGGAATGGGCTTCCATTCCCTACGAAGACCGCGTTGCCCATGCCAAGGAACTGATGACCGAAGCCGGTTATGGTCCTGACAAGCCGCTGACCCTGCAGCTTCGCTACAACACCAATGACAACCACCAGCGTATCGCTGTGGCGATCGCCGCCATGTGGGAGCCGCTTGGTGTGAAGGTTGAGCTGTTCAACGCTGAAACCGCTGTTCACTACGACGCCCTGCGCGCCGGTGACTTCCAGGTTGGCCGTGCCGGCTGGCTGCTCGACTACAACGATCCGTCCAACACGCTCGACCTGCTCAAGAAGGGCGTCGATCAGGGCGGCACGATGAACTGGGGCAACAACTACGGCCGTTACTCGAACGACGAGTTCAACGAGCTGATGGTTCAGGCTTCGACCGAGCTCGATCTGGCTGCCCGCGGCGAACTCCTCGCCAAGGCCGAAAAGATCGCCATGGACGAATTCGCTGCGATCCCGATCTACTGGTACGTGTCCAAGGACGTCGTATCGCCCAAGATCTCGGGCTTCGAAGAGAACGCCAAGAACATCTTCCGCACCCGCTGGCTCTCGAAGTCGGAATAAGCGGATAGAATGAGATCGTGGGGGCCCTGAGCCCCCACGGTTCTTTTGCCGTATAGCGCCCTCCGGCCTTTCCGTTTCCGGCGCTTCGGAGGTTTATTAGAGCATCGGATACGTCCGAAAACCGCTTCGCACTTTCGGTCTGATGCCCTTGGAGTCCTAACACATGTTGGCCTATGCCTTCCGGCGCGTGCTTTCGGCTATTCCGATTGCACTGATCGCCGTCACAGCCTGTTTTTTCATTCTTCGCCTGGCGCCCGGTGGCCCCTTCGATGGCGAACGCGCGCTGCCGCCCACTGTGCTGGCCAATCTGCGTGCGCATTACAGCCTCGATCAACCGCTGATCATGCAGTACTTCATCTATGTGGGACGGCTGCTCCAGGGTGATCTCGGCCCCTCGATGGTCATCGACGGTTTCCGCGTGGCGGACCTGATCCGCATCGGTTTCCCCTTCACGCTCACCCTGGCGCTCTATGCTTTCGTGATCGCTACGGCCATCGGTATCGTCGCGGGCATGCTCTCTGCGGTGTATCAGAACAAGTGGCCTGACTATGTCATGGTGCTGGTCGTGATGATCGGCGTGGTCATTCCCAATTTCCTCAACGCGGCGCTGTTGCAGCTGGTTTTCGGCGTGCATCTGGGCTGGCTGCCGGCGGGGGGATGGGTCTCGGGCTCGGTCGCCCATCTCGTGTTGCCCGTCACGGTTCTTGCCTGGCCCCATGCCGCGCGTATCAGTCGGCTCATGCGTGGCTCGATGATCGAAGTCTTGGGATCGAACTATGTACGCACGGCGCGCGCCAAGGGCCTGGGTGAACGTCTCGTCCTTGCCCGGCACGCCATCAAGCCGGCGCTTCTCCCCGTCGTTTCCTATCTCGGACCTGGCCTTTCCTATCTCCTCACCGGCTCATTGGCCGTGGAGCAAATCTTTGGCCTCCCAGGCATCGGCAAGTACTTTGTGACCGCGGCGCTCAACCGCGACTATGGCATCGTGCTCGGCACGACGATCCTTTACATGTTCATCATCCTCGCCCTCAATCTCCTCGTCGACCTGGTCTATGCCTGGCTCGACCCCAAGGTGAGGTATCGCTGATGCCCGGCCTTACCGGTAAAGACCAGGTCCTGACGGACTACGCCAACAAGCTGGCAGTGCTCGATGCGCCCAAGGGCCGTTCGCTGACCCAGGACGCCTTGCGGCGCCTGTCGAAGAACAAGGCTGCGGTCGTTTCGATCGGCATCGTTATCCTGATCGTTCTCGTCGCCTTCATCGGCCCCTATTTCGTGCCGTGGGGTTATTCGGAGGTCGACTGGACCTCGATCCGCAAGCCGCCGGATTTCGACAAGGGCCACTATTTCGGCACCGACCAGAACGGTCGCGACATGCTGGCTCGCGTGCTGCAGGGCACGCAGATGAGCCTGATCGTGGCGGCCGTGGCGACTGTCGTTTCCGTCACTATCGGTGTCGTCTACGGCGCGGTGTCGGGCTATTTCGGCGGTCGCGTCGACTCGCTGATGATGCGCTTCGTCGACGTGATGTATGCGCTCCCCTACATCCTCTTCGTTATCATTCTCGTGGTGATGTTCGGGCGTAATCCGGTGCTGCTGTTCGTCGGCATCGGTGCCATCGAATGGCTGACCATGGCGCGCATCGTGCGTGGACAGACGCTCTCCATCAAGGAGAAAGAGTTCATCGAGGCGGCGCGTGCCAGCGGGGCCAAGCCCTTTGCCATCATCATGCGTCACATCGTGCCCAACCTCTCCGGACCCGTTGTGATCTACGCCACCCTGACGATCCCCGAGATCATCATCGCGGAAAGCTTCCTCTCCTATCTCGGCCTTGGTGTGCAGGAGCCGCAGACGTCTCTGGGTACGCTGATTTCTGCCGGTGCCCCGGTGGCCGAAGTTCTGCCCTGGATGCTGCTCGGGCCTGCCGTCGTGCTGGTCACGCTGCTGCTCTGCCTCACCTATATCGGCGATGGTCTGCGCGACGCGCTTGACCCCAAGGAGCGGTAAGGAGGCACATCAATGGCATTGCTAGAAGTCAAAAATCTCAAGATCGACTTCCTCACGCATGATGGCACCGTCCACGCCGTGAAGGATCTCAGCTATACGCTCGAAAAGGGCAAGACGCTCGCCATCGTCGGCGAGAGTGGTTCGGGCAAGACCCAGGGCGCCTTCGCGCTTATGGGCCTCCTGCCCAAGAATGGCCGGGCCTCTGGTTCGGTCATGTTCGACGGCAAGCAAATCCTCAACCTGCCGACCAAGGAGTTGAGGTCCTATCGCGCCGAGCGCATCGGGATCATCTTCCAAGACCCGATGACCTCGCTCAATCCATATCTCCGCATTTCGCGCCAGATGACGGAGGTGCTGGAGTTGCACCGTGGCATGAGCCATAGCGCGGCCCTGGCCGAGAGCGTGCGCATGCTCGAGGCGGTGCGCATTCCCGACGCGAAGAACCGCGTGCATATGTATCCGCACGAGTTCTCGGGCGGCATGCGGCAGCGTGTCATGATCGCCATGTCGTTGCTCTGCAGCCCGGAACTGTTGATTGCCGACGAACCGACGACGGCGCTCGACGTGACGGTGCAGGCCGAGATCATCGATCTGCTCGTCGACCTGCAGGAGGATTTCAACACCGCCATCATCCTCATCACCCACGATCTCGGGATCGTGGCGGGGACCTGCGAGGATACGCTCGTGATGTTCGATGGACGGGTGATGGAATATCGCAAGACGGCCGATATCTTCGACAAGCCCGAGCACCCCTATACGCAGGGCCTCCTTGCGGCGGTGCCGCGGCTCGACAGAAAGGTGGAGCGCCTTTCGACCGTTTCCTACGACTTTATGGCCGCAAAGGGTGAAGCATGACGGACCGGGAACCCATTCTGAAAGTCCGTGACCTGTCGGTGGAATTTACCATCGGCTCCGGCGGTCTTTTTGGCGCCACCAAGATCCTGCGCGCGGTCAAGAACGTTTCCTTTGATCTTTATCAGGGCGAAACGCTCGGGATCGTGGGCGAGAGCGGCTGCGGAAAATCGACGCTGTCGCGGGCGATCATCCGGCTGCTGCCGGCGACCTCGGGCGAGGCCGTGTGGCTTGGCCGCGATATCCAGAAGATGAACCCGAACGAGCTTCTGGGCCTGCGCAAGGACATCCAGATGATCTTCCAGGATCCTCTGGCTTCGCTCAATCCGCGCATGACGGCCGGCGACATCATCGCCGAACCGCTCAAGATCCATATGCCAGACATCGGCAAGGCCGAGCGCGCGGTTCGGGTTGCCGAGATGATGCAGAAGGTTGGGCTGCTGCCCAACATGATCAACAAGTATCCGCACGAATTTTCGGGCGGGCAGTGCCAGCGTATCGGCATTGCGCGAGCGCTGATTACCAATCCCAAGCTGATCATCTGCGACGAGGCCGTGTCGGCGCTCGACGTGTCGATCCGCGCGCAGGTGGTCAACCTCCTGATGGACCTGCAGAAGGAACTGGGCATTTCGCTGCTGTTCATCTCGCACGACATCGCCGTCGTCCGGCACATCGCCCAGCGCATCATGGTGCTCTACTTTGGCGAAGTGGTCGAAATCGGCGAGGCCGAGCAGGTGACCATGGATCCGCACCATGACTATACCAAGCGCCTGATCGCTTCGGTGCCGGTGCCTGATCCCAAGGTGGAAATGGAGCGCCGCGAGGAGCGGCGACGCCTGCGCAAGGCAACCGTCAAAACGGCGGCCTAAGAGACCAGAAAGGCCGGGGAAACCCGGCCTTTTTCATTTCAGGTTCGATAATCCGTCAAGGTCGGA
>NZ_JBEVLL010000075.1:0-4221 GCF_040509215.1 Devosia sp.
TCGGGACGGTATCGCGGCTGTGATAGGGGCCACGATTTGTATTCTGGGGCTGGGGGTGGAGATCGCCCTGGTGTTGGGGGCGATCAACCTTGGCATGCATGCCGTCGATACGGTGTTTTAGGCGCTAGATACCCGCAGCGTCGTGAGTGAGCGTGCCTGAAAAACCGCAGGAGGCGCCGTGGTATTCCAGGCACCCGTCGCGCTCTTCGATAACAACGCCTTCTTCACCGTCGAAGATCAGGCCGATTTCGCAATAGCGCTGGTTGAGCGGCGAGTCGTTTCCGGGCTCGTACATCTCGTTTTCGACGAAGAAATTGCCGCCCTTCTTGGAGAGCAGGACCTCGCCATCGATGCCGCCGGCGCAGCCCATGAATTCTTCCTGGATCGGCACGACCGTATTGATCGAGATGGAATAGCGATCATCCTCGATATGGGTGAGGTCGAGCGTCAGATCGCCCTCGCCGCTGCCCGAATAGTGGCCCTCGACCTCGTTCACATCCTGCGCAAAAGCGGGCAATGTGGCGAGGGAAATGGCGGCGACAAGAACAGCGGTACGAAACATGGTTGGCCTCAACAACAGAACGTGATTTTGGAATAGGGACAGGCGAGCGTGGCGAAAATCGGACGGCGTTGCGCTGCAACCATCTCAACGCTCAGGATTTTCGTCCTCGACTAATACGGGGAATATCGAATGCAAGAAGCGGAAATTTTCGGAATCTCGGCCGCCTGGGTCATCGCCAATGCCTGGTCGCTGGTGATCGCCCTTCTGGTTCTGGGGGCGGGCTGGGTGATCTCCAAGATCGTGTCGGGGTACGTCACCAGCTTTCTTGCCTCCCGGATGAAGCACAATGCCACCATAGCGCCGCTGGCCGGGCAGGTGGTGCGCTACGCCATTCTGTTCGTCACGGTCATCGTGGTGCTGGGGCAGTTCGGGGTGCAGACGGCGTCGATTCTCGCGGTGCTTGGTGCGGCGGGTCTGGCTATTGCCCTGGCTTTGCAGGGGACGCTCGCCAATATCGCCGCTGGGATCATGCTGGTCTTCCTGCGGCCGTTCAATTCGGGTGATTATATCGATGCGGACGGGATTGTCGGCACGGTCGTCGAAGTCGGGCTTTTTGCGACGCAGTTGCGAACCATCGACGGCGTCTATCTGTTTGCGCCGAACTCAAAACTCTCCAATGCCAAGATCATCAATTACAGCCGGGAGACGTCGCGCATCGTCGAGGTAAAATTCAACGTGCCGCGTTCGGCCGATCTCGATCGCGTGCGGGCCGAAGTGGCCGCTGCGGTCGCGACGGAATATTCCGCCGGCGCCGCCAAGCCCGATATCTGGCTGGATACGCTGGGCGATACAACGATGACGGTGGTGGCACGCATTCCGGTGCGCAGCGGGGACTGGTGGCAGGCGCGATCGCTTGTGCAGGAACGGCTGAAAGTCGCGCTGGAGCGGAACGGAAATTTCGCGCCAGCCGCAACCTGAAGCTTTCATGGCCGGGGCCCTTTATTCTGGCGGGGCAACCCGCTAGAAACCCGGCCCATGAGCACGACGAAACAGGTTACCTTCTCCCTTCTCGCAACCGATGGCGCGGCGCGGCGCGGTCGCATCGATACGCCACGTGGCGAGATCGATACGCCGGCCTTCATGCCGGTGGGCACGGCCGGAACCGTGAAGGCCATGTATCCCGAGCAGGTGCGCGAGACCGGCGCCGATATTTTGCTCGGCAACACCTATCACCTGATGCTGCGGCCGGGCGCGGAGCGCGTGGCTTCGCTTGGCGGTCTTCATGATTTCATGGACTGGCAGGGCCCGATCCTGACCGATAGCGGCGGGTTTCAGGTCATGTCGCTGGCCAAGCTGCGCAAGCTCACCGAGAAGGGCGTCACCTTCAAGTCGCATATCGACGGCTCGTCCTATGAGCTGACGCCGGAGCGGTCGATCGAGATCCAAACGCTGCTCGATAGCGATATCATCATGCAGCTCGACGAGTGCATTGCACTGCCGGCCGAGCGCAAGGAAATCGAGCGCGCGATGGAATTGTCGCTGCGCTGGGCTGATCGGTCCAAGGCCGCGTTCAATAACCAGCAGAACCGGGCCCTGTTCGGCATCGTGCAGGGCGGCGATGATGCAGAACTGCGGGCACGGTCGGCGGCGGGGCTGAAGTCTATTGGGTTCGATGGCTATTCCATTGGCGGGCTGGCCGTGGGCGAGCCGCAGGAAGTGATGTTCCGCGTGCTTTCGGACATTACGCCGGAGCTTCCGACGGATCGGCCGCGCTATCTGATGGGCGTGGGCAAGCCGGACGATATTCTGGGGGGCATCGAGCGCGGCGTCGATATGTTCGACTGCGTGCATCCGACCCGTGCTGGGCGCCATGGCCACGCCTATACGCGCTTCGGTGTCATCAATCTGAAGAATGCGCGGCACAAGGATGATCCTCGTCCGCTCGATGAAGCGTCGCCCAATCCCAATTGCCGGCGCTGGAGCCGGGCCTATCTCCACCATCTGGTAAGGACGGAAGAGATTTTGGGTGCCATGGTGCTTTCGCAGATCAACCTTCACTATTATCAAGAGCTGACCGCGGGCACGCGGGCGGCTATCGAAGCCGGCCGCATGGCCGACTTCGCGGCCGAAACGCGCGCCGCATGGGCTGCCGGCGATCTGCCGGTCCTCTAAGGTATGTAAAGGATCACGTGATGTCTGGCTGCAAACGGCAGTTTTCTGCGCTTCCGGTCCTCACGTACCCAAACGTACGTTCCGGTCCGGTTCTCGAAAACCACCGTTTTCGCTCAGACCTGACCCGATCCTTCACACACCTACAAAATTCCTCGGGAGAATAAGCTGATGGCTAAGTCTGGGCGTAAGGCCGGTTTCGAAGCGCTGGGCAAGCTCAAGAAGGCAATCGAGGGCCAGCCGATGCGGCTGCTGTTCGCGGAAGATCCCAACCGCTTCCAGCGTTTTTCGGTGAGCGGAGCGGATATCCTGCTCGACTACTCGAAGAACCGCATCGATGACGAAGTGATGGCTGCGCTGTTCGACCTGGCGCGCGCTGCTGGCGTTGAAGAGCGCCGTGCGCAGATGTGCGAAGGCGAGCACATCAACATCACCGAAGACCGCGCCGTGATGCACATGGCGCTGCGCTATCAGGGCGACAAGCCCGTCGAGGTGGACGGCAAGGATGTGATGCCCGACGTGCGGGCGGTGCTTGCGGCTATCGAGGCCTATACCAACGCCGTGCGGAGCGGGGAAATCCGCGGCCATGGCGGCGAGCAGATCACCGACGTGGTCAATATCGGCATTGGCGGGTCCGATCTCGGCCCGGTGATGGTGACGCTGGCGCTGGCCCCCTACACGCGGCCGGACCTGCGCGCGCACTATGTGTCGAACGTCGATGGCGCGCATATCCATGACATCCTGAAGGGTCTCGACCCGGCCAAGACGCTGTTTATCGTCGCCTCGAAGACCTTTACGACCGACGAGACGATGACCAACGCCCATTCGGCCCGTAAGTGGCTGGCGGGTGCGCTGGGCGAAGAGGCGGTGCCGAACCACTTTGCGGCGGTTTCGACCAACCTGCCGGCCTGCGCCAAGTTCGGCATTCGTGAAGACCGGATTTTTGGTTTTTGGGACTGGGTCGGCGGCCGCTATTCTGTGTGGTCGGCTATCGGCCTGCCGGTGGCGCTGGCCGTCGGATACGAAAATTTCGCAAAATTCCTGGCTGGCGCCGATGCGATGGACCGGCACTTCCTCGAGACGCCGCTGGATCAGAACCTGCCCGTGATCATGGGCGTGCTTGGCGTGTGGTATCGCAATGCGTGGGGTTTCTCGACCCATGCCGTGCTGCCCTATGACCAGCGGCTGAGCCGTTTCCCGGCCTATCTGCAGCAGCAGGACATGGAATCGAACGGCAAGTCGGTCACCCTCAGCGGCAAGCCGGTGGGCTGGTCGACGGGCCCGATCGTCTGGGGCGAGCCGGGCACTAATGGTCAGCATGCGTTTTATCAGCTCATCCACCAGGGTACGGACGTGATCCCGGCGGATTTCCTGATTGCCGCGCAGCCGCATGAAAAGCTGCCGCCGCATCACGATAAGCTCGTGGCCAATGTGCTGGCGCAGTCGGAAGCGTTGATGCTGGGCAAGACCGAGGAAGAGGTCGTGGCCGAGCTCAAGGCGCAGGGCCTCGACAAGGACAAGATCAAGGAACTCACCCCGCACAAGGTGTT
>NZ_JBEVLL010000076.1:0-48347 GCF_040509215.1 Devosia sp.
ACGGCGAGCGGCATCAGCTCCGCTTCATAGGCCCGGCCGATCAGCGAGTAATAGACCTGATGCGCGACAAGGCGCGACAAGCCCTGCCGATCTGCGACCGCCTGCGCTTTCATGAGTTGCCAGCCGGGATAGTTGGAAACGCCGGCATAGCGCAGCTTGCCTGCCGCGATCAGCATATCGAGCGTGCCCATCAACTCCTCGACCGGGGTGAAAGCATCGAAAGCGTGAAGCTGGAGCAGGTCGATATAATCGGTGCCCAGCCGTCGCAGCGCGTCCTCGACCACACGGATCAGCCGCGTGCGTGACGCGCCCCAGTCCTGCGGGCCATCGCCCATCGGCAGACCGGTCTTGGTCGAAATCAGCACCGCATCGCGCCGGCCCTTGATGGCCTCACCCAGTACCTCCTCGGACGCACCGTTCGAATAGACATCGGCGGTGTCGAACAAGGTGACGCCTGCTTCGAGGCAAATGTCGATCAGCCGCCGAGCCTCGGCAGCGTCGCTTTGTCCCCAGGCGCTGAACAGCGGCCCCTTGCCGCCGAAGGTGCCAGTGCCAAAGCTAAGCGCGGGCACCCGCAGACCCGACGCGCCCAATTGCCTGTATTCCATGGTTCACCCTTTCGGTTACGATGCAGATGCATAAATGGACGCAAGAACCACGCTGGAATAGCGTGCAATGGAGCGAAGGATTTTTGCCTTGCAAGCAAAAGCGATGGACGGAGTAGATCGCGCACGCGCGCTGGAGATATTCACGGCGGTGGTCGATCTCGGCAGCTTCTCCGCGGCTGGCCGCCAGTTCGGCCTCACCCCCTCTGCAGTCAGCCGCACGATCGACCGGATCGAAACACGGCTCGGTGTGCGGCTGCTGCTGCGCTCGACCCGCACGCTCACCCTGACAGCGGAAGGTCGCAGCTATCTCCAGGCTGCGCGACGCATCCTCGCCGACCTGAACGACGCCGAGCAGCAGATCGCCGACCAGGGGGCGCCACGCGGGCGGTTTCGAGTCAATGCGGCGCAATCACACGGCCGGCTATGCGTCGTGCCGCTGCTCGGCGAATTCGTGCGGCTTTATCCGCATATCCTGGTCGACATCGCTTTGTCGGACACGCTGGTCGACGTGGCGGGTGGCGAAGCAGATGTAGCGATCCGCTTCGGTCCGCTCGCCGACAGCGGGCTCATGGCGCGCAAGCTGGGCGAGACCGGCCGCGTGATCGTTGCCTCGCCGGACTACCTGGCGCGCGCCGGTACTCCGCGCGTGCCCGAAGATCTCCACCGTCACAACTGCCTCAACTTCAATTTCCGCAGGGCCGAGCCGATCTGGCCGTTCCGCCGCAACCGAGAAGATTTCGAACTGTCGGTGAAGGGCACGATCGAGGCGAACAGCGGCGAGACCCTTGGTGAACTCGCTGCTCAAGGGGTTGGGATCGCTCGGGTGGGCCGCTTCAGCGTCGTCAACGAGATAGAGACCGGACGGCTGGTCCCGGTCCTTGAGGACTACAATCCGGGCGATGTCGAGCATATCCACGCCGTTTTTGTCGGCGGAGCCAACATCCCGGCCCGCGTTCGCGTCTTTGTGGATTTCCTGGTCGACAAGCTGCGCTGACACCGTCTGTTTTGCGCCCCGGGCATGTCGTTCCGTGTTGTAGAGCTGGGCGGAGAGCGGCAGCGACCGGGCGAGGGACAGCCCGGTCGCATCGATTATCTGGCTGCTACCGCGCGAACACTGCACACCTGGAGATCGGCTGATGTCACAGCGCGAAGAGCTTTTTCACCTCATCGGCAGTGACAGTGCGGCCATAGTCGGCGAGCTGGAAACTTTCAGCGAATTCGTGGCCGCCGCTCATGCCTGGCAGGGCGTACATGAATTCGGGCCAGTATTTGAGGATGAAGGCGCGCTCGGCGGCCCAGTCACCGATCTTTGGGGCTTCGTTGAGGAAGCCGCGTTCGAAGGGAGCGAATTCGTAGAACTGGGTGGCGTGGGCTGCGCAGGCTTTGAGCTTGGCGTCGATGGACGAGGCGACGTCGAAGACCACGTCGTGCTTGTGGACGTCGAGAGCGCCGTAGTCGATCATTTTCAGGCAGATCGGGGCTTCGGCCAGCGGCGGCACTTCGGGGCAGATATTGCCATTGGTGCAGAAGCCGGAGGCTTCGCGCACGACCTTGCCGGCATTGCGGTTGTCGAGGTGCCCCGGGCAATCGTCGTGGAAGGTGATGACCACATCGGCCTGCCAGCGGCGGATGGAGGAGATGACCGCCGTGCGCAAAGCTAGGTCCGGCATCAGTTCGCCATCGTGGATATCGAGGATTTCATAGTCGAGCACACCGAGGTGACGCGCGGCAGCATAGGCTTCGCGAGCGCGGCGGCGTTTTAGCGGATCGCGGTCCATCTGATAGTGACCGGCATCGCCGTTGGTCAGCGACATGAATTTGACGGCCACGCCACGATCGGCAAGGCGCCGCATGGTACCGCCGGTATACATTTCCGCTTCGTCGGGATGAGCTTCGATGACGAGCACTTTGAGCGGATAAGACATGGTCGGTATTACTCCTTTGCAGTAGAGGCGGCGCGCAGCACATCGGCCGCCGCCTTGAGGGTGGCGCCGCTGCGCGACACGAAACCCTCGAGTTCGTCGAGTGAAGGGTTGGGAGAGAAGTAGTCGTCCGGCGCGATCATCGTGCCGGCGCGGACGCCGTCCTCGAAGACGCGGGAGAGGCGGATCAGCTCGAGGATTTCCCCGAGCACGGCATCCGGCTGGCGGGCCTGCCAGTCGGGGTCGAAAAGCGGGATCTGGTTCTTGTCCGAGCCCCAGACGTTCTCAATGGTGAAATTGGGCCGGCTACCCGCTTCGAAGATGGCGCCGAGTACCTTTACCCAATCGATGACGCCATCGCCGCAGGCGCGGGTCTGGCGCTCGAGGCCATGCGGTCGCGCGAAAAGCACGATGTCGCGCATATGGGTTTTGCGCACGAAGGGGGCGAGGCGGCGGGTGGCGGCCACGGGATCTTCGCCGCGCACCACGACATTGGCGAGATCGAGGGTGACGCCCAAGGTGTCATCGCCGACCTGCTCGATCAGGCGGACGATTTCGGAAGTGGTGATCTCTTCATGGGTTTCGACGGCGATGACGGCGCCGCGGTCTTTCAGGACCGGCTTGAGTTTGAGTAGGAACTTTCGCGTGGCTTCGAGCTGGTCGGGCCAATCGACATCGGTGCGATAGCGGTCGATGGCGTGGAGACCCCAGCTATGACGCTGGTAATTGGCCGTATCGCCCCAGAGCGCGGTGCAGCCAATGGCCGTGGTCGCCTCGATCATACGGGTCATGCCGAGCACATAGTCGCCCTGGCCGATGTCGCGGACTTCGGGAGCTTCCGGTGTGTTGTAGGGGTTGATCTTCCCCAGACCCATTTCGAGGTAGAGGCCGAGTTCATCGGCGCGCTGTTTTACGGCGGCGAGGAAGCCAGCATCGAGCGTCGGGGAGACGTCCAGCACCGTGCGAAAGAAGACGCCGGCATGGCCGAGCGCGGCGCAACGCTCAAGGAGCGCGATGGGTCCGAGGTCGGCGGCGCGCGGAAACTTTCGGCCATCTATGCCGACGCGAATTTCGGGGATGACTGTCGTCATGGGAGGGCCACTTCGGGTTGGTCATTCGGCAGCCCCAGCCCGCCGGGAACAGCGGCGATAAGGCGGCGCGTATAGTCGTGTTGGGGGTTCTTGAGGACGGCCTTGGCTGGCCCTTCTTCGACCAGCTTGCCGCGATGCATCACGGCGATACGGTCGGCGATATAGCCGGCGCTGACCACGTCATGGGTAATGTAGAGCACCGCGACGCCCTGTTCGTCGCGCAGCCGCGCGATGAGGTTGAGGATGTCGCGCCGGATCGAGACGTCGAGCATGGAAACCGGCTCGTCGGCCACCAGCAGTTTTGGCGAGGCGGCGAGCGCGCGGGCGAGACCGACACGCTGGCGCTGACCGCCCGACAGTTCGTGCGGACGGCGGTCGAGATAGCTTTCGGTCGGGGTGAGCCCGACTTCGGTGAGAAGCGCGGCAACGCGGGCCTCCACATCGCGCTTGTCTGTGCCCGGCGCCGAGATTACGGCGCGGCGGAGGTGGTGGCCAATGGTGTGGAGGGGATTGAGCGAGCCATAGACATCCTGGAACACCATCTGCGCGGCACGTGGCGTGCCGGGGCGACGGCGCGAGACGGGTACAGGGGTGTGGCCATCGACAAGGATATCGCCCGAGGTCGGGCGGATGAGGCCGGTGACGATACGACCGAAGGTGGATTTGCCGCTGCCCGACGCGCCGACCAGGGCAACGATTTCGCGCGGGGCGAGGCGGAACGACATGTCATCGACGGCTCGCAGGACGGCGCTGCCGGTGAAGGGATTACGGCCATAGCTTTTGACGAGATGGTGCGTTTCGAGCACCGGCTGAACGAGTTTGCGCTCGGCGATGGGCTCCGATGTCGTGAAATCGACCTTGGGCGTCGCTGAGAGCAGCGCCTTGGAATAGGGGTGCTCCTGATGCTTGCGGAAGGTTGCGGTGCTCGCCGTCTCGACGATCTTTCCATCTTTCATCACCGCAATGCGATCGGCCACATCGAAGAGGAGCGGCAGATCGTGGGTGATGAGCAGAACCGCGAAGCCCATTCGCTTTTGCAGCGCCTTCACGGTAACGAAGATTTCCTGCTGCACGATCACGTCGAGGGCCGTGGTCGGCTCGTCGAGGATGACGAGTTGCGGCGAGAGGGCGAGCGCCATGGCGATGACCACGCGTTGCCGCTGGCCACCGGAAAGTTCATGTGGAAATGCACTGAGCCGGCTGGGGTCGATATCAACCATTTGCAGCAGCTCGGTGGGCGTCTTTGTGCCGCCGCCCCGCTCAAGCACTTCCTTGAGCTGAGCACTGACGCGCTTGACCGGATTGAGGGAGGTCAGGGCATTTTGCAGGACGATGGAGGCCGTGTGCCAGCGCAGTTCGCGCACTCGCTGGCTGTCTGAGGTCAGCATGTCGTGGCCTGCGACGCGGATTTCTCCACCGGTGATGACGCCGGGGGCACGCAAGAGGCGCAGGATGGACTGGGCGATGGTGGACTTGCCGCAGCCCGATTCTCCGGCAAGGCCCATGAATTCACCCGGCGCGATGCTGAAGGAAACCTTGTCCACGGCCGTGCGGATGCCGTCTTCGGTGGCATAGCCAACGGAGAGATTGGTGATTTCGAGAGCGGGAACGAGATCAGGCATCGCGCTTCACCGGGGTCATGAGCGAGGCGCTCGGTTTGCTGAAGCCGGCCTTTCGCAAGAGGCGATCGGCGCGGAGACGCGGGTTGCCCAATTCGTCGACGGCATTGTTGATGAGGGCGAGGGAGAAAGCGGTGAGCGCAATCGCCATGCCGGGGACCACGAAGGTCCACCAGGCGCCGCGGATCAGGGCGGAGGTATTTTGCGCCCAGAAGAGCATGGAGCCCCAGGTGACCTGGCCGCCATCGCCAAGGCCCAAGAACTCAAGCGAGGCCTGGGCGGTGATGGCAAAGATCACCTGATTGACGAAATAGGCGGCAACGACCGAACCCATATTGGGGAGGAGTTCAATGGCGACGATGCGCCAGCGGCGTTCGCCCACATCTTCGGCGGCAGCGATGAATTCCCGTTCGCGCAGGCTCAATGCCTGCGAGCGGAAGAGGCGCGCGCCAAAAGCCCAGCCGGTGATAGTGAGCACCATGATCATGGTTGCCGGGCCCGGCGTCAGGAAGGCGGCGAGAACGACGATCAGGGGCAGCGAGGGAATGACGAGGAAGACATTGGTGACGAGGGTCAGAACGTCATCGACCCAGCCGCGGAAATAGGCCGAGGTGAGCGCCACGATGAGGGCGAGCAGCGTCGTCAGGACCGCGATGGTGAAGGCGATCCAGAGCGTGTTCTGGCCGCCATAGAGGAACTGGCTCAACACATCCTGCCCCTGCCCGGTCGTGCCGAAGGGATGGGCCCAGGAGGGGAATTCGTTGATGCCGCCGGTGGCCCGGGTGGGATGATAGGGCGCGATCCAGCGGGCGAGCGCCGTGCTGCCCACGAGGATGACGAGGATGACGACGCCGACGAGAACCGGAATAGAGCCAAGGGCCTGACGCCGGATTTTGCCAAAGGTTTCGTAGAAGGACATGGCTCAGGCTCCCTGTCCGGCGCGGACACGCGGGTCGAGCAGCACGTAGAGCGTGTCGACGAAGAAATTCGCCGCGAGCACCGAAAGCGTGATGATGAGGAAGAGCGCCTGCATCAGCGGATAATCGACGGCGCTGACGGCGCGCATGAGCGAATAGCCGAGACCGGGATAGGTGAAGACAATCTCGGTGAGCAATTGGCCGGAGAAGACGCCGCCGATGGCTGCACCGAGCGCCGTGATATTGGGCAGAAGTGCGGTGCGGACGGCATGGGAGAACAGCACGCGGTGCGGCTTTAGCCCCTTGGCTTCGGCGAGGGTGAGATAGTCTTCGCTGAGGACGCCGATCATGGCGTTGCGCATGTTGAGCGTCCATGGCCCGAGCGAGACCAGCACCACAGTGAAGGCCGGTGCGATCAGGTGGTAGAGCACATCGCTGACGCCCGAGAGGGTGAAGGGCGGCGGGTTGACGCTCGAATAGGCATTGCCCATCGGGAACCACTTCAGCTTGAAGCAGAAGAAATAGAAGAGCAGTAGCGCGAGGAAAAAGTACGGAAACGAGCCGAGAAAGAGCAGGATGGGCGGCGCAAACCGGTCAAAGATGCCGCCGCGGCGCCAAGCCGCGAGGGCGCCGAGCGCTGAGCCGATGACAAAGCTCAGGAGCACCGAGGTGAGGCCCAGCAGCACGGACCATCCGATGCCGGCCGCGATGATGTCGCTGACCTGAGCCGGGAAATTGGAGAGCGAACGGCCGAAATCGCCGCGCAGGATATTGCCCAGATAGGTGAGATATTGCTGGAACAGCGGATCGTCGGTGAGGCCATAGGCCTGGCGGAGCGCGGCAAGGGATTCTTCGTTCAAGGTCGTTGAATAGGTGGCGACGATGGTCGAAGCCGGATCGCCGGGCGTCAGGCGTGGCAGGAAGAAGTTCACGGTGATGGCGACGAAGGCTGCCAGCACGTAGAACATCAGCCGCTTTGCAATGTAGAGCATAACTGGGCCTCCAAAGTGGGGCTCCCGCGAGCGGGAGCCCCGGCGCCGATTGGGAGCTATTCAGCGCGACGTTCGAGCTTGGGCCAGACCAGCAGCGGACCATTGGTCATCTGCAGGCTCAGGGGCGCGTAAGCGTTCTCGGCATTGGGGAAGCCGGTGAACCGGTTGGTGTTGTAGAGGCCCCAATCCGGCTGCTCGTAGAGCGGGATGGCGGGCGCGGCTTCGTTGAACATGCCTTCGAGCTGGGCGATGATTGCCTTCTGCTCGGTGGCATCGGTCGAGGCGGCGAACTTGGCGAGAAGCTCGTCCACTGCCGGATCGCCGTAGCGCTGCTGGTTATTAGGCGAGGCAGTGCCCACCGGCTGGACCGATGAGGTCGCCATGTTGTTGCGATAGAATTCGAACGGCGTCGCGGTGCGCTGGGCGGTGCCGAGCGAGAGATCGAACTGGCCGGTAAAGGTGGAATTGGTCCAGCTATCGGCCGTGGTCGTGCGCAGGGTTACATCCATGCCGATGTCGGCAAGGTTTTCCGCGACGATCTGGCTGGCCGAGACCCAATCGTTCCAGCCTGAGGGAACGATGATGTCATAGGCCATGGGCTGGCCGTCCTTGTCGACGCGGATGCCATCGCCACCGCGGGTGTAACCGGCATCGTCGAGCAGCTTGTTGGCGGCATCGGGATCAATATTGACCCAGGAAGAGCCGGCTTCGACGACGGCCGGATCGATCCAGTCCTTGAAAGGACCTTCGGGCAGGCCGGTGGCATTGCCGGGCACCGACTTGCCCCAGACGCCGGTATTGATCATGCGCTGGCGATCGAGCGCCAGGCTCATGGCTTTACGCACGGTGGTGTCGCCGAGAGCACCCTCGGTGGTATTGGCAAGCAGCATCACGACGGATGTGCGTGGCCACCAATAGCCGAAATGTTCGGGATCGAGCGCCACGAAGGTGGTGTCCGGGTCGGGCACCAGCCCACCCCAATCGATATTGCCGGAAAGCACCGCGGCGCTGACCTGGTCATTGCCGTTAAAACCCTGGACGAAGACGCCTTCGATATTGAGCGGCTGCCAGTAGTTCGGGTTCTGCGTCACCTGGTAGCGGTCGGTGCCGAATGCATCGATGGTGGTGAAGGGACCGGTGCCGACCGGTTCGGAATTCTCAAAGGTGACGGGGTCGGCGATGTCCTTCCAGACGTGCTCGGGCACGATGAACTGGTCGACGATGGCGTAGAGGCCCGGCGTGTAGGTGGTCGAGAAGGTGAATTTCACCGTCGTGTCATCAACGGCTTCGACGGCGCTGAGATACTGGCCGAAGGCACCGGCAGCGGGGCCGATCAGGCCCGGATTGTCCTTCATCAGGTTGAAGGTGAAGGCGACGTCGTCAGCCGTGAAAGCCTCGCCATCGGACCATTTTACATCGTCACGCAGGGTGAGCGTCAGGGTCAGCGCATCGGCGGACCATTCGTAGCCCGTGGCCAGCCACGGATCGAGCTGACCCGTCGCGTAGTTCTGGATCATGGTCGGTTCATACATCGTGCGCGTGCTGACCCAGCGGGCGGTCGGCGAGAACGGATTGAATGTACGGGTAAAGCTGTTGCCGCCCTCGGCCACGATGCGGACAAGCTGGTCGAGAGGGACTTCGGCAAAGGCCGGAAGCGGGGCGGTTAACGCTGCAGTTCCGGCAAGACCCGCAAGGGCCAGAGCGCGCAAACCTCTGGACAATGTCCATGGGGTCTTCTTCGAACTTGTATGTCTGTGCATAAACATCTCCGGGGAAGGCTGCTTCATCAAAGGGTGGTCCAATCTCCTCACGGGAGGCCGCGTGCAGCGCTGCCTCCCGTGAACACGCGCTCCCGGGCATGCCCGAGCGCGAGTTCTACGGCGCCCGCCCGCACGGCATTGCTGCTCACGGCGGTGGGAACAATTTGTGGAATGACGATGGGCAGGCGCTTCAACACGCTCCTGACGCTGTCGCAGAGCGGCCTGCCGCCGGCGCGGCCAACGTCGCCGCCCAGCACCACCATTTCGGGATCGAGAATGCCGATGGCGCCGGTGAGCGCTGCAGCAACGCGATAACCGAGCTCGCCAAAGAACGCATCCTGCCCCCCACCGCGAGCCGCCTTGGCGATAGCGTCGATGCTGTCGTCGCCGACAAGGCCATATTTGGCGACGAGCGCGTCGATGGCAGACACGTTGAGCAGGTCTTCAACGAGCGCCATCCGGACTTCTTCGCCCGGCGAGGCGAAACGATCCGGCACCATGGCCCCGCCCAATTCGCCGGCTGTACCCGTCGAGCCGTGGATGAGCCGCCCGCCGATGACGGCGCCGGCGCCGACACCATCGCCGACCCAGAGGAGGATGAAGGACTGGATGGAGGCGGCCGCACCAAAGGTCATTTCTTCGATGGCGACGAGATTGACGTCGTTCTCGATCAGCACATGGCGATGACCGAGCACTTCCTGCAGCGCATCGGGGATATGGTAGCCTTCCCAATTGGGGATCTGCTGCCCCTTGCGCAGGTTGCCCGCGGTCATATCGACGATGCCGGGAAGACCGACGACGAGTTGGTCGATCTGCTTGATGTCGATGCCAGCTTCTCGGGTCACCGCCTGAAGCACTGCGGTGAGCCGCTCGTGAGCATCGTAGCGCTCGCCCGGCTGCCCCTCATGCCTGAAGGTGCCGATAATATTGCCGGCAATGTCGGCAATCGCTGCGTCTATTCCATGCGTACCGACATCAATGCCGGCGACGAAGGAGGCTGCCGGGTCGAGACCCCAAAGACCGGCCTTGGGGCCGTATGTGCCGGCCTTCTCGCCATCGCGGCGAATGAGGTTCACCGCTTCGAGCCGACGCAGTAGGTCGGACATCGCGGGCTTGGAAAGACCGGTGAAGGCCTCGAGCTCCATGCGTGTCAGGGCGCCCTCATTGAGGAGGCGCTGAAGCACCGCCTTTTCGTTGAGATTGCGGAGCAGCCTGGGACTGCCGGATAGAATTTCCATCACCACTTGACCGTCTGGTAACTTTCCTTACAGTGATTAAGGTCTCATCTGAAACCGCTTGTCAAGAGACTGTCACAGGGTCGACGCAACCGATGAAAAACAGAGCCCCCTCCCCTTTCGATGGCGCCTATTATGCGCAGAGAATTGAACAAGGGCGCGCCTTGATGAAGCAGCTTGGGCTGGAGGCGATCCTCGCTTTTTCGGCGCCCAGGGGTCTCGCTGCCGGGACGAGAACAAGCGGAAATCTCGGCTGGTTTGCCGGGTTCAGCCCGATGTGGGCACCATCATTGCTGGTATTGACGGCAGACCAAGCGACCGTCATCGCGCCCGGAAAAAATGAGGTTCGGCTCTTTTCGACGCGTGTCGGCACGAGCTTTGACGTTCGTGGCGCGGGGCCGGACGGGATCATGGCGACCGCCTTGGAATTGCTCGGAGGGCGCCAACGAGTCGGCACCGCCGGGGCCGATGAATTGCCGCCGCGCTTTGTTGCACAACTCTTGGCAGCCTTGCCTCGGACCACGACCGTGGATACCCAATTGCAGGCGCTCCGGTTGATGCGCGCGCCGATCGAGGTCGAACTACATCGCCGCGCCAGCGCCATTTCAGATGCCATGATCAAACGCGCCTTTGCCTATGCGGCGGAGCCCGGAGCGACGCCGGCGCGCCTGATGGCCGAGGTCGAGCATGAGGGGCGCTTACATGGTGCCGATGTCTCGCGGCTCTGGCTTTCCACTGGTCCGAGCCCGCCGGCGACCTACTTCGAAATGTTCGAGCTACCCGAGGCGCTGGAACCCGGCGATCGGGTGCAGCTGGGCACCATGGTCTCCTATGAGGGCTATTTTGCTCAGGGGCTGCGTATCGGCAGCATCGGGCCCGCGAGCCCGGCGCTGAAGGACGCAGTCGCCCGGATCGAGGCGATCCAGGACGATGCCTTGGCGCTGATGCGGCCCGGACGGCCGGTGCATGAATTAGGCGATCTGATCGAAAGCCGGATCGACGCCATCTGTCCATACTCGCGTGAGACCGACCCTTTCCGCTTCCAGTCCTGTCATGGCCTTGGGCTCGACTATTCCGAGCCCGGCCTCGCCGCCGCCCTTTCGCCGCAGCGCGACCGTAGCCGCGACGCCGCTGGTCCGGTTTTCCAGCCGGGCATGGTGTTTGAAATCCACCCCAATTTTTCGCTGCCGAACCTTGGTCATGTCTGCGCCGGGGACGTGGCTTTGGTCACCGAAACCGGGGCCGAATGGCTCACCCGGTTTCCGCGCGGCGTCTTTCCGATCACCTGAAGGATTTTCCATGTACGCATTGATGCGCGGCAGCATCCCGGACGCCGGCAACGAGCCATTCGAGGTTTTAGGGAAAGCCGCGGCTCTAGGGGCTTCGGAGGTCACGTTCTACAGCCTTTTCGAACTGAGCCCGACGCTGGACAAGGGCACCTTGCGCGAGCTCAAGGCCGAGGCCGACCGCCTCGGCATCGCCATTGGCGCCAGTCTTGACTGGCTAAATCCGCTCCGGCTCGACCGCCATGCGCGGGAGCTTGACCTCGGCCAGGGTGATCTCGCGCGAGGCGTCGCAAGACTGCTCGAGACTGGGGCCGTCCTCGGCATGGCCGACATGTTCTTCACCATTGGAACGCTGGATGACAGGGCTGGCAACTGGACGGCGCAGCTTGATGCCGTTGGTATTCTGCTTGTCGGACTTCGCCCGAACCTTGCCGATCTCGGCATGCGGGTGCTTGTCAAAACGCATGAAGAAATCACGTCCTACGAATGCCTGGCTCTTGTCGAGCGCGTCGGCGCGGACAGGCTCGGAGTGTCCTACGACCCGGTGAACACGCTGGTGCGCATTGAAGATCCCATCGAGGCAGCAAGGCGTCTCGCGCCCCATATTGCCCAGGTGCACGTCGACGATGCGATATTGAAGCCGGAGCAGCCAAGTTCCATCCGCCGCCATCTGGTACCGGCCGGCGAGGGAATTCTCGATTGGGCGAAGATCTTCGCGATCGTGCCCGAGGCCAAGCGCCTTGTGGAACTGCACAATGGGCAATTCGCCATGCCGGTCTTTGACACCGACTGGCTCAAATCCCAGCCCTATATCGACCTCTGCGAATATGCGGGGCTTGTTGGTAAAGCGGTTGGCAAGCGCGAACCTGAGGTTGCAGACGGGTTGAAAACCGGGGATCGTCTTGCGGAAGCGATACGCATTTGCGGGGCAGCGAGCGCGCGCCCCGAACACTCAATGGACAAGGATTTTTGATGGCGCCACAGATACGCCAGGCACGCCCGGAAGACAGGGCGGCACTCTTTTCGATCTGTCTTCTTACGGCGGATGGCGGAGCCGATGCTTCGGCCCTTTATTCGGACCCGGATTATCCGGGGCTCGTGTGGTCGGTGCCCTATCTCGACTTCGCCCCCGAGCACGCCTTTGTTCTGGAGAATGACGGCGCCGTCATCGGCTATGTCGTTGGAACAGCGGACACAAGGGCATTCGAACAACGGCTCGATGCCGATTGGTGGCCGATGCTTGCGAAGAAATATACGGGACGGGAGGCGACAGCCAAGCAGGACAAGAACGTCCTCGACCGCATTCGCCAGCCAAAGCACGGCAACGCCTCACTCTCCGATCGCTATCCCGCGCATCTGCACATCAACCTCTTGCCGCCAGCCCAATCAGGCGGCTGGGGCCGCAGGATGATAGAGACCGAACTCGACTCGCTGAAAAAGGCAGGGGCCAAGGCGATGCATCTCGGCCTTAGCCTGACCAATGATCGCGCCTACGGCTTTTACAAGCACATCGGTCTCAAAGAGATCGGCCGCGATGAGGCCATCTGGATGGGCAAGCAGCTGTAAGACGACCCGCTACTACCAAAAGCTCTGCCACCGCTATCGGCACAGATCTGCCCCACGGTGGAGTCTGAAGTGAAGGCAGGTTTCCGGCGATCCGCGGAGCTGTCATTTCCCGGGTCGCCTTCATTCTTCTTGGCGAAACACTGATAACGCTCTGCTCTGCAGGGCCCAAGCCCTTCGTCGCTTTCAACAGCAACGACCTGCAAGTCAAAGTTGCGGCAGCTGGGTTCGCGCGAAGAAATCCTTAAGCGGTTGGGCGCCAGCGCGGACCCTCTTTCGTAAGAGGTCAAAAAGCAGAAGCACAATCTGGAATTGATCTAGCGCCAGATCGCCAGGGGGCGGCTAGCGTCGCGCGTCTCGGCAGCGGCAACAGCTCGCGATCTTGCAGAAGTCCATAACCTGACAACCAACCCGCAAACTTCTGGGCGTCAGGCTATCGTTGCGCCTTCAACAGCGCCGCCGCTTTCTCCGCGATCATGATGACGGGGCTGGCGGTGTTGCCGGAGACGATGTGGGGCATGATTGAGGCGTCGATGATGCGCAGGCCCTCGCAGCCGTTGAGGCGCAGGTCGGGGGTGACCACGGCTTCTGCGTCGACGCCCATGCGGCAGGTGCCGACGGGGTGGAAGATGGTGGTGGCGATGTCGCCGATGCTGTGGAGGAGGTCAGCTTCGCTGTCCACCTTTGGGCCGGGCAGAATTTCTTCGGGGCGATAACGCTGGAGCGCTTTGGCAGTCATGATGCGACGGGCCTGTTGCACGGAGCGGACGGCGATCTGGCGGTCGTGGTCGGCAGAGAGGTAGTTCGGGCGGATATCCGGCTGAATCTGCGGGTCAGTGCTCGTGATATGCACGCTGCCGGTGCTGTGCGGGCGCAGATTGCAGACCGAGACCGTGATGGCGGGAAAGTCATGCAGAGGTTCGCCCAGGCGGTTCGTTGAGAGCGGCTGGACGTGATATTCGAGATCGGGTGTTTCGAGCGACGCTTCCGACTTGGTGAACATGCCGAACTGACTGGGCGCCATGGACATGGGGCCGCTGCGCATCAGGGCGTATTGGAGGCCGATCTGCGCTTTGCCCAGGGGACTGTGGAACAGGGTGTTGAGGGTGCGGGCGCCGGTGACGCGATAGACCGTGCGGATCTGCAGATGGTCTTGCAGGTTTTCGCCAACGCCGGTCATGGCGTGTTGCACGGGAATGCCGTGGGACTGCAGGATTTCCGAGCGGCCGATGCCGGAGAGTTCGAGCAGCTTTGGGGAATTGATGGCGCCGGCGGCGAGGAGGACTTCGCGTCCTGCCCTTGCCTCGTGGAGTTGACCGCCCTGCCGGAACCGGACGCCGACAATGCGGCGACCTTCGAGGATGAGCGATTGCGTCTCGGCCTTGGTAATGAGGCGGAGATTGGGGCGTTTCAAAGCCGGACGCAGAAAGCCGCGTGCACTGTTCCAGCGACGGCCGCCGGCCTGGTTGACCTCGAACAGGCCGGAGCCCTCATTATTGCCGTCGTTGAAATCGCCGCGTGGCAGGATGCCGAATTCTTCGGCGCCCTTTTGCACGGCTTCGAGAATGTCCCAGCGCAGGCGCTGGCGTGACACTTTCCATTCGCCGCCTGAGCCATGGAGATCGCTCTCGCCGCCGTGGTGGTCTTCGGACTTGCGGAAATAGGGCAAGACGTCATTCCAGCCCCAGCCGATATTGCCGGCCTGGCGCCAGCGATCATAATCGGCCGCCTGGCCACGCATGTAGATCATGCCGTTGACCGAGGTGCAGCCGCCGAGAACCTTGCCGCGCGGATAGACCAGGGCCCGGCCATTGAGGCCTGGCTCGGAGGCGGTCTTCATCATCCAGTCGGTGCGCGGATTACCGATGCAGTAGAGATAGCCCACCGGGATGTTGACCCAGTGGTAGTTGTCGCTGCCGCCGGCTTCGAGGAGGAGCACGCGGTTGCGCGGATCTTCCGTCAGGCGGTTGGCGAGCACGCAGCCCGCCGTACCCGCTCCGACGATGATGTAGTCATATTGGCCGTCAATCCGCATGCGGGGGCTCCGCGGCCGCAAGGGCTCGCCACGCGGTCTGGCTAGCCGCATTGAGGGCGGTCCAAGCATCGTAGCGCCGATCATAATGGCGGCGCATGCGGGACTGCGGCTGATAGGTTTTTACCGGCCGGGTCATTTCAGCGGCGGCGGCAATTTCGTCGGGGTAGATGCCGACGCCGATGGCGGCCATCATAGCAGCGCCGAGCGCGCCGGTTTCACGAGCTTCGGCGACGGTGACGGGAACACCGAGGCCATCGGCGAACATTTGCGGCCAATGGGGCGAGCGGGCGCCGCCGCCCGAGAGCACGGCCTGCGACAGGCCGACCCCGGCATCGGCGAGGACACCGATGTGGCGGCGGTGTTCAAACATGACACCCTCGAAAAGCGCGCGCAGCATATGGCCTTCGCCATGCCAGCCGGCGAGACCGAAGAAGCCGCCGCGATAGTGTGCGCCAAGCCGGCCGCCATAGATGAAGGGCTGGAACAACGGATCATCGGACGAAGGCGTCGTCTCGCCGACAAGCGCGTTGACGACGCCGAAGGGATCATCGTGATGGTGGCCGCGCTCGATGAGGGTGCGGACATACCATTCGAGATTCGCGGCCGAGGTGGCGCTGTTTTCCATATTGGCGTAGCGCGAGGGGCCATAGGCGGCGACCATGAAGACGCGGTCGTCTTGCACCGGGGTTTCGGAAAAGACCTGGTTGATCGACCAACTGCCGGCGACGACCGAGGCGGAGCCAGGAAGAGCGGCGCCTGAACCCATGGCGGAGGCGACGACATCGAAGAGGCCGGCGACGACGGGCGTTCCGGCGGCAAGGCCGGTCGCGGCGGCGGCGTGAGTGGTTACCGTGCCGACGATGGCGCTGGGTTGGTGCAGCGCGGGGAGGAGATGGCGGGCGTCTTCGAGGCCGTAGAGTCGCAGCAGCTCGTCGTCATATTCGGCCTCGGGCAGGCGCAGGAGGCCGGCGCCGGACATGTCGGAAATGTCGGTGGCAAGCGTGCCAGTCAGGTGCCACGTGAGCACGTCCTTGGCATAGAGCAAGGTGCCGGCCTGAGCGTAGATTTCGGGGCGGTTCTGCTTGAGCCAGGCAAGAAGCATCGGGGTCTGTGAGGGCCAGGGCCGCTGCAGGCAGATGGCGTGGAGCGCGGCGCCGACGGCCTCGTCTGTGGCTGCGGCAAGCGCAGCGGCGCGGCTATCGAGGGACTGGATGCCCAGAAGCGGCTGGTTGGCGCGATCGAGGAGATAGAGGCCGTTGCCGTGGCCTGCCGTGCCGATGGCGGCGATCTCGGTGGGGTCGATGCCCGCGGTCTCGATACAGCGGGCGATAGCGATCTGGGCATTGTTCCAGAGTTCGCCGACGGAGCGCTCCACCATGCCGGCGGCGGGCTTATGGGTGGCGCCATCAAGCCCGTGGGCGGCGATCTGGCGGCCGGCGAGATCGAAGAGCACGGCCTTGATGACGGTATTTCCGGCGTCGAGGCCGAGGAGGTAGCGTTGCGGATTAGCCATTGTACACGTCCCAGGCTTGCTCGCCGCTGGCGCCCTGATGAATGATCGCCATCAGGGCGGATACGACCGCGCGCGGATTGGCATGCTGATAGATATTACGCCCATAGACCATGCCCTTGGCGCCCTGCCCCATCAAGCGGGCTGATTTGGCGAGCACGGCCTTGAGGTCTTCTTTGCCCCCGCCGCGCACCAGAACCGGCACGCGAGCAGCTTCGACCACGCGGTGAAAATCGTCGGGATTGTCGGTGGGGTCGGCCTTGATGATATCGGCGCCCATTTCGGCGGCGAGGCGCACGAGGGTGACGATCTTTTCGGCGTCGCCATCGACCTGATAGCCGCCCTTCACATCATTGGGAAGCATGACCAGCGGTTCGATCATCAGCGGCATGCCATATTTGAGGCAATCGGCGCGCACGCGACTGATATTGGCGACGCATTGCCGGAAGAGCTCGGGCTCGTCGGGCAGCATGAAGAGATTGACCACCACACAGGCGGCATCCATTTCCAGCGCACCGATGATGGGCTCGTCGTGGTTCTGCAGCATGGACCACATGACCTTGTGGCGCTGGGCATTGTAGGGATTACCCATGTCGATGCGCATGACGAGGGCGGGCTTGTCCTTGCCCGGGCGCGATTGCAGCAGGTCGGCCTGGCCATAGGCCATCTGGATGGCGTCGGGCTTGGCATCGACCAGCGCGTCGACGACACCGGCCATGTCTTCGAGGCCGGAGAGGAAGCTTGGTTCGTTGCAGACGCCGTGATCGATGGCGACATCGAGGCACCCGCCATTGGCGAAGAGTCGGTTCATTCGGGCCTTGCTGCTCACGCGCATGGCTGGTTCCTTTCGTCGGTCCGCAGCGCCAGCATTTCTGCGGTGACGCCGTGATAGGTTTCGAGTTCGTTGGTGAGCTGGGCGATCCGCGCGGCGGTTTCGGCCGTGCTCCAGCCGAGTTCGGCGGCGGCGACAGCAGCGATGGCAGCAATGCGGCTGGCCGAGATTGCTCCGGTGATGGCGAGAGGCAGACGGCGAAGCACGAGATCGGCGAGGTCGGCGACGTGTTCGTGCCGCGTGAGGAAGACGATCTCGGCTGAGGTCAGCGTGGTGCCGGGGTCGAGCGGTTCGTCGTCGGTGCGGGTGCGGCAGAAGGCGAGGACGTTTTCGGCGCGGGAGCCGTAGAGGTCTACGAGTCGAGTTGCGCGATCGGTCGTGATGCCGTGGCGCGATGTCAGGCGCTGGACGAGATCGGTCGCGTCCTTGGGGAAGTTTTCGCCGCCGCCGATGGGAAGGGCCAGAGTGTCGGTTAGGCGCTCCTGGCTGAGGGCTTCGAGGACCGCATCGGCCGTCTGTTCGGCGAAGGCTCGGAACGTGGTCCACTTGCCGCCGACCATGCAGAATTGCGGCACGTCGCCGTCGATGCGGTGGACGAAGTGACCGCGGGAAATGCGGCCGGTGAATTGCTGGTCGCTGCGCGGCAGCGGACGGATGCCGCTGAAGCTGAACACGACCTGTTCGGATGTAATGGTCAGCGCGGGGAAGACGCCGCGGAGGGCGCCGATGATGTAGTCGCGTTCTTCGTCAGTGCAGGCGACGCGCTCGGCGCTGTCGACGCGGATGTCGGTGGCGCCAGCGAGTACGCGGCCGAGATAGGGGAAGACGATGCAGACGCGGCCATCCTCGTTTTCGAAGAAGATCATGTGCCCGCCCAGCGCTTCGAAGAGCGCGGTATTGTCGAGCACGATATGCGAGCCCTTGGTGCCGGAGATGAAGTTCTCGTGGTTCTTTTCAGCGGCGCCGAGAGCAACGAGTGACTCGTCGAGCCAGGCGCCGGTGGCGTTGACCATGGCGCGGGCAGAGACGGGGAAACGGCGGCCGGTCAGCTTGTCGAGAAGAGCATAGCCGCTGTCTTCGGGCACCAGTTCGGCATAGTTGAGCGCGAGGCTTTCCGGCGCGAGGCGCTTGGTATCGAGCACGAGTTCGAGGGCAAGGCGCTCGGGGTAACTGATCCAGGCGTCGTAGTAGGTGGCGGAATAGGTGAGGCGCGGCGTGAGCTTGGGCCAGGTCTTGAATGTTTCAGCGGCGGTACGAAAACTATGCGGCGGCAGGACGCGGCGGTTGCGCGTGGTCCAATCATAGAGCCAGAGGCCGATCTTAATCGGCACGGCGCCGCGCGGGGCCGGTCGGCCGGAAAAGCCGAGGAAGCTTGCCGCGCCGTTGAGAAGGCCGGAAAAGAGCGAGGTGATCGGCACCGTGGTCGGCAATGGCCGCACCATATGGGGGGCGTTGGCGAGCAAGGCATCGCGTTCGCGGAGGGATTCGCGGACGAGAGAAAATTCGCCGTTTTCGAGATAGCGGAGACCGCCATGGATCATGCGCGAGGGGGCGGCGCTGCAGCCGGAGGCAAAGTCGTTGCGCTCGACAAGGAGCACGCGCAGGCCTTGCAGGGCCAGCTCGCGATAAACGCCGATACCGTTGATGCCACCACCAACGACGATGACGTCGAAGGCGCCATCGGCACCGATCTGTTCGAAACTGTCGCGTCGTTGTTGAGACAATAGAGTACCCCTCGCTGTCTTGCGACAGCGTTGAAAAGTTCGGTTCTTCGGGTTCGATCAGGCGGCGAGCTGGACGAGTTGCCGGGCGACGGCCTCGCTGATGGTGCTGATTTCGTCCGGGCTCAGTTCAATTTCGGCGGCCCTGGCATTTTCGCGCGCCTGGCTGACATTGCGCGCGCCGCAAAGGGCGAAGGTGATGCCCGGTTGCCTGATGGTCCAGGCAATGACGACTTGCGACGGTGTCGCAGAATGGGCCTCGGCGATGGGGGCGATATCGGCCATCAGCCGAGCAACCTTTTCGCGATTATCTAGCGAAAAATGTGGATCGGTGCGGCGCTGGTCATCGCCTGAAAACTCGCGATCGGCACCGACCTTGCCGGTGAGCAGGCCCCGCGACAGCGAGGAATAGCTGAGGACCGATACGCCATTCTCGCGGCAGAGCGGCAGCAGCGTGCTCTCGATGCCGCGGCGGGCCATGGAATACTCCTCCTGGATCGCATCGAGCGCACCAGTGGCGATGTAGGCCTTGAGGTCGGCTTCCGAGACATTGCTGGCGCCGATGGAGCCGATCTTGCCCTGCTGCTTGAGCTCGACGAGGGCGTCCATGGTTTCGGCGATTGGGGTCGTCGGGTCCTGCCAATGGGTGATGTAGTGATCGATGTGATCGGTGCCGAGGCGGCGGAGGCTCTGTTCCACCTCGTAGAAAATGGCGTCGCGACCGAGGTAGCGGTGCACGGGCTTGCCATCATAATCGAAGAAATGGTGGCCTTTGGTGGTGTGCCAGACGAGGCCGCATTTGGTGGCGAGCACAACCTTATCACGGCGGCCCTTGATGGCGCGGCCGACCAGTTCTTCGGCAAGTCCCTGGCCATAGGCAGGAGCCGTGTCGATCAGGGTTATGCCGGCGTCAATGGAGGCCTGGATGGCGGCGATGGATTCGGATTCTTCCGTACCGCCCCACATCCAGCCGCCAATGGCCCAGGTGCCAAGGCCGATGGCCGAAGCCTTTATGCCGGAGGCGCCGATCTCTCGCTTGTTCGCATCAGGCGACATTCTGCTTACTTTCCATCTTGTCGAGCACGCCGGCCGCGGTTTCCTCGTCGAGCACGAGCGAATTGAGATAGTGGCCGCGCAGGGCCGCGCGGATTGGCAGCACCTTTTCGGCGCCGGCGGCGACACCGATGACCTTGGGGCATCCCGCGAGATCGCCGGGCGACAGGGCGACGAGGCGCGAATTGAGGGCGTAGTCGGCGACTTCACCGTTTTCGCCGATGAGATGGGCGAGGAATTCGGCGACGACGCCGCTCTTGGTCAGGCGTTCGCGGTCGGCGGTGGAGTCGGGGTGAAGGTCGTAGTAGCTCGACCCCGGCGTCTGGATGGAGCCGATACCGACCAATGCAATGGCCGCCTTGCGGGCAAGCTGGAAGGCTTCCTTGACCGAGCCCAGTTCCATCAGCATGTCGCGCTGCTCGATGCTCTCGGCAAAAAGCGGGGCGTGAACGAGATGGGTGCTGCCACCCAGCCGTTCGGCCAGGCGAGAGGCGAGGTGATTGACGTCGGTATAGTATTTGCCCTGCACGCCGCCGGTGAGCGGCACGACGGTGACATCAAAGGTTCGTTCGGGGTCGAGATTGTCTACCACGGCGCTCACCGCCTTGCCGCCGGTGATGGCGATGACGTCGCCGTCGCGCAGCGATTCCAGCAATTGATTGGCGGCGGCGCGGCCGACCTGTTTCAGGGTCGTATCGAGATTGCCCGAGACCGTTGGGGTGACCACGGCGCTGCCGAGGCCGGCGGCCTGGACCAGCAGGCGCTCGATTTCAACGAGCCGCTGGAAGGGCGACTCGATTTCGATCCGCACCATGCCCTGCTTGCGCCCCTGGGCGATCAGCCGGTTGACCTTGGAGGTCGACAGGTTCAGCGCCTCGGCAATGTCGGACTGCTTGTGACCCTCGAGGAAATGCATCACGAGCACGGTGTAGATCTGGCGCGTTGCTTCGAAGTCGCTGTTTTCGGTCATCTCGTCACCCAGTCGCCTGAACATGGATCACCTGCGCCGCTTGCTGAGATAGTGGTCGATGGTCACGGCAGCGAGCAGGATCGATCCTCGGATAATGTCCTGCCAGTAGACCGATACGTCGAGCAAGGCGAGCGAGCTCGAAACCACCGAAAGGAGGATCGTTCCGAGGATGGCGCCGAAAATGGTGCCCGAACCACCGGAGAGGCTTGCCCCGCCGATCACCGCCGCGGCGATGACGTTGAGTTCCATGCCGACGCCGAAGGTGGGCTGGGCCGAACCGAAGCGGGCCATATAGATGACCCCGGCAAAGCCGCAGAGGGCCGAGCAGAGCGTCGTCGTCAGGAAGATCACCTTCTTGGTGCGGATGCCGGAATAGGCGGCCGCCTTCTCATTGCTGCCGGTGTAGAAAACCTTCCGAAACATGGTGGTGCGGCGCAGCATGAAGTCGAAGGCGACGACAACAACCACGAAGATCACGATGACGACGGGAATGACGCCGATCGAGCCCTGACCGATGAACTTGAACTCGGGCGGTAGCGTGAAGAGGCCGAGCGGACGGCCGCCGGTGCCGAGGAGACAAGCGCCACGGGCGATCACCATCGCGGCGAGCGACACGATGAAGTGGTGCAAGCCGACCCTGGTGACAAAGAAGCCCATGAGCGCGCCGATGGCCGTGCAGGCGAGAATTGCGATCAGCGAGGCGGTCCAGGGATCGACGCCGTTGAGGAACAAGAGGCCTGCAATGACCATGGCGAGAGCCGTGACCGAGCCAACCGAGAGGTCGATGCCGCCGGAGATCAGCAGGATGGTCATGCCGACCACCACGATGCCTTCCACGGCGAAGGCCATGGCCATGGCCCGCATGTTTTCCCAGGTGAGGAAATAGGGCGAGGCGAACGACATGGCAGCGAAGAGCGCCAGAATGATCAGGATCAGCCCGATTTCGCGCATACCGGCAAGGCGTTTCCAGCCGGAACCGGTATTGCCCGGCGACTTGCCCGTCTGTGCTTCGACAATCTGAGTGGTCATGGTCTTGCTCCCCCGGCCCGCGCCTGTTCGGCGTCTATTGAGGCCAGATACATGATGTTCTGTTCGGTCATGGCATCGCCCGAGACCACGCCATTGATGCGGCCTTCGCGCACCACGAGAACGCGATCGCAGACGCCAATCAATTCGGGCAGTTCGGACGAGATGACCACGATGCCGACGCCGGCATTGGCGAGGTCGCGCAGGATGCGATGAATTTCGAGCTTGGCGCCGACATCGACGCCGCGTGTCGGCTCATCGAGAAAGATCACTTTCGGATTGACCGAGAGCATCTTGGCGATGGCGATCTTCTGCTGATTGCCACCGGACAGGGCGGAAACCGGCTGGCTGACATGGCCGCATTTGAGATTGAGGCGCCGGCCGAGGTCAGTAGCCTGCTGGTTTTCGCGGCGCTGATCGATGATGCCGCCCTTGCTGACAAGGCCAAGGCGCAGGGCCGAGACATTGGCGGCGATGGACATATCGAGGAACAGGCCATCGCCCTTGCGATCCTCGGAAAGATAGACCAGGCCCTCTTTGATACTCTGCTGGTAGCGCTTTGCCGTGAGCGGTTCGCCCTGCAGGCGCACCGTGCCGGTAGCGGTCTCGTCGATACGGCAGATGCCTTTGACGATTTCGCTGCGGCCGGCACCGATCAGGCCGCCGAGACCGAGAATTTCGCCGCGGCGAAGGGTAAAATTCACGTCCGAAAAGAGACCTGGGCTCGACAGATTTTCGACTTCGAGAATGGCGGGCGCGGCAGCGCCGTCGCCCTGGAATTTTGCGGGATACCGGTTGTCCACCACGCGGCCGACCATGGCGTTGACGATGTCGGTGGGCGTGGTTTCGGCCACATTGTGGGTGACCACATACTGCCCGTCTCGAAACACCGAGACGCGGTCGCAATGGCCAAATATCTCGGCCATGCGGTGCGAGATATAGATGATGGCGATGCCCTCTGCCGCGAGGCGATGCATGATGGCGAAGAGAACCGTGGCTTCCTTTTCCGTCAGGGCGGCCGTTGGCTCGTCAAGGATCAGCACCCGACAATCAAGCGTCAGCGCCTTGGCAATTTCGACCAGCTGCTGCTGGGAAATCGACAGGCTACGGACCAGCGCCGAAGGGTCAATGTCGCCAAGGCCGGACAGGATGTCGGCGGCGCGGTGATTGAGCCCGGCATAGTCGACCAGAAGCGATCGGCTGGCATTGGTCGCGGCCATGAAGATGTTTTCGGCGACGGTGATGTCAGGACAAAGCGCGATCTCCTGATGCACAAGACCGATGCCGAGGCGCTGGGCGGCAGCGGGCGACGCTATGCGCACCGGGCGACCGTCAAGAATGATCTCGCCACTGTCGGGCTGCAGAATGCCATCGATGATGTTCATCAGCGTCGATTTACCGGCGCCGTTCTCACCGGCAAGCGCATGGATTTCTCCGCGCCGCAGCTCGAACTGCACATCGCGCAGAGCCTGGATTGCACCAAAGGCCTTGCTGAGATGGCTCACCTGAAGAATGACATCGGACATGGTCGTCACTCGCGTTGCACCTGGTGCCCGCGCCGAACCATGGGGTTCGGCGCAAGCGGCTCGTTTGGAAACGAGGATCAGTTGGGATCGCGGCCTTCCATGTAGACGCCGAGATCGAAGGAGTCGGCGTTTTCCTTGGTGATCACGGCAAAGCCATTGTCCACGAAGGGGATCTGTATGGGGTTGTAGCCGGAGACCTTGTAGTCGTTGAACGGGTCGAACATGTCCGAATGGGCCGCCATGAAGGTGGCGACGAAGCCGACAAAACCCTGAATGCCCTGGTTGGGGTTGAGGGCCATGTGGATATTGCCGGCCTTAATGTGTTCGAGCGTCGTCGGGGTGACGTCGGCATGCATGATCAGCACGTCGGCCTTGGCTTCGAGAACCGCGGCGACGGCGCCTTCAGCAGAACCCGCTTCGGGGATCCACATTGCGTCGAGTTCGGGATTGGCCTGGAGGATGGAAGCGGTGGCGCGATAGGCCGCGTTGCTATCCTGGTTGGTGGCCTGACGGCCGACCAGTTCCATGTTCGGATAGTTCTCTTCCATGTAGGAAATAAAGGCGGTCACGCGCAGGTCGTGATTGCTTTGGCCCGGGTTTTCGAGCACGGCATATTGGCCGGCATCGCCGACCTGCTTGACGATTTCCTCGGCGGCGAACTTGGCTTCGGCGACATTGTCCGAGGTGACATAGGCCGTACGATTTGAGTTCGGCGAGTCAGCAGCGAAGGTCACGACTTCGACGCCGCCTTCGATGGCGCGGTTGATTGGCTCGATGAACGGATCGGCCTGCATCGGATGCAGCAGGATACCCGCCGGCTTCTTGATCAGGTCCTGCTCGAACGAGGCGATCTGCTTGGCGATGTCATAGTCCGGCGTGCCCGAAAACACCGTTTCGCAGCCCATGGCCTCGGCGGCCTGCTTGAAGCCCTGGTAGACCGGCACCCAATAGGGGTGGGCCGAAACCATCACGTTCATGACGTAGGTTTCGCCCGGTTCACACTGAAAACCAGCCTGGGCATAGCCCGTCCCTGCCCCGCCAAGGCTCACGCCGACCAGCAAAGCCGCGCTCAGCGCGATCTTGTTCATACGCATTCGATCTCCTCTCAGGATCATCGCCAACCTCCCGTCAGCAATTTTTCCCATGCGTTGATATTTCTTCCAACACCCCATCGATAGCGGACGATTTTGGTCGCCGTCAAGCGACTTGCGTTATTTTTCTTTAACTGAAATTTATTTCAGTATCGTGCGCGCCGGCGCGGTGAAGACGTGGGGGGAAAGGCGGAATGAACCGCCCTGCCCGATGCCCTTTGGCGGAGGCAATTCCATGGCTCTGTGATGCCGGCGGTTTGTCAGGCAGCGAAAATCGCGCGATCGCGGGCGACGAGTTCTGCCAGAAACTCCGAGACGATGGCGACGCGGCGGGAGCCGCGCAGGTCTTCGTGCCACACGGTCCAATAGGACCGGGTAAGGCTGTGTTGCGGCAGGATCGGGACAAGGTCTGGCGCGCGGCGAGCCATGAAGGTGTGGAGGATGCCAATGCCGGCCCCAGAGCGAACCGCCTCCGTCTGGCCCATGGCGGAGGAGACGGCGATGGTTGAGCGCCATTCCTTGTGAAACTCGGCGGTGTAGTCGAGTGAAGCGGAAAAGAGCAGGTCTTCCACATAGCCCACAAGACGATGGCGCTTGAGGTCATCGAGGGACGCCGGGCCGCCATATTGCTCGAGGTAGCTGGGAGCGGCATAGAGGCCGAGGGCATAGTCCGTCAGCTTGCGCGCTATCAGCCGCCCTTCCCGCGGCCGCTCCATGGTCACGGCAATGTCGGCCTCGCGGCGAGAAAGCGAGAAAGCGCGCGGCACGGGCACGAGTTCGATGCGCAACTGGGGGTGTCGTTCGGCCAGTTCATGAAGGCGCGGAGCGAGGAAGGCGACGCCAAAGCCGTCCGGGGCACCGATGCGCACCGTTCCCTCGGCAGCGCTATCGGCGCCGGTGAGACCGCGCGCTGCAAGGCCCGCGCTTTCCATGGCTTCGGCATGGACGAGAAACTTTTCGCCATAGGGCGTCAGTTCCGCGCCTTGGGTATGGCGACGGAGGAGCACGCTGCCCAGGTCTGTCTCAAGGGCAGTGAGACGCCGGGCGACCGTGGCGTGGTTGAGGCCCAGGGTTCTGGAGGCGGCCAGGATCTGGCCGTGACGCACGACCGAAAGAAAGATGCGCACGTCGTCCCAGTTCATCGACTACATTTCCTGCACAACGGATGCGAATTTTATGGCGTTGATGTGCGTCGATCATATTGCGAATGCTGCGGGAAACCAAGGAGGTCAGCATGCGCAGGATTGGTCATTTCATCGACGGCGTTGAAACAGAGGGCAAAGCCGCTGGCTTCCAGGACGTTTTCAACCCCGCGACCGGCGAAGTGCAGGCGCAGTTGGCGCTCGCGAGCGCTGCAGACCTGGAGGCCGCCGTGGCCTCGGCAGCAGATGCCCAACCGAAATGGGCAGCGACCAACCCGCAGCGGCGGGCACGGATGTTTTTCAACTTTGTCGGCCTGATCAACCAGCACATGGACGAGCTGGCCGAGCTGCTCTCGAGCGAGCATGGCAAGACCGTCGACGACGCCAAGGGTGACATTCAGCGCGGGCTTGAAGTCGCCGAATTCGTTGCGGGCGCGCCGCATCTCCTCAAGGGCGAATTCACCGATGGCGCCGGGCCAGGGATAGACATGTATTCGATGCGCCAGCCAGTGGGCATTGGTGCAGGGATTACGCCATTCAATTTTCCGGCGATGATCCCGCTCTGGATGCTCTCGCCGGCCATCGCAGCGGGCAATGCCTTCATCCTAAAACCCTCAGAGCGTGCCCCTTCGGTGCCGGTGCGGCTGGCGCAACTAGCGCTTGAGGCCGGTTTGCCCAAGGGCATTCTCAATGTCGTGCATGGGGGCAAGGACGTCGTCGACGGCATTCTTGCCCATGAGAAAATCGAGGCGATCAGCTTTGTCGGTTCGACCCCGATTGCCCGCTATGTCTACGGCACGGCGGCGGCGCAGGGTAAGCGCGTTCAGGCTTTTGGCGGGGCCAAGAACCACATGGTCATCATGCCCGATGCCGATATGGAAAAGGCGGCAGATGCGCTGATCGGCGCGGGTTATGGCTCGGCTGGCGAGCGCTGCATGGCTATTTCGGTGGCCGTGCCGGTGGGCGCGGAAACGGCCGACCGGATTGTTGCGGCGCTGAAGCCGCGGGTCGAAAAGCTCAGGGTGGGACCAGCGAGCGACAAGGCCTCGGAAATGGGGCCGGTGATCACCAAGGCCAGCCAGGAGCGCATAAGAAGCCTTATTTCGAGCGGCGTGAGCCAGGGCGCCGAGCTTGTGCTCGATGGGCGCGACTTTGCTCTGCAGGGTTATGAAAACGGCTACTTCGTCGGGCCAACGCTGTTCGACCGCGTCACGCCCGACATGGACATCTACAAGGAAGAGATTTTTGGCCCGGTGCTCAGCGTCGTGCGCAGCGATAGCTACGATCAGGCCCTGCAACTGGTCATGGACAACCCCTATGGCAACGGCACGGCCATTTTCACCCGCGACGGCGACGCAGCCCGCGATTTCGCTGCGAGGGTCAACGTTGGCATGGTGGGCGTCAACGTGCCCGTACCCGTGCCGCTCGCGTACCACAGCTTCGGCGGCTGGAAAGCCAGCGCCTTCGGCGATCTCAACCAGCACGGCATGGACTCGATAAAGTTCTGGACCCGGACCAAGACCGTCACGGCGCGCTGGCCGAGCGGCATCAAAGACGGCGCAGAATTGCAGATGCCGACCATGGCCTAGGCCATGCCCGACGGCGCACTTAGCCAAGCCATGGCTGCAGATCCAAACAACATCGAGGCCGCCTTCACAAAACGCGAGGCGGCCTGCCGAGGCGACCGACTTATGTCAGTCCGTGGACTTGTGCCTCGGCCTGACCACTCCGCATGGGCTGGTCAAGTTTCTGAAAAGTGCGAGTGACGGTGCAATATGCCAATAGAAGTTGGCATTGAATGCGGGGTTTTGGGGTAACGCAAAGTTGCGACGAATGGCCTCGGCAGACGCCTGCGGTTAGATCTGGGCGCTTCGTTTCTTTTTGGACCGATAAGGTAGAATGGGAGGCCGCCCGCTTTTCGACCTCGCAATCGACAGCAAGCTTCGCGGCCGCGACCGAGGACGTGCGCCATCTTAGTTGCTCAAACTAGTCCCGATACTTCCTGAAAGCTGCCGTTCGGATCAAGCGGCAGAACGTTGGCACCGGGGCAGATAGTTGGTGGAGCCCTCCCCACTACCCGGCGCCCCTGCTCTCGGACTGTAGCTTGCGCCAGCGATCAAGGCGGGCGGGATCCAGGGTGCCTGCGGCTACAGCAGCGCGAACAGCGCAACCCGGTTCATGGTCGTGCGTGCAATTGCGGAATTTGCACTGGGGGGCAAGTTCGGTGATTTCGGCGAACAGGATGTCGAGGCCCTCGCCGACATCCTTGAGATGCAGGCTTCTCACGCCCGGCGTATCGATTACCCAGCCGCCACCCGTCATTGCGTGAAGGGATCGCGAAGTGGTCGTATGCCGGCCCTTCGAGTCGCTTTCGCGAACGCCGCCCGTCTGTTGCGGCTGCCGCCAGCCGTTGCCAACCAAGGTATTTACGAGTGTCGACTTGCCAACGCCCGATGAGCCCACCAGCGCCACGGTCGCTCCTGCGCCGCACCAGGGTTTTAATGCAGCAATGGCGCCTTGCTCGCGCGCGTTGATCACCACCGTAGCAAGCCCGCGTTGCAGGGCCGCTGCCTGTCGCTGAAAATCGGCCGCGTCTTCGGCCATGTCGGCCTTGGTCAAAACAATGACCGGCTCGGTACCGGCATCGTTGGCAAACGCCAGATAGCGTTCCAGGCGGGCCAGATTGAAGTCCGAATTGCACGAGCCGACGATGAACAGGGTATCTACATTGGCAGCGACAAGCTGTGTCGGCCTTTGCCCATCGCCAGGGCGCTGGAGCAGGGTTTTCCTGTCGAGCCTTCGGGACAGCATGCCCGTGGCCGGATGCGTCAATATCCAGTCGCCCACCGCATATTCGGCCGTATCGGAGCGAGGCGGCAGCGCGATCTGGAACTGCCCCTGCTCCGAAAGCGCTGTCAGACGGCTCCGGTGGACCGCATCGATACGAAGGGGCGAGAGCGCAATCTCATCCTCGCTCAATTGGTCCTCGAAAAAGCTCTGCCAGCCCAGAGGGCGCAAGCGCTCAAAGACATGGTCATTCGGAACCGTCATCACCACGATCCGTAGATTGAGGGACATGTTGCCCAAGGGGCCAGGCTGTTACGCATCACCTAGTCTTCCTCCTTGGCCGGTAGGCTGTTCGCGCCACTATCTATGTCATCGGCAGACGCTGGGCCGAGCTTTGCGAGAGCGCGCTCGTCGTTCTTTTGCTTCTTGATGCGCTCCCGCTCTTGGCGTTCAAAGCGGTAGTTTGGTTTTTTTGCCACTGTGCCTCAGATCCCAAAAGCTGTTCCTGTGCCCAATCGCGAGAGAACGCAAGTTCCGCTTACAGCCTATCTGGGAGATTGCCCGAACTGGCGGCCCTTGCTCGCCCGGACAACATGCGTGGGACGCTTGGCAAATCGGGGTCTTTCTAACTCCGATTTGAAAACTCGCGGGCAGCCTGGATGAAGGCGCTGAACGCTGCAGGTGGGTTCTTCCGACCCGGATAGTAGAGGGCGAGGGGTGCAAGTGGTGGCGTCCAATCCTCCAGCACTTGCACGAGTCTCCCCGCGGCGATGTCCTCGCGCACATCCGCTTCCATAACGTATCCGAGCCCGGCGCCCTGCTGTGCGGCAATGCGAACGAGGCCCGGTTCGTCGAGCGTCAGAGATCCTTGCACGTCGATCTGAAAAGGCACGCCGTCCTTTTCGAAGCGCCATCGGAACAGCGCATTGTTGGGAAGACGCGAACGGAGGCAGCGGAACCGGTAGAGGTCGGTTGGCACGTTTGGCTTGCCATGGATGCTCAGGAAATCCGGCGAGGCCACGACAGCATGCTGACGATGGAGGCCGAGTGAGACGGCTATCATGTCGGTCGGCACGAGGTCGACCGGCCGGAGCCCCATGTCAAAACCACCAGCCACGATGTCGACAAGCTTGCCTTCAGTGACGAGATCGATGTGCACCTGCGGATAGCGCCGCAAGAACGAGAGGATGAGCGGCGCCATCACCTCTCGGGCAGCCGAGGCGAAGGCATTGATGCGAAGCGTGCCGGTTGGCGTCTCCTGAAGCGATTGCGCCGCCAGCATGGCGTCGTGGATATCAGTCATCGCCGGCCCGACGCGTTCGACAAATGTCCTTCCTGCATCGGTGAGCGACACGCTCCTTGTGGTTCGATTGAAGAGGCGAATGCCCAGGCGCTGCTCGAGCTTGGCAATGGCATTGCTCAGCGCCGTGGTGGACATGCCCAGGTCAAGCGCCGCGGCGCGAAACGAGCCTTGCCGAGCGATGCTCAGAACGGCGTCCAGTTCGGAAAGAATATCGCGCGTCATTGTCCCTGTTCTCGCAATGCCTCGTTCCTGTTTGTCCCAGTTATCGCAGCATTGGTCCAGGCATAGATTAGCCCTTGCCCGCTCACAGAGGAGCGGAAACGAGGCCCAGCAAGGCCACGATCAATGACTGGAGAACTGAAAATGACCGTCAAACTTCCTCAGGCCATTCAAGCCTATTTCGACGCCGACAATGCGCGCAGCCCAGATGCTGTCGCGGCGGCGTTCACCGATGACGCCATCGTCAAGGATGCAGGCGAAACCCGTGTGGGTCGAGAATCCATTCGCGAGTGGAAGGTCGAGACTGACCAGAAGTACGCGTCCACACTGGCTGAGCCCTTTTTCGTCACCACGGAAAACGGGAAAACCCAGGTGACCGGGCATGTGTCCGGCGACTTCCCCGGAAGCCCTGTTGATCTGCGCTATTTCTTCGTCCTCAAGGGAGACAAGATCGCCGCCCTGGAGATCACGGTATGACCCCGTTTCTCACTCTCGAAGGACGCCGGTTCCTGATCACCGGCGGTACCTCGGGTGCTGGCGCTGCGACAGTGGCGCTCTTCCGGGAACTTGGGGCGCGTGTGCTGACAACAGCGCGCAAGAGGCCGGCTGACTTCACGGGCGCATCATTCGTGGAAGCCGATCTGACCACCAAAGAGGGTGTGCAGACTGTTGTCGACGCAGTCCACCAGGAGCTCGGCGGACTCGATGTTCTCGTGAATGTACTGGGTGGCTCTTCGGCTCCCTCGGGCGGCTTTGCGGCGCTCAACGATGCCGAATGGGACAAGGAGTTCGATCTCAACTTCTTCCCGGCAGTCAGGCTCGATCGTGCCCTGCTCCCCGGCATGATCGCGCAGGGAAAGGGTGTCGTCATCCACGTCACCTCGATCCAGAACCGCCTGCCCCTCCACGAGGCCACGACCGGCTATGCATCGGCAAAGGCGGCTCTCAACACCTACAGCAAGAGCATCTCTAAAGAGGTTTCTCCGAAGGGTGTGCGGGTGGTGCGGGTTTCTCCTGGCTGGATTGCCGCCCCAGGGGTCAATGGCCTTGCCCTGCGCATCGCCGAGCAAGCCGGAATTGGCTACGACGACGCGGTGCAGGTGATCATGAACTCGCTTGGCGGCATTCCGGTGGGGCGTCCGGCCGAACCAAAAGAAGTCGCCGATCTCATAGCTTTTCTCGCCTCGGATCGAGCGGCCTCCATTACAGGGACAGAGCATGTGATCGACGGCGGCACGGTTCCTACCGCTTGAAGGCAGACGCGGCGCGCCCATTTTCGGCACGCGCCGTACTGTCTCCCTCACCACCACAGCCGCAAAACATATATCGCGATAAACAAAATGCTGGACAGCGCAAAACGCCTATGCCAAACATTATATATCGCGATAATTGTTATCGCACAAACACGAAGGGACACAGAATGAACTCGCTCACCAAGACCCTACTCGCCGCTACCGCCGCAGCCATTCCGGCAACCGCCTCTGCCCGGGCCGAAGACCACATCCCCGCCGATCAGGCCATTCGCAACGTTGTGCTGGTGCACGGAGCCTTTGCCGATGGCTCGGGATGGCGTGGCGTTTACGACAACCTGACCTCGCGCGGCTATAAGGTCACGATCGTGCAGAACCCGTTGACGTCGCTGGCCGACGATGTGGCAGCCACCCGCCGCGTGCTCGACCTGCAGTCCGGTCCGACCATCCTGGTTGGCCACTCCTGGGGCGGCACGGTCATCACCGAGGCCGGCATCCACCCTAATGTCGCAGGCCTTGTCTATGTCTCCGCCCTGTCGCCCGACGCCGGCGAGACCACCGCCCAGCAGTATGAAGGCTTCGCCCCCACCCCTGACTTCATCATCGATGTCGGCCCGGACGGTTTTGGCTTCATCAATGGCGACAAGTTCAAGGCTGGCTTCGCCCACGACACGACGGACGCGGATGCCGCCTTCATGCGCGATACCCAGGTGCCCATCAACATGTCGGTCTTCTCAACCGCGCTGGAAAATGCCGCCTGGCGGACCAAGCCCAGCTGGGCCGTTATCGCCACCGAAGATCACGCCTTCGACTTGGCCATGCTTCGCCATATGGCTAACCGGATCGGTGCCGAGATCACCGAGGTCGCGGCCAGCCACGCCGTGTTCATGACCCGGCCTGAAATTGTCGCTGATACCATCAATACCGCAGCCCAGAGCGTGACCGTCGCGGCAGTGCAGTGAACGGCGCAAAAGGGGATGGGCGATCCGACAGCGCCCATCCCATCGATACGAGTGGCCTTGAAGCTGCCAATGTAAACTGCTCGAACGACAGGCTTAAAGGAGAACACCCATGCTCAAGCCCATCGCCGTCGCCATCTCCCTCGCCCTTCTGCCCACCTTGCCCGCCATGGCAGCATCCGGCGATGCCTGGGCCGAGTTCGCCCAGGAGGTTGAGCAAGGCTGCCTCGGTGCCACCGAAGGCATGCTCGAAAAGGCCACGGCCATCGTCGACCCCTTTGGCAGCGAAGCCTATGGTCTTGCCATTGTCAGCGGCGAAGTCGGTGACGGGCAGCAGGCTTCCATTCTCTGCGTCTTCGACAAGCAGAGCAAAGCTGTGCAGATCGGCGGTGAACTGCCCATCACCGTCACCCCGAACTCGTGAAATAGACCGCATTCGGCGAGGATACCGCAACATCCTCGCCTCACTACCGCGCGTGACTTGAAAGCAGGTTATTTATCGCGATATATATCCGATAACACGCCCTGGGGCGCCGGAACTTCGGAGATGAGCTGTGAGCGATAAGACTGCTAATCCACCTGTCGCGCTGGCTCATCAGCCCTGCTACGCCATCTATACGGCCGGGATCGCCATTCAGCGCCTCTACAAGCCGCTCCTCGACGAGCTGGGGCTGACCTATCCGCAATTCCTGGTGATGAACGTGCTGTGGGACGAGGATAACCAGTCGGTCGGCACCATCGCCGAAAAGCTGGCGCTCGAGTCCAGCACGTTGACCCCTGTGCTAAAACGCCTCGAAGGCGCCCAACTTGTCCGCCGGACCCGCAACCCCGACAATGAAAGACAGGTCATCGTTGCTCTGACGGCGGAAGGAAGAGCCTTGCAGATGAGGGGAGGCTGCCTCGCAGACGCGCTGCTCGAGAGCACTGGTGAGACCGCCGCCGCCCTGGCCAAGCTCAACGAAGACGTGAGACAGCTCCGCGACCGTATTTACGATCATATCGGCGGCTGGCCAGCGCCACTATAGTGCGCGGCGGGGTGGGTAGCCGACGGTCTGCCTCTAGATTAGCCGATACAACCGACATGGCCGGCGTTGATTTGCTCGGCGGGTAGGACAACTATGGGGCGGATTTGGCGTGGGCGGCACTCACAGCTGGAATGATGGCCGATATGCATGGTTAGGCTGGGATCAATACCAGCCTGACCAATTTAGGTCGCAGCCATGCCGTGACCGACACGACAGCCCTTACCGTTAAGGACCAATGATGAGCTCAAAGCTGAGTATCTCGGCCGGTCCAGTGGTTGCAACGGTTGTTGGCGGCTAGCAACCCCCATGCGTTTGATGGCAGCTGCGATTTCTGCTGAGTAGCAGACCATCGAACTGAGGCCGCGGGAAGTACCCAGCTGCTAAAACCTCGCCCCAACAGTAGGCTCTTCGATCAGTCGGTCGACAGCGGTGCGGATCACAAAAACCACGCCACCGGCAAGATAGGTTATCTCGGCCGTGCCGTGAACACTGGCGGCAAGTGCTCGCTCGATCATGCTTGAGCCGAAGCCACGGCGGGTGGGTTCCTTGACAGTCGGACCTCCCGCTTCCTTCCAGACCAGTTCTAGCTGGCCATCCTCGACGCTCCAGTTGATGGTGACCACGCCGGTGTCGTTGGACAAGGCTCCGTACTTCACAGCATTGGTCGAAAGCTCATGCATGGCCAAAGCAATTGCAGTAGCCGCGCGTGATGACAGCACCACATCATCGCCACCGAAGTGGATACGGTTCGTGACGTTATTGTCGAATGGCGCTGTGGCTGTTGATATGATGTCGACAAGACGCGCTTCTTCCCAGCCGCGGCTGGTCAATACGTCATGTGCCCCCGCAAGGGCCTGGAGTCGTTGTGAGATCGACGTAATAAGGGATCGGTCAGCGTCTCCCTGCCGAAGGGACTGAGCGACGATCGACTGCACGGTGGCTAGCGTGTTCTTTACGCGATGGGCCATTTCTTTGGTGAGCAAGTCGCGATGGCTCTCAGCCTCTTTGCGATCCGAAATGTCCTGCGAGACCCCAGCCATAGAGATAGGCGTTCCATCAGCAGCAAAGCGCGTCTGTGCTCTCACTTCGATCCATCGAAGCTGACCTGATGGCGTCTTGATGCGATATGAAACATCGAGGTCGCCATCGCCGGCCAGAGCTGATTGCACAGCGTTTCTCCAGTATTCCATATCCTCTAGGAGAATAGATGCCTGAAGGTCGCTATAGGTGAATGTGTCGGTCGGCTGTCTTCCGAAGTTGGCCTTGCATAGTCCGGACGCGACCAGTCTTTGTTCCGATAGATCCAGCGTCCACGCCCCCAACCGCCCCGCAGACAAGGTGAACTTCAGTCGATCTTCGCTCGCGGTGAGGTCGCTTACCCGACGGGACACCTCGGCTTCCAAAGCATCGCGGTCCTGAGCCACAAGGCCGAGGCGTTCACGTTCAGGGGTGATGTCGAACTGGGAAGCGAAGAAAAAAGACAGCTCACCATCGTTGAACACGGGCGACATGAGCAGCCGGTTCCAGAAGGTGGTACCGTCCTTTCGGTAGTTCAGGAGATCGAGCTCAATCGGCACACGCCGGTTGATGGCGTCGCGCATGCGCTTGACGTCGTCGCGATTGGTTCCTGGACCCTGCAAGAAGCGGCAGTTACGTCCCAAGGTTTCCTCTCGAGAATAACCGGTAAGCCTTGCAAAGGAGTCGTTGACGAACACAATGGGATTGTCGGGTAGTGTCGGGTCCGTGATCAGCATTGGCATACGGGTGGCACGAACCGCAGCAGCGAACGGGTCAGTGCCGCCACCGCCCTCACGGTGGATTTCGGAGTCGATCCGCCGCGCTTCATTGTTGTTCGTCAACGAGATCCCCTCAGGTTGCAGCAGGGAATCCCCAGCACCGATACTCTTGTGAGGCAAAACTAGTTTCATATTTCTGCGGCGTCACATCACAAAACCATTCGGTACAAGCACAAGCCCTACAGCGACCGCTGGCCTAGCTAGTTGGAAAACAGGAGCAAATACCCGCCAAGGTTTTGGTACGAAACATCCTGCCTGCCACCTTCTCGAACACTACAGCGTTTACCAAACTGTCCGAGGTTTCTGGCAAAAGGCGGTTTTTCCTGCTCGACCGCGAAGCGGGTCACTGTACTCAACCAGTATTTGCAGGCTGATGCCGACCATGCGAACAACGATTTTGACCGTTCCCAAAGTTCCATCACGCTAGCACACCATATCCTAAGCATCGCCAGGATAGCGGCGAGTACCCCTGAATCAGCACTGAGTTCGCTGGTCAGGGTCTCGAAAAGGCCACGAACGGATTTCTATGGGTAAGTGAAACGATGGTGTCTTCGCTGACGCCGGCCGTTTTGAGCATGGGCAGGAGCTCGGTACTGACGACCGTGTAGGGCTTCGGGATCCCTCCCTTCGGAAGGGCGGGGTCAAACCATCCCCGATCATGGCTTATAAGCAGTTTATCCCCCAGCCCTGCCTCGAGCGCATCCATGATGAGTTGAGCACTCTGTTCGACCGGCACGGCTCCGACATTGTCATATTCTATCCAGGCACCGCGCTCGACGACAGCCTTGTGCAAGGCAAAATCGGGTTCCGCCTGGGTATGAATGGAGAGGAAGCGGCTGGCTGACCCACCCTCGGATTCGATGACGTCCAACTGGTCCATCACCACACGCCCACGGATTGTATGGCTGCCGATCAAGGCATCAGTCACCATGGAGGCTCGCGTGGCAGCGCGCAAAATGCGCTCTTCAAGAAGGGTCATGCCATCATCGCCAGCGCTAAGCTTTATCCATCCGGCTTTAACGCCAGTTTTCTCCATACCGCTCTGCAGTTCCGCAAGCATCCACTCATACAGCGCTTCTTCACTCGCCTCTGCCACCCAGGCGGGTATCCAGGGCTCCCGGTAATTCCCAGTCGGGACAACAATGGGGAAATTGGTTGCTTTGCTTACGGCGAGATCGAAATCGGCACGCCGACCAACACCGCCGGTCGAACATTCAACGAGCGCCGTTACGCCAAGTGCCTTGATGGCCTCGATCTGGGGCACCATCAGCGCGAGAACGTCGTTTACGGATGCTTCGGCGTAGCCCGGCTGGTCAGGTGTCCTCAAATCGACAAACACATGCTCGTGCGGCAGGATCATGCCCAGTTGGTCGGCACCAAGTTCGCCGAGTGTCGTATAGAGCCGTCGCATTCCTATCCCCCGCATGTTGAGCCGACGGAAATTTCCGTCGAACTCATGTCACCCCACGCAATACCGGCAGTCATTGAGGCTAAAAGCAAGAGTACGCCCAGTCCTCTTTCGGCTGCATGCGCATCGAGGCGGAAGGCGTGCTGCTCAATCGCGATACGGGCAAGACGTTCACCTATGGCGATGCCTGCGTGACGACCGACCCACATGTAAAGTCTGACCCGGCGGCTTTCGCCTTGGCGCAAGATGCGGTGGCGGCATTTCTCGCCCAAGCATTGAGGCCCTAGGCTTCGTTCACATACCTGGCGACAGGCCGCCTCGCCGACCCGCCTCCGGCACACCGGCATGTGATGCTCCTCCATGCAACGCAAGGCCGAACCAGGCCTTCTACTGAGAGGCAATCCTGCCCGACACCCGACGAGCGCACACTTGGCGTCATGCGTTCGCGCATCAGCCGTCAGAGGAGCCCCCGATGCGCCCCATACAATCCCTACTCGCGAGCACTGCGCTCTGTGCCGCTTTGCTGCCCGCCTTGGCGATAGGCCAAGAGAGCGGCTCCGTTGAAACCCAGGCGCCTAATGCGCCAGATCAGCGGCCGGCCTTTGAGGGCCAGACCCGCGCTCCGCAACCCCCGGAAGCGCCGCAGGTTGAAACGGCGGCCATAGCGGAAGATCTGCCCCAGCTCTGGTCGCTCGAATTCCTGCCAGATGGCCGCATGTTGGTGTCGACCAAAGCCGGTGACATCCATATCGTCACGCCCGACGGTGAGGTCGGCGGGCCGATTGCGGGCCTGCCCGAAGTGGATGCTCGTGGTCAGGGCGGATTGCTCGATTTGGCCCTGGCGCCCGATTTCGAGAGCTCGGGCCGCATTTTCTTCTCGTTCTCCGAACCGCGTGACGGCGGCAATGGCACAAGCGTTGCCTCTGCCGTGCTCTCGCCCGACGACGCCAATGGCGGCACGCTCGATGGCGTCAAGGTGATCTTCCAGCAGATGCCGGCCTACAACGGGGACAAGCACTTTGGCTCCCGCTTGGTCTTTGCGCCAGACGGCGCCCTCTTTGTCACCGTGGGTGAACGATCGGATGTCGAGACCCGCAACCAGGCCCAGGATGTGTCGAGCGGCCTCGGAAAGGTATTCCGGATCGACGTTGATGGCGCCCCACTGTCGGACAACCCCTTCACCGCGACCGAAAATGCCTTGCCCGAGATCTGGAGCCTCGGCCATCGCAACATGCAGGCAGCAGCGCTTGATGGCGAAGGTAGGCTCTGGACCGTTGAACACGGCCCGATGGGCGGGGACGAACTCAACCGACCGGAAGCCGGCGTTAATTATGGCTGGCCAGAGGTTACCTATGGGCTCGACTATAGCGGCGAGCCGATCGGCGATGGAATAACCGCCCTCGAGGGCACGACCCAGCCGGTTTACTATTGGGACCCTGTGATCGCCCCGTCGGGAATGGCCTTCTACGAGGGCAGTGAATTCCCGGAGTGGCAGGACGCCTTTCTTATCGGCGGCCTCGTCTCGGAAGGGGTCGTCATTGTCCATCTCGACGGTGACCAGGTCGTTCAAGAAGAACGCGTCCCGCTCGAAGCGCGGGTGCGCGATGTGAAGGTTGGGCCTGACGGCGCCGTCTATGCGGTGACCGAGAATCCCGATGCCGGGACTTCCTCCATCCTGCGTCTGAGCAAGGCCAGTTCGTGAACAAGACGATCTGGCGAGGCGGAATGCGCCTCGCCAAATTACTTGGTCGGTATAAACTTGAAAAATGGTGGCTATTAGCAGGTCAGTGCGTCCGGCCATTCGACTTCTACGCGACAAATGTAGTCTGTTCGTCACGCGTTAGCGGCGCATGGTGGAGATCAGGAACATTGCCAGCCCGATCGCCGTGAGGGCAAATCCGGCCCAGATTGCGGAGGAAAGGCCGAAACCCAGTTCGATGGCTGCGGCGCCGCCTTCAGCACCAACGGCATTGGCGAGGTTGAGGGCCGCCAGCGTCATTGCGCCAACTAGGCTCGGGGCTTCCGGGGCAAAACGCGTCATCCGAACCTGAATGGACGGAATGGCAATCATCATGGTGGCGCCGACGCCGAAGAGCCCGGGGAACAAGATCACGGGCGATGCTGCACCGAGAGCCAGGACAGCGAGCACGCCAAGAGCGCTACCGAAGCCGATCACCACGCCGCGGACTGGATCCTTGTCGGCGATGCGGCCGCCAATGGAGTTGCCAACTGTCATGCCGATGCCGAAGAGTGCCAGGGCGACGGCAATCAGCGAGGGGTCGAGCTGGGCCAGATCGGTCACGAAGGGGCCAATGAAAGCGTAGACTGCAAAGATGCTACCGACGCCGATCGCCGCAGAGGCGAGCACAGCCCAGACAGCCCCTCTACGCAGCGCACTCAATTCCTGCAGAACAGAAACACCATCCAACGCCTTGCTGCGTGGCACCATGGCAAAGATGGCGGCAAGGGCCGCGAGACCGATGGCGGAGATTGCAAGATAGGTTTCGCGCCAGCCAAAGGTCTGGCCTAGGAAAGTGGCGATCGGGGAGCCGAAGATTGTCGAGACGGTGAGCCCTGCCATGACCACGGCGAAGGCCTTGCCGGCATTGCTGGCCCCCAGAATGTGCGAAGCAATCATCGCACCGGCACCAAAATAGGCGCCCTGCGGCAAACCGCTGATGAAACGGGCGATGGAGAAGTAGCCCAGGCCGCTCGCCAGTGCGGACAGGATATTGCCGACGACGAACAGTGCCATCAGCGCCAGAAGCAATGTCCGGCGGTTTACCCGGGCGGCAGCAAGCGTGATCACTGGTGCCCCGACGATGACGCCGAAGGCATACGCCGTCACGGCGCCAGTCGCCTCTGTAACCGAAACACCCAGCGAAGCCGAGAACAGCTGGATGATGCCCATGCTGGCAAATTCCGAAGTGCCAATGGCAAAGGTGCCAAGCGCCAGGGCCAGGAGGCTCAGGGTTTTCCTGGCAGAGCTGACATTCTGGGATTCCACCGGCATTGCGGAGGCAATTTCGATCTGGTGGGGAGCGACGTGAAGCATGATGGTCTCCGTTCGTTGGGTTCAGTCTTTCGTTGACCCAACCTTGCCCCGCACGCGCCCAGTTGATTAGCCAGACGAGGTTCTCATCATCTTGGAATTGAATTCACGGCCAGCCCGGCGCTATAGTTTGGTGAAACAGCAAAGCTGGGTGACGCATGGACAATCGGGCGGGCGAAATGTCGGTCTTCGTGCGCGTGGTCGAATCCGGCAGTTTCAGCGAAGCGGCGCGCCTGCTGCACATGACGCCATCCACCGTTTCGAAACTGGTGGCGCGCATCGAGGCGCGGCTGGGCGTTCGTCTTGTAGAGCGCTCCACCCGCCAGCTCACCCTCACCAATGAAGGCCAGTTCTATTACGACCGCAGCGTCGAATTGCTGGGGCAGATCGAGGATGCCGAGCAGCAATTGGCCCAGGGCGGCGCCGAACCTGAAGGCGTCGTGCGGGTCAACTCCTCGGTGTCCTTCGGCAGCGCCGGCATCGAACCGCTTCTGCCAGCTTTCTGGCAGGCCTATCCCAAGGTGATCGTGGACCTCACCCTTTCCGACGACGTGGTCGATCTCTATCTCGAACGAGCCGATCTCGCCTTTCGCGTCGGCGCGCTTCCCGATTCCAATCTCATGGCCCGGAAAATCGGCACCACCCGGCGCCGCATCGTTGGATCGCCCGTCTATCTGGCACAGGGCGGCACACCGACGACACCAGCCGAACTGCTCGACCACAATTGCCTCGGCTTCAATTTCCGGCGCTCCAACCCGGTATGGCCCATGCGCGAGAGCGGTCGCATCGTGGAGCGCATGGTCAGCGGCACGCTGATCGCCAACAATGCCGATACCTTGCGCCGCATGGCCCTCTTCGACGTCGGCCTCATCCGCGTCGCCGATTATCACCTCCGCGACCACATTGCACGCGGCGAGCTCATCGAGGTGCTGGCCGATTCAGCGCTCTCCGAAGACGATGAAATCCATGCCGTCTTCAAGGGCGCGACGCATATGCCGGCCCGCACCCGCGTCTTCCTCGACTTTTTTGTTCCAAGACTGCAGGCCTTTCTACAGGGCAAATAGGGTCCGGCATCGATCGGACGCCAGACCCTAACTCATGCTTAGAACGGCAGCGGCGCTTCGGCGTTGACGAGACCAGCTTCGCGCAGATCGCGCCAGAAGGCGGATGGGATGGCTTCCCCCAACGCCGCGTGATCCTCGGCAATTCGCGCCGGCTTGCTGGCGCCGGGAATGACCGCGACCACCGCCGGATGCGCCAAGGCAAACTGCAACCCGGCGGCTTTCATGGATACTCCATGCTGTTCGGCACTGGCCTTGATCCACGCCACCTTGTCCCGGATCGCCGGCGTTATGGGCGCATATTCAAAGTTCGGTCCACCAACCAAGGCGCCCGAGCTGTATGGTCCGCCTACGATGATACCCAATCCCTCGGCCGCGACGGCCGGCATGACGCGCTCCAGCGCTTTATCATGATCGAGCAGCGAATACCGACCGGCAAGCAAGAATCCGTCAGGCCGAGGTTCATCAAGGCCAAGTATCAGTTCGATCGGCTCGACACGGTTCACGCCTAGTCCCCAGGCACCAATGACACCTTCATCGCGCAGGCGATCAAGGGCCCGAAACGCTCCCTTGCGCGCGGTTTCGAAGACGGAAAGCCACTCGTCGCCGTAGAAATCCTGAGCCACGTCATGCACAAAGGCGATGTCGATCCTGTCGATCCCAAGCCTTTTGAGGCTGTCCTCGATGGAGCGCAGCGTTGCGTCAGCCGAGTAATCATTGACGATTTTGTTGGGTCTGCCAAACTTGAAGACCTCGCCCTTCTCGCCGAGATCGCGCGTGCTGACGTCTTCGACCTCGTCTAGAATGAGCCGTCCGACCTTGGTGCTGATCACATAGTCCGACCGCGGCTTGTCGCTGAGCACCTGTCCCAACCGCAACTCGGCAAGTCCTGCGCCGTAGAATGGGGCGGTGTCGAAGTACCGAATGCCGCTATCCCATGCCGCTTCCACGGTTTCGCGGGCTTCGGCCTCGGGAATTTCCCGAAACATATTTCCCAGCGGCGCCGAGCCGAAGCCCACCGAACCCTTGATGATATCCTTCAGTGCCATAGTCATTCTCCAACACTATGTTCGCCGGCGCTGCGATGGATGCACGCCGTGTTCCGTGGGGCAGAAGATGTCCTCCTGGATGCCGGTCCGGTAGATAGCTGCTGTTCTGAAGACCTGAGAATTCATTTCACCCAACCACCTTCTCCGCCGACAGCGGTTGGTCGCGATGCACTGCCGTTCTCGCCGCATGGCATCCAAGTGCGTCGTTACCGGATGCTTCTCGTCGACCGAGCAGCGCGGGTGATACGAACTTTGGGAAAGTCTGGCACCGAAGACCGGTACGTGATTTGTTGTGCTGGGGTTGAGCTCGGTTGTTGCGGGCCAAAGCGACGCTCTTGGGAGGCAGAACTGCGCCGGTTTCTAGGTGAGCGCTGGGCATCAGTGTCGGCAATTCATGCCGCGATCGGCTTGATGCTGGTTTTTCTCGCCCTCTTCGTTTCGATCTTTGCCTATTTCATCGCCGCTGGCGTTCGTCAGACACAGCAAAGTCTGGAGGATCGCTCGCGAGCGGCCGCCCAGGTCGTCGCAACCAACGCCTATTGGATAAGCGAAGTCGCCAACCAGACATTGCGACGCGTGGATACGGCCCTGGGGCCGCAGATGCTGGGCAACAGCGAGTCCATTCAAGCGGTGCTGGACGGGTTGCCTTCGGTGGTTGAGGTCTATGTCATCGATCCCGAGGCCAACACGATCTATGCGACTGTGCCCGGCGCAAGCGCGATCTCCGTGGCAGACCGGGAGTACTTTACGTCACTGCGTGATGGTGCCGATTTCTATACTTCTCCGATGATTGTCAGCCGCCTGACCGGTGACCACATCTTCGTCTTCAGCAAACGCGTCGAGCGGAATGGCGCCTTCGCCGGTGCAATCATGGTTTCGTATTCTGATCAGCTACTCGCTGACCTCGCGGGCACGCTCGATCTCGATGCCGGCTCCACAATTGGTCTGGTTCGCGACGATGGGCAGCTGATGGCGCGCTTTCCGGCCCCTGATGGTGCTGTCGACCTGTCCGCCATGCCCCTCTTTACAGAGTACCTGCCGGCAAGTGCGCAAGGAACATACACTTCGGCCAGTTCGCCCGTCGATGGTATCGCGCGGGTCGTGAGTTACAGCCAGGTCGAGGGAACGTCGATTGTCGCGCTGGCCTCCGTCGCATCAACAGCGGTTTGGAATTCATTTCGAGCGGCCGTTCTGACCGTTCTTATCATCGTATCGCCGATCGTCGTCGGTCTGGCCCTAGGATGCTGGTGGATCGTTGTCCTGCTACGGCGGGACTCTCGTCAGGCTGCAGACATGACCATGCTCTTTCAGGAAATCCACCATCGTATCAAAAACAACATGCAGTCCATTCAGGCCCTGGTGGGGATGCAAGACATTCCGGATGCCGCGAAACGCGACCTTCGATCCCGCTTTTCGGCAATGGCTGCGATGCACGAGCATATTTACAAGCACGACCGCTACGTCAGCGTTGATGCCAAGGATCTGATCCCTGCGATCGTCGATGAGGTGGTGGTCGCCTATGGCTCCGACGCGGAGGTCAGCTACGAGTTGGCCTCGGTTCAGATCGGCCGGGACGAGGCTACGCCGCTCGCCCTGCTCTTGAGTGAACTTGTCACCAATTGCTTGAAGTATGCGTTTGGCGCGGGCGTGAAGGGACATATTTCCATCTCCCTCTCTCCAGCAGCAGATGGAATGGCGACGCTCATCGTTCGAGACAATGGCGTCGGCCTACCGGAAGGCGGGCGGACAGGCAGCATGGGTATGCGACTGATCAAGGGTGTCGTGTCTCAGCTGGAAGGAGAACATGTTTTCCGCAACGACGGCGGCGCCGTTTTCGAAGCCAAGTTGAGATTGAGCTAGCTTTCGCCTCGGTTGACATTGTCAGATATGTTTTGGCGGGCACGCATCCAAATTTGATTTGGTGCATTGAGAGTGACGGCGGAGTACCGCTGGCCAAACCATGGACGTCCGATGTCTCCGCCAATTTCAATCCTCGTCGTCGAAGACGAATTTCTGGTCAGGATGGATATCGTCGACAGGCTGGCAGAACTTGGCTTCGTGGTTCTTGAGGCGAGCAATGCCGACGAAGCCGTTGTCATCCTCTCAGAGAATCCGGAACTCCGAGTGATCTTCACTGATATCGACATGCCCGGAAGCATGGATGGTTTGAAACTGGCGCGGGCCGTCCGGGAACGGTGGCCGCCGATAAAAATCATCGTCACCTCCGGCCATAGAACCGTCAGCGAGGAAGACCTGCCGAGCGAAAGTCGGTTCTTTCCAAAACCCTACAGGGCTTCGGAAGTGGCGCAGGCCGCAACCGAGATGATGTCCTAGGGAACGCCGCCTCGAAGTACAGGCGTCAGCCAGTTAAGACACGTCACCTTCTGCCAACAACGTCCGCAATTGGACGAGTCGTTTTGGGTGCGTTGGGCGTTTCTAGGTTCTTTTCCGAAAGAAGGCGCTCTGTTTGGGTGTTCTCATCGCGAGGCAATCGCCCAGCCATGCCCGCATGCAATGACGCCCACCGGCATGCATAAACCCTGACAGCCAAATTCCTTTCACCGACGGCATATTTTCGGAACTCTGGTCGAGGTCGGGCGTTTTTGGCTGCTGATACCCCGCGCGAGCAGCCGCGGGCCGAGCAACTCTGGGGGCAGACTTGGACAATAGTGGCGGGGAAATAGCCCCAATCCTGACCATGATGTTTGAGCAAGCGCCGACCTTCATGGCGCTTCTGCGCGGCCCCGAGCATCGATATGAGGCGGCCAACCCCAGCTATCTCAGGTTGATCGGTGGCCGTGACGTGGTGGGTCGCACTGTGGCCGAAGCATTGCCTGACGCGGCCTCGCAAGGGTTTGTGAGGATTCTCGATCAGGTCTACCGCACCGGCGAGCCCTATACCGCCCAAGGCGCACCATTTTTTGCGCAACAGACGCCGTCATCGCCGCCTCGGGAGCATTATCTCGACTTCGTCTATCAGCCATTGCGCGGACCGGATGGCGCCGTCACCGGCATCTTCGTTGAAGGTGCCGACGTTACGGCGCGCACGCTCGCCGAGCGGGCGCAGCGCGAAAGCGAGGATCTCTACAAAGGGCTGTTCGATGCCATCGATGAAGGCTTCTGTATAATTCGCTTCTTCGACGGGCCGCATGGCCCCGACAGCGACTACATCCATATTCAAGCCAATGCCGCCTATGAACGGCACGCCGGCATTCCCAATGTGGTGGGGCAGAAGCTGCGTGAGATGGTTGGCGAGGAAGCTGACGCCTGGGTGGAACGTTATGGGGGCGTGCTGCGCACCGGCATACCCATCCGGTTCCAGCAGGAGCTCGTGGCCACGGGCCGCTTTCTGGAATTGGCTGCCATTCGCATCGAGCCTCCCGAGCGCAAGCTGGTGGCGGTGCTGTTCCAGGATATCACCGCCCGGCGCGAAGCGGAGATCGCCTTGGCGCAACTTAACGCCACGCTGGAAAGCCAGGTTCAGGATCGCACCGCGGAGCTGATGGCGGCGGAGGAAGCGCTTCGCCACAGCCAGAAGATGGAGGCGGTAGGCCAGCTCACCGGCGGGTTGGCCCATGACTTCAACAATATTCTGGCCGGGATCAGCGGCAGTCTTGAGGCCATGTCGACGCGTCTGACACAAGGACGCCTCGCAGACCTCGATCGCTATATCGCTGGTGCCGTTGGAGCCACGCGGCGAGCTGCGGGGCTCACCCAGCGTCTCCTCGCTTTTTCCCGCCGTCAGACTCTCGATCCCAAACCGGTCAACATCAACCGCCTCGTGGACGGTATGCTCGATCTGATCGGGAGGAGTGTTGGCCCCGGGATAAAGGTCGAGACGGTGGGTGCTGCGGGGCTCTGGACGAGCTTTGTCGATGTGGGACAACTCGAGAACGCGCTACTGAACCTTTGCATTAATGCCCGCGACGCCATGCCAGATGGCGGACGCCTGACCATTGAAACATCGAACCGCTGGATGGACGAGAAGGCCGCGCGGATGCGTGGGCTGGAGCCAGGACAGTATGTGTCCCTCTGTGTCTCCGACACCGGCACGGGAATGGCTCCGGATATCATCGCCCGCGCGTTCGATCCGTTCTTCACCACCAAGCCGATCGGCCAGGGAACGGGCCTGGGCCTATCCATGGTCTATGGCTTTGCCGGCCAGTCTGGTGGCGCGGCCCGGATCTACTCCGAGCTCAACAAGGGGACGATGATCTGCATCTACCTGCCCCGTCATATGGACGAGGCAGAAGCCGACGCCGAGCACCCGGAAGTTGTCGAGGAGACACCGCGCGCCGATGGCAACGAGACCATCCTGCTCGTGGACGACGAGCCGCTGATCCGCATGCTCGCCGCGGAGCAGCTCGAGGAATTGGGTTATGAGGTTGTCGAAGCCGGCGACGCCGCCTCGGCTCTGAAGCTGCTTTCCATGCAGAGAAAAATAAGCCTGCTGATCACCGACGTCGGCCTACCCGGCGGAATGAATGGGCGTCAATTGGCAGACGCCGCTCGGCAGGCGCGGCCGAACCTCGAAGTCCTGTTCATCACCGGATATGCGGAAAATGCGGTGCTAAACCACGGGCACCTAGATGCCGGCATGCACGTCATGACCAAACCTTTCCAGATGGACGCCTTTGCACGACGGGTGAAAGCGCTCATCGCTGAGCCGGAGTGACAGGAAGGTCACGCCTATCAAAACGGAGGAGCCGACGGGTGCTTTGGCAGAATGAGCCGCGCGAGGGTTTCTGATCGCCTTAACACTGATCTTGGGCGGAACCCCTCGCGATCACCATAAATGAGGATGCCCATGAGCGAGTTGGGCCCTAATGACTTCTTCGACAATGGCCGCATTGTCCAGAAGGAGCCCCGCGTGAAGAGCAACGAAAACGATCGCCTGATAACATTCAGCGACGGCGTTATCGCCATCACTATCACGCTGATGGCCTTTGAAATCCGGCTACCGGACAGCGCTGTACCATGGACCGACGCGACGCTGTGGCAAGCACTGCTCGACCTCTCCCCGCAATATCGGGCCTATCTGCTGAGCTTCCTGGTTATCGGCGTCTTCTGGCTGGGCCATAGGTCAAAGTTCACGCATATCACGCGCCACTCGCAGGCCCTGGTCTGGCTCAACATGTTGTTCCTCTGCGAGATAGGGTTCATGCCGTTCGCAACGGATGTCCTTGCTCAGAGCGGAGAGCGGCTCGCCACGATCCTTTATGCAGGAACGGTGGCGACAATCTCGCTGACATCTGGAGCAATGACCTTCTACGCCATGAGGGCGGGATTGGCAGAGACGCAGCACGACGCCATGATAAAGGCGATGCTGTCCATCCTCACCCCGGCGCTGGTCTTTTGCCTGTCCATCCCCATTGCGCTGTTTGATCCCCGGCTGGCGCAGTTGTCGTGGTTGCTTCTCATTCCCGCGAACATCCTGGCCGGGCGCTTTGGCCGCCAGCCGCAAAGCTAGCAGTCCATCAATTCTATTTTGACGCTCCACTTACGCCGGAAGCAGCCAATGACGAATACCTCTCACCTCGGCCAAGGCGCAAGCGCAGACATAGCCGACAAGGTCCTCGCTCTGGCCGGAGCCCTTCTCATCCTTGCAGTTCTCGTTGCCCTGCTTCGCGGCTTTGAGCACTGGGGTCAGCTCAGCCCCGTTGTCTGGGCACATCTGGCGACCGTTGTGCTCGCCTTGGCCATGGCTCCGGTTCAGTTGCTGCGGCGAAAAGGCGATCTCGTGCACAGGGTCATCGGCAGGATCTGGGCTCTGCTCTTGTTTGGAACCGCTTTGATATCCTTCGATATCCGCGAGCTTAATCATGGCAATTTCAGTCTGATCCACGGCCTTTCGGCTTTCACCATCATCTGTGTCCCCACGATGGTATGGGCGGCCAGGCGCGGCGACATCAGGACGCATCGCGGCTTTGCCCGCGGCCTCACGGCGGGCGCCTTGCTGACGGCAGGCTTTTTCACCCTGCTGCCGTCACGCATCCTCGGCGGCTGGCTATTTGGCTAGGTGTGCGCATCAGAACCGAAAGAGCGACGCCGGCCCGGTCAACGTTCACTGAAGAGATAAAGGTCCACCAGGCTTCGAACGTGGGCGAAAGCAGCGACCGCACCTTCCGCGACCCGGTCGTTTTCGTCGGTGCTCAGGGGGGCCGCATTCATTGCCGCTGTGAACTCACGCCAGTGCAGACCACGCCCATCGGGATGCCCTGCAAGGTGACGGGCGCCAAAAGTCTCACCCAGGCCAAGCTTCTTTGCTTCCTTGAGAAGGATCGCGGCGCCCAAGTTCGAGCCCTCTGCGGTGTAGAGCCAGCCCAATGCTGTCGGCAAATCGGTGATAGCCGGGGACGCTACTGTCTCAGGAATGGCAATACCAAGATCGGCGAGGTCCTGCGCAACCAGCGAGAGGCGGTCGCGGGCGGCGAGGTCGGGCAGCATCCTTCCCAAGTCTGCACGCTGGAAGCACGGGCTAACATCGGTATGGAACTGGTACTGAACAAGGGCGAAACGCCCATAGCTTTGCCGATTGG
>NZ_JBEVLL010000077.1:0-4552 GCF_040509215.1 Devosia sp.
ATACGGAGCCGAGCCGATTGGAAACCATCACCGGGAGCGACGCAGGCGTCGCATCAGCATGCCGAGGCGTTGCGTGCCGGTGACGTGGATGAGCGTAAAATAGAACACGGCGCCATAGGCGATGAGCGCGCCAACCACCGCCACCTGCCGCCAGAGCGGGGAGCCCGCGGCGATGTGGTGAGCGCCGTGATTGGCCAGCAGCATCAGGCTCAGGCCCATCGCGGAGCTGATCAGCACGATCATGATATGGCCCCACCACTGGCTGCGCGGCAGGGAAAAATGTCCGCGAATGCCGAGGGTCGCCGCCAGCAAGACGACATTGATCCAGGACGACACGGCCGTTGCGATGGCGATGCCGACGTGAAGCATGGTTGGAAACAGCAGAAGCGAAATGCCGATATTGGCGGCGACGCTGACGCCAGCGAAAATGGTCGGAGTGACCGTATCCTCGCGGGCGAAAAAGCCCGGCTGCAGGACGCGGATCAGCACATAGGCGGGGAGCCCGGCGGAGAAAGCAACAAGCGCTTCGGCCGTTTGCTTCGTCGCCAAAGCATCGAAGGCACCGCGTTCGAACAGCAGCCGCACGATGGGTTCAGACATGCCGATCAGGGCGGCGGCCGCCGGCATGGTCAGCAACATGGAGATGAAGAGGGACTGTTCCTGGCTCGCCAGCGCCTCGGCCTTGCGCCCACCCTTGAGGTGACGGCTCAGCTCGGGGAGCAGCACCGTGCCAATGGCGATGCCGATGATACCCAAAGGCAACTGATATAGACGATCGGCATAGGAGAGGATGGAAATCGCACTGTCGGCGCCGGAGGCGATGATGGTGCCGACGAAAATATTGATCTGGGTAATGCCGCCCGTCAGGATCGCCGGGATGGCCAGCACCCAGAAGTGCCGGACCTCCGCATCGAAGCGCGGCAGGCGAAAATCGGGACGGAATCCCGTGCGTTCGATCGCCACCCAGACGAGCCAAAGCTGGGCTATGCCGCCGAGCATGCTGGCGATGGCGACCCAGACCGTGGCGCCTTGCGGATCCTGAATCCAGAAGGTGGCGAGCGGGATCAGCGCGGCGATATTGACGAGATTGAGCAGGACCGGCGCGAAGGCGGCGGCAAAGAAGCGGCTCAGCGAATTAAGGATCGCCCCATAGGCCGCCATCAGCGACATGCAGGCGAGATAGGGGAACATGATCCGCGTCAGCAACACGGTAAGGTCGAACTTTTGTTGGTCGTCGACGAAACCAGGAACGAAGGCGACCATGATCTGCGGCATGAAGATTTCGACCACGATGGTCACAACGACCAGCATGGCGACGAGCCAGCTCATGATCTTGGAGGCCAACAGTTTCGCGCCCTCGTCGCCCTGCTGCTCCAGCGCGCCGGAGAACATCGGCACAAAGGCAGTATTAAAGGCACCCTCGGCAAAGAGCCGCCGGAAAAGATTGGGGAAGCGGAAGGCAGCGTTGAAGGCGTCAGCCGCCGGACCGACGCCCAGCACGGCGGCCATCAGCGCATCGCGGACAAGCCCAAAGACCCGGCTGACCAGTGTCCAGGCGCCGACCGAGAAGAAATTGCGAAAAAGGCTCAAAGAGGCAGATCAGCCATTCGCCGCCTTCTTCTCCTCGGGGCGTTCAAAGACATCCATCAGCGCGCCATAGATCTTGCGCTGCCGCTGTTTCACGTGAATCTTCTGGCCCGTCAGGTCGGTGACGTAGAAAACGTCGACGGCCTTCTCGCCATAGGTGCCGATATGGGCGGAACCGATGGTGAGATTGAGATCAGAGATTTCGCGCGTCAACGCATAGAGAAGACCGATGCGATCGAGGCCGGAGACCTCGATGACGGTGAACTTTTCCGAGATGGCATTGGACACCGAAACCTGCGCCGGCAGCGCGAAGGGTTTCAGGCGCTTGTTGTGGCGCGATTCCTTGCCCAGATCGATCAGCACGGTGCGCTTGCCCTGAAGCAGTTGCTTGACCGTATCGATGATGCGGGTGGCGCGGACCTTCTCATCCTCATCGGAGGTGAAGGAGCGGCGCAGGCGGAACGTATCGATGGCGCGGCCGTCGCGGGTCGAAAAGATCTGCGCGCCGATAATGGAGGCATCCTGCATGGTGCAGGCGCCGGCGATCAGCGACAGAAGACGCGGGTGGTCGGGCGTATAGAAGCTGACCTCGGTAATGCCCTCAAATGCCTTGACCCGGATCGAGCCGGCAAAGGGTTGGTTGGCCTCGTCGGCCTGCCGGATCATGCGGGCGTGCTCGATCTGCAGTTCAGGCTCGGCACGCAGCCAATAATGATCGTAGTGACGCGCCGCGTAGGTTTCGACCTCGGCCGGCGCCCATTTAGTCAGGGCGTTAGCGAGCGCTTCCTTGGCGGCTTGTACGCGGTCGGACTGGCTGACCTGGCTATGGCCGCCGGAGAGCAGTGGCTCGGTCGCGTAGTAAAGCGCGCGGAGGAGCGAGCCCTTCCAGCCGGTCCAGGTACCCGGACCCACCGCGCGAATATCGCAGGCGGTGAGGATCATCAGCAGCGCCAGACGCTGCGGCGATTGCACCACATCGGCAAAGGCCTTGGCGGTTTCGGGGTCCTGAATATCGCGAGCCTGGGCGATCTCGCTCATCAGCAGGTGATATTCAATCAGCCAGGCGACTGTATCGGTTTCGGCGGCATTGAGGCCAAAGCGCGGACAGAGCTTCCTGGCGATGCGGGCGCCGGCGATGGAATGGTCTTCGGGCCGCCCCTTGGCGACATCGTGGAGAAAGAGCGCCACATAGAGGAGCCGCGTGTCATTGAGCTGCGGCAGCAATTCGTGGGTCAGCGGCAGTTCCTGACGGAGCCCGCCATTGGCGATATCGGCCATGCAGCCCACAGCGCGGATCAAGTGCTCGTCCACCGTATAGTGGTGGTACATATTGAACTGCATCAGCGCGACGATCTTGCCGAAATCGGGCACGAACTTGCCGAGCACGCCGCTCTCGTTCATCTGGCGCAGGATGCGCTCGACATAGAGCGGACTGGTCAGAATGGTCAGGAAATAGCCGTTGGCTTTCGGGTCATTCCTGAGCTTGTTGTCGATCAGGCTGAGGCTGTCGCGGATGTGCTTGATGGCATCTGGATGGAACAGCAGTTCCTCGCGCCCAGCCACCATAAACATCTTTATGAGATTGACCGGGTCTTTCTCGAAGGTATCGGCTGTCGCGACGTTGAGGCGACCCGTGTCGATGACGAAATCGGTCTCGCCCTTGATCTTGGTCTTGCCGGCGCGGAACGGGGCCAGCACGCGGCCGACAATATCCATATCCTTGGCGTGGCGGAATTCGAGGCTGGCGCAGATGATGCGGGTCAGGTCGCCGACGTCCTTGGCGACGAGAAAATAGCGCTTCATGAAACGCTCAACACCCAGCATGCCGATGCGCTCGGCATAGCCCATGCGGCGGGCAAGGTCGGGCTGAACGTCGAAGGTCAACTTCTCTTCAGCGCGATGGGTGACGAAGTGGAGGTGGCAGCGCACGGCCCAGAGAAAATCCTCGGCGCGCTGGAAGAGGCGATATTCGGCGTCGGTGAGGACACCCTTGGCCACCAGCTCGTGGCTGGTCTTGACCTGATAAAAATACTTGCCGATCCAGAAGAGCGTATTGAGATCGCGGAGGCCACCCTTGCCGTCCTTGATATTGGGCTCGACGACATAGCGCGTATTGCCCATTTGCCGGTGGCGCTCATCGCGCTCGGCCATTTTGGCAGCGATGAATTCCGGCCCCGTCTTGGGCATGATCTCGGTTTCGAAGCGCTTTACGAGGTTGTCAAAGAGCGATTTGTCGCCCGTCAGGAAACGCGCTTCGAGCGTGGCGGTGCGCACCGTCATGTCGGCGCGGGCCATGCGGATGCATTCGTCGACCGATCGGACGGCGTGACCGACTTTCTGGCCAAGGTCCCAGAGCATATAGAGAATATATTCGGTGACCTGCTCGCCCCAGGGGGTTTGCTTGTAGGGCAGGATGAACAGCAGATCGATGTCGGAGCCCGGCGCCAGCGTGCCGCGGCCATAACCACCCACGGCGGAGAGCGCGATTGCCTCGGCGCCCGAGGGATTGTCGACCGGATAGACGCGCGTCGTCGCAAAGAGGTAGACGGCCGTGATGATTTCGTCTTCGGCCGAACAGAGGTTTTGCGCGCAGCGCGTCCCCTTGTTGGTCGCGATCAGTTCCGCCTCGGCATCCATCCGTGCCTCGGCCAGGGTCTGGCGAATATGAGCAAGAACGGCGGTGCGGGCCGCCGGCGACTTGGCCGGTTGATCACCCACCACCGCGTCGAGCTCGACGAGGATGGTATCGGCGGTCTTGAGAGCGAATTGCGCCTTGCGCGGCTTTGCTTCAGCGTCGACGAGCGTCATCGCGTAATTTCTTTAATTCGTAGAGCGCTTCGATGGCTTGCTTGGGCGTCATATCGTCGGGGCGGACGGCATCGAGCGCTTCATGGATGGGATCCTTGCTCTTCGGCGCCGGGGCGGGCTGATGGGCAAAGAGCGGCAAATCGTCTAGCACGCTGGC
>NZ_JBEVLL010000078.1:0-5840 GCF_040509215.1 Devosia sp.
CACTGAAAGAACCTTCCAAGACGCGGCACCGGCCGCACAATGATGAAGCGTCTAGTGAATATGTCGTGATTTGCCCAGCGGAGGATAGATTTGAGGCTGTAAAACTTCGTGCCCCACAGACTTAGCCTGTGCGTCGGCGGCAAGCTAGGGCTTGCTTTGGCGACCAGCTAGGGCTGGCGCCGGCGACAAGCTAGAGCTTGCGCTGGAAGCGCGCCACAAAGAAGCCGTCCATGCCGCCTTCAACGCCATTGGGCGCCATTGAGGGCAGGGTGCGGACGAGGCCGTCTGGCGTAACGGCGCCTTCAAGACCCGGCAATTCGGTTGGTGTGACGGGGTGAAGTTCGAGATTGTGGAACGCCTTGAGCGCCCAATCTACCATGGCCTCGCCCTCTTCGGGCTCGAGCGAGCAGACGCAATAGACGAGGCTGCCACCGGGGGCGAGGTTCTTCACCGCGCGGGCAAAGATGCCCTGCTGCAGTTTGACCCGGCCAGCGATATCGGCCGCGCTGCGATGCCACAGGACCTCGGGGTGGCGGCGGAAGGTGCCGGTGGCGGAACAGGGAGCGTCGAGCAGAATGCCGTCAAATGGTTCGGCTGCGATGTAATTGGTCGCGTCGGCTTCGACGACGGTTGGCGCATAGCCAAGTCGGCGCATATTTTCATTGAGGCGTTCGAGACGGGTGCCGTCGCTATCGAGCGCCGTTACCACATAGCCGGCCTTGGCCAACTGAGCCGTCTTGCCGCCGGGCGCGGCGCAAAGGTCGAGCACCGTGCCACCAGCCTTGGCGGCGAGAAGACGGGCGGGCAGGGCGGAGGACACGTCCTGAACCCACCAGCGGCCTTCGTCATAAAAGGGCAGGGCATCAACGGGGCGATCGCGGGTTTCGACGCGGATGGAGTCGGCGATGAGCTTTTCGCCGCCCAGCGCTTCGACCAATTCCCCATCCTCGGTCTTGAGGGTCAGGTCGAGGGGAGCGCCATCCAGGAGGCCATCGACAAAGCGGGCAACCGCGTCGGCGCCATAGGCCTGTTCCCACTTTTCGCGGAGCGCGGCGGGGAGCAGCAGGTTGTCTTCCAGCAGACCATAGCGGGCGGAATTGGACTGGGCGCGGCGCAAGACGGCGTTCATCAGGCCCGAAAGATGCCGGGCCTTGGCATCGCGCTTGGTGGCTTCGACGGCCAGGAACAGTGCGCTGTGAGCGCCGATATCGGGCAGGAAGACGAGCTGAGCCAGCGACAGGCGCAGCACGGCTTCAAACGTGCCGGACTTGGCCGGCATGCCCTTTTCGAGCAATTCTGGGAGCATGGCGTTGATCTGGCCATGACGGCGCAGCGCCGTATTGATCAACCGATTGGCGAGCGAGCGGTCGCGGCCATCGGGCAGCTCTGCGGCGGAGAGGGGGACAAAATGCTCACCACCGAGAACGGCGCGCAGCCTCTGGGCGGCAAGGAGACGCAGTTTTAAGCCCGCCGGATCCGGTTTTTTCGTCACGTGTCACCCTACTCGCATCGCAGATCGGGAAACCGGCACGCAAAGCCTGCTATCCCCAAGGACCGCGCACGCCGCTATCGTCTTCGCCACGGCCTGCACTTGGCACCCGCCAGCCGCCGCCGGTATCGCGGCCACTCGAAGCGGGCTGCGGACGGGGCGCGGGTCTGCGGCCCTTATCGTCCACGCGCATCTCGCCTGCAAGCCTCTGCAATGCGGCGATGCGATTGCCGGTATCGGGATGGGTGGAAAAGAGATTGTCCATCCGGGCGCCCGAAAGCGGGTTGACGATGTACATATGCGCCATGGCCGGGTTGCGCTCGGCCGCGACATTGACCTGGCGACCGGCAAGGGTCGCGATCTTGTTGAGTGCCGAGGCCAGAGCCAGCGGATCGCCCGAAATTTCGGCGCCGTCCTTGTCGGCTTCATATTCGCGCGTCCGGCTCACAGCCATCTGCACCATCATGGCGGCGACGGGCGCGAGGAAAACCATCAGCAGCGCGCCGATGCCGCCAAGCGGATTGTCCCTGTTATTGCCGCCACCAAAGAAGAGGCCGAACTGGGCGAGCGCGGAAACAGCGCCAGCCAGCGTCGCCGTGATCGTCATGGTCAGCGTGTCGCGCGAACGGATATGGGCCAGTTCGTGGGCGACGACGCCGGCGACTTCGCGCGTTTCGAGCTGGCGCAGGAGGCCCGTCGAAACGGCAACGGCGGCATTGTTGGGGTCGCGGCCGGTGGCAAAGGCATTGGGCTGGTCGGACTGGATGACATAGACGGCCGGCGTCGGGATGCCGGCGCGCTTCGACAGCGTTTCGACCATGTCATAAAGCTCGGGCGCCTGGCTCTGCGCCACGGGCACCGCATTCTGCATGCGCAGCACGACCTTGTCCGAATTCCAGTAGGCAAAGAGATTGGTGCCGGCGGCGAATAGCAGGGCAATCATCATGCCCCCGGTGCCGCCGATAAAATAGCCGACCACCATGAACAGGGCGGTCATGGCCGCGATAAGAACAAAGGTGCGGAAGGCGTTGAACATCAAAACCCCTTGGGTTGGTCTCTTCGAACAATTATGTTGTGTGGCGAAGCGTTCCCTGCAAGCGCATGACCATATTGTAATGCGAACCCGACCATGACCGATAGCACCGAGCCGCAAGACATTCCGGCAGAAGCCGAACCCAAGATTCTCACCCCCGCTGCCCAGCGTGCCCTCGCGGAAGCCGAAGCACGCCGCAACGAGATCGACGCCGCCGGCGCCATGGCGCCGAAGGAAAAGGGCGGCCGCGGTGGTCTGGAGCCTGGCCGCTACGGCGACTGGGAGATCAAGGGCCTGACCAGCGATTTTTGAATCCGCCTATTATGCCTCGATGATCGTTACCACCGGGCTTGTCCCGGTTGTCCATACGGCGGCGAAATGAATTGCCGGGATCAGCCCGGCGATGACGACAAGCCAAGGGTTCGACCCGAACCGAAGCGCCCTCACCCGTCTCGCGCTACGCGCGATCCACCCTCTCCCCGATGGGGCGAGGAATAACAGGTTATCGCCGATCTGTTCTTCTCCCCATCGGGGAGAAGGTGGCGCGCAGCATCACCGAATTTGCCGGGCAAATTCGGTTGGGATGAGGGGGAGTGCGGTCTCTTGGACGGCGCTTCGTCAAAAGCGCGTCCTTCTCCAAACGACCGTTCCAACGCCTAACGCCCCACCCTCCCGCGCGTCCCGCGAACATGTTGTGCGATATACGAACAAAGTGCGGTATTCGCCAAAAACGCCGGAGCGATCCCGGAAACGTCTTTGATTTCGTAACAATTGGCGAGTAGTAATCTCGAACTATTCCAAACTGGACGTTGCCCCCGGCGTCCACCCAAGGCCCCGGAAAGTCCCATGTCGGTCAGAGCCCGCCCCACATCTCCGCACCTGCAGATCTATCGCTGGACCATTACCATGGCCATGTCGATCATCCATCGCGCCACCGGCATTGCCAATTATGCCGGCATGGCGCTGCTGGCGATCTGGCTGGTTGCCGCTGCTGCCGATCAGGAAGCGCTCAATCTCGTCAACCTCGTCTATGGCAGCTGGTTCGGCCAGATCGTGCTCTTTGGCTTCACCTGGAGCCTCGTGCACCACATGCTCGGTGGCCTGCGCCATTGGGTCTGGGACTTTGCCGCGATGATGGAGCCAGGCCAGCGCGAATTGATGGCCTGGGGCACGCTCGTCGCCTCGGTGGTCATCACCCTTCTTATCTGGACCGTCTTTGTGTGGATGGCTTGAACATGCGTGAAACTGTCATCACTCCCCAGACGATCGCCAATCCCAAGGTTCACTATGGCGATGCGAAAGCCTCGACGCGCCACTTTATCACCCAGCGCGTCACCGGCCTCGTCAATGTCGTCTTCCTTGGCCTCCTGCTGTTCATCGTCGTGCGTCTTGCGGGCCAAGATCGCGCCGACATGATCTCGGTCATCGGCAATGCCTTTGTCGGCATTCCGCTGGCCCTCCTGATCGCCATTGCCGCGATCCACATGCGCAACGGCATGCGCGATACGCTGGAAGATTACCTCCATGGCCGTGTCTATAGCCTCGCCATGCTGCTCAACACGCTCTTCTGCGTCATCGTCGGCCTCGCCGGCGCCGGTGCCGTGCTTAAAATCGTCTTCTGGGGTTGATCAAAATGGCCAATTACGAACTGATCGACCACGAATTCGACGTGGTGGTGGTTGGCGCTGGTGGCGCGGGTCTGCGCGCGACGCTCGGCATGGCCGAGCAGGGTTTTAATACTGCCTGCATCACCAAGGTTTTTCCGACGCGCTCGCATACCGTCGCGGCCCAGGGCGGCATTGCCGCTTCGCTGCAGAACATGGGTCCCGATAGCTGGCAGTGGCACATGTACGACACCGTAAAGGGGTCGGACTGGCTGGGCGACAACGACGCCATGGAATATCTGGCACGCGAGGCTCCGGCCGCGATCTACGAACTCGAGCACTATGGCGTGCCCTTCAGCCGTACTCAGGACGGCAAGATCTATCAGCGTCCGTTCGGCGGCCACATGACCGAATTCGGCGATGGCCCGCCGGTGCAGCGCACCTGTGCCGCCGCCGACCGTACCGGCCACGCCATCCTCCACACGCTTTATGGCCAGTCGATCAAGAACGACGCGCAGTTCTTCATCGAGTATTTTGCGCTCGATCTCATCATGGGCGAGAACGGCGAGTGCCAGGGCGTTATCGCCTGGAAGCTCGACGATGGCACGCTGCACCGTTTCCGCGCCAAAATGGTCGTGCTGGCAACCGGCGGCTATGGCCGTTCCTATTTCTCGGCGACTTCGGCCCATACCTGCACCGGCGACGGCAATGGCATGGTGGCCCGCGCCGGCCTGCCGCTCCAGGATATGGAATTCGTGCAGTTCCACCCCACCGGCATCTACGGCGCTGGCGTTCTCATCACCGAGGGCGCGCGTGGCGAGGGCGGCTATCTCACCAATTCCGAGGGCGAGCGGTTCATGGAGCGCTATGCGCCCAACGCCAAGGACCTTGCTTCGCGCGACGTCGTCTCGCGCTGCATGACGCTCGAAATCCGCGAAGGCCGCGGCGTCGGTCCCAATAAGGATCACATCTACCTGCACCTCGATCATCTCGATCCAAAGGTCCTGCACGAGCGGCTGCCGGGCATTACCGAATCGGCCAAAATCTTTGCCGGCGTCGATCTCACGCGCGAGCCAATCCCGGTGCTGCCGACCGTGCACTACAATATGGGCGGCATTCCCGCGAACTATCACGGCGAAGTCCTCAACCCGACGCCGGAAGACCCCAACCGTATCGTGCCGGGCCTGATGGCCGTGGGCGAAGCGGCCTGTGCCTCGGTGCATGGTGCCAATCGCCTGGGTTCGAACTCGCTGACCGATCTCGTGGTCTTTGGCCGCGCCGCCGCCATTCGCGCCGGCAAGGTCATGGACAAGGCTGCGCCCATCCCCGGCATCAACGCCGCTTCGGACGCAAAAATCCTCGCCCGCTTCGATCGCCTACGCAACGCCAATGGCTCCCAGCCGACGGCAAAGCTGCGCGACGAGATGCAGCGCACCATGCAGACCGATGCCGCCGTGTTCCGCACCGATGCCTCGCTCAAGAATGGCGTCGCTGCCATGACCGAGATCTATTCGCGTCTTGGCGATGTTAAGGTCACCGACCGCTCGCTGATCTGGAATTCCGATCTGGTCGAAACGCTCGAACTCGAAAACCTCATGGCCTGTGCCATGGCGACGGTGGTGTCGGCTGAAGCCCGCCACGAATCGCGCGGCGCCCATGCGCATGAGGATTTCCCGAGCCGTGACGACGTCGAATGGCGCAAGCACACGCTGGC